>CALGII010000262.1 GCA_937915485.1 uncultured Ignavibacteriota bacterium | reverse complement strand
GGCGACGTTGACAGAATGGCGAAGTACGCGATTGATTTGCTTACGAACGAAAAGAAATATAAACTTTTCAGGAAAAACGCGCGAGAGAGAGCGGAGTATTTTAACGAAGAAAAAATTGTGCGCGTGTACGAAAAATTTTATGAAAAGACACTGGCGGGCAAGTGATTTTATCTTCCACCCCCACCTTAAAAGGCTGGATTACATAAAGAACAGCAGAAATCATTTTCATAAGTCCCTGATTTTCCGTCTGAAACGGAACGAGAGTCCCCCGAAAAGCGGGGAGACTCTCGGAAACGAATTAAATTTTAAAATCTGTAATTACTAATTGCCAATTATCTCTTCCCCGGTTTGTCAGTACGCAGTATGAATCCAGGCAAGGTCAGCAGGACGGTTTTCATTTTTGATTCGGGAACGTATTGTCCTTTCGGGTATTTCTCAATTCTGATTTTCGAGACTTTTTGGTTTTCGTCGAAAGATATGTACATATTCTCGCCGTTGACGAAATTCACGCCGTTTGCTTTGAAGTTTTCGTAAGTGAAGTATATGCTTGAGGAATTCTTATAGACTTCCACGGATTTAATCGAATCGTTTTCGAATTTAATTTTAATGTCCTTGCCTGTTATCTGGTCGTACCTTTCGCTGAAGAAAGTATCTCGGTTCACGACGAGGAGGAACGAGTTTTTCGTTCCCGGGAAACCATCAAGTTTCTTCGCGTACACGTACGACAGTTTTCTGTTTGTCAATTCGGCGTAAACGGAATCAGCCGTCAATTGCAGGTTATCCTGCCAGACGACGGGTCTCGGAAACAGCGAAATGTATTCGAGTTCTTTCACGGAAGTCCGCGCGAAGACAGCGGTATCGCTTTTAGCGAGGAAATTGCCGCGTAATATTTCCACGTTTTCTTTCGCTACATACCGTTCGGGAGCGGTTCTGAACGTCTCGAGAAGTTTGCTGTAAATGAAGAGGGTATCATTTTCGTTTTCCACCTGCACGAGTTTCGCGTTGTCGCGCACGAAAGAGTATTTCAGCGCGGAATAATTTTCGGCGTAATTGCCCGAAACAATCAGGTTATTCCGCAGGTTCAGTATTCTGACATTTCCAACGGCGATGCTTTTTTTCTCAAAAGATAAATCCGTGAGTGTATCGGAATAAATCACGGACGAATCCTTTTCGACGCTGACGTTATTACGCGCGAAAGTTTTCCCCGCGCGCTTGTAGAAATCTATGTACTCGGCTTTAATGACGGCGGAGTCGGAATGAACGACGACATTTCCTTTCGAGTAAGAATCCTCGGTTCCGCGCATATAAGTTAATTCGTCAGAGGTGATTCTATAGGCGGGATTAACGATTATAACGTCTCCGGTAAAAACGGCTTTTGCCTCATTAAAAAAATAAACCCCGTGGTTAGCGCGGAGCGTGGCGTTCGGGTCTTTGAGAGTAACTGTTCCTTCGCAAATCGCCTTCTTTTCGTTGCCGAAGTAGGTCGCCTTCGACGTAAACAGTGAGAGCGTGTCCTGAAAAATTCTTACGTTTCCCTTGAGTTCAACCCAGTTGCCGTCGATGTACTGAACCGCGTCGTCGCAGTATACAACTACGTTTCCCTGAACGAAGTGAACGTTGCCCGATGCTTCTCTGACGGATTTACCGTCCACCGTCTTTCCTGTAAGTTTATCGCTTTTCTTAAGTTCGATTTTATCCTGAGTGTAAGCCTGAAACGAGCAGAGCAGAAGAACAACGGCTGTCAATATTCCAAAATAACATTTCGTCATTTTGAAAAGACTCCCGTAACCTTATAAATCGTATAGTTTTTCAGGTTCTGGTCGGACTCGAAGCCGATTCCTTCGATGTCCTCTTTCGGCGTTTTAATTTTCACGTAAACGTCGGTGGAAACTTTCTGCGATTTGTTGTTCCAGATTAGTTTCTGGGTGTTGAGCACGCTGCCTTCTTTATTAATCACTACAACGCTGTCAAGTATTTCAATATCCTTCGACGGTTCAATAACTTTACCCCGCCTGCCCGTCAGTGTGGAGACCTTTTCGCCGTTTTTAAAAAATTCTACGGTGGCTCCGCTGTCAATCAGCGTGTAGCCTTTTTTGTTATAAACGGAAATGTGCCCTGCATTCATCACGGCTTTCACGTTGCCCGAGTCCGAAAAAGCGACGGACGAATTCCAACTTTCCTGTTCGGGAATGTCCTCGGCTTTAATATCGGTTTTCGGCGGGCCGAATTTGTTTTCGCAGGCAAACATGAACAGGGAAAGAAGCAGAATATTGTAGAGTGCTTTTTTCATCAAAGTCCGAGTTCAACGAGCGTATGAATGTGAAGAATCCCCGCGAGTTTTTTATTATCGGTAATTATAATCTGAGTGATCTTATTTTTCTCCATAATTTCGAGTGCGGTCTTTGCGAGAATGTCCTTTCTCGCCGTTTTTGGATTTATGTTCATGAAATCCGCCGCCTTGAAATTCCTTATGTCAGCGTCTTTTTCGAGCAGGCGTCTTATGTCGCCGTCGGTTATAATACCTTTGATTTTTCCGTTATCAACCACGACTGCGCAGCCGAGCCGCTTCGAGGAAATCGTATAAATTATGTCTTTAAGTCTTGAATCCTTTTTAACAACCGGAATATCTTTTCCTTTAACCATAATATCGTTTACGCGCAGAAGCAATTTTCTTCCGAGAAGCCCTCCCGGATGCAGAGAAGCGAAATCTTCCTTAGTGAATCCGCGTTTCTGAAGAAGAGAAACGGCTAATGCGTCGCCGATTACAAGCGTGACGGTGGAAGACGACGTTGGAGCGAGATTGTGCGGGCACGCTTCTTCGCGCACCGAAGCGTCAATGACGATATCGGAACTCATAGCGAGCGTTGACGAAGTATTGCCCGTGATTGTTATGATTTTTGTTTTGAGAGTTTTGAGGTAAGGAACGAGATTCTTTACCTCCTCGGATTCGCCGCTTTTCGAAATCAGGATTATTATATCCTCGCCCTCTACTATGCCGAGGTCACCGTGAATGCTGTCGGCGGAATGGAGAAACACCGAATGGGTGCCTGTCGAGTTGAACGTCGCGACGATTTTTTGCGCTACAATCCCCGACTTTCCGATGCCTGAAATTACAACTTTTCCCTTGCAGTTGTAAATTGTGTTTATCGCTTTAAGGAAAACCTTTCTGAACTTATTGTCGGCAAAGCGTTTTTCAAGTTCAGAGACAGCCCTTTTCTCTTTTGATACTACAGTTTTAGCGTGTAAGAGGTCTTTTTCCATAATTCAAAATATTCCGATAATTGATAAGATTCAAGAGAAAATCCATTCAGAAGAATCAAGAATTAAGAATCAAGAATCAAGTTTAAAGCGTCTTTTTTCATTTCTGTTCGAAGTTTATAAATGCTGAAGATAGTGCCTTCTTAGTGCCGTAGGCACGTAAGTATTTTAGAATCCGGTATCGTAATAATAAAGACCCGTAGGGTCGACAGTATATAGAATACAATCCGAGTCTGCGGCACATTTTTATCATTAATTAATTTTTCAAAAAAGACTACCGCTTTAATTGGACTTGAGTATACAAAATCAGATTCGACTTTTAGATTTCACAATGGATTGTAATGTTTTGGTATAAATGCGAAATTGAGTAAAATCAAATGATTAATGAGCGGAGAGTATAAAAAAGGGAATGTGGTCACGCTTAAGATTTCGGCGATGTCGTCGGAAGGGAAAGGCATATCAAAGGATGAGAGCGGATTTGTAGTTTTCTGCGATAATGCTTTGCCGGGAGACACCGTCCGCGCGGAAATCAGACGGAAGAAAAGCAATTACGC
>CALGII010000261.1 GCA_937915485.1 uncultured Ignavibacteriota bacterium | reverse complement strand
ATTCCTGGAAACTAATACTGTCTCTTGTAAAGCCGGAATTTGGAGCCGATAGGACTTTCATTAATTTAAAATTTAAAATTTACAATTTTAAATTGAAAAAACCCGTTTCGAAGAAACCGGGTTTTTTATGGAGCTGGCAGAGGGACTTGAACCCCCGACCTGCTGATTACAAATCAGCTGCTCTACCAGCTGAGCTATGCCAGCAATAAGTAACTACAAAAATATGCAATTCTATAATTTTATTCAACCTTATTATTGCCGGCAAATTGCGTTATTGCTCGTTCTTTTTCTTCCTTATTTTCTTTGTTTTTGTCTCTGTCTTCGTGTTCTCTTTCTTTGTTGTGGTCTCCTTCTTTGTCGTCTTCGAATCGTCATATAGTTTAAGCGTCTGTCCGACCATTATTGTTCCGTCAGCATCAAGGTCATTCCACTTTATAAGTTGCTTCGTCGTCAAACCGTTTTCTTCCGCTATTTCCGAAAGAATATCGCCTTTCTTAACCTTATACGTCTTGTTCTTTGCGGATTTCTCGGTTGTCGTCTTATTGGTTTTCTGCGGTTTTGAAACGATGAGTTCCTGTCCCGGTACGATTACGTCCTTTTCAATGTCGTTCCATTCCCGAATATCTTCAAGCGAAATGTCGTACTTCTCCGCTATCAGTGTAAGGTTCTCTCCCTCTTTTACTTTGTGTAACTTCGACTTCTTATTGCTCGTGTTCGTTTTCTCTTTCGTCTTTTTCGGCTCGATAACCGTCAACTTCTGCCCGACAATTATTTTATCGCTTTCGAGGTCATTCCATTCTTTCAAATCTTCTACGGTCACACCGTAATCTTCGGCAATCGTCGATAACATATCGCCTTCCTCGACTTCGTGAACCGTCTTGTTCTTCGACGTGTTTTCTTTCTTTTCAATTACCTTCTTGTCAGAATAAATCACAAGTTTCTGACCTGCGATTATTTTATCGCCTGTAATGTTGTTCCATTCCCTCAAGTCAGCAGTCCTGACGCCGTATTTTTCCGCAATCGTGCTCAGGTAATCGCCTTCCTTCACTACGTAAACCTGCTCTTTGCCTTCACCGCTCTTCTTCTTCGTTACCTGCTTTTCGCCTGAATCGTTGTTTTTCTTGTTGTTTTCTTTCTTTTCTGTTTTATCCTTGCTGTCGCTTCCGTTATTTTTCTTACCGTAATTTTTGCGAACGCCTACTTCCTTGTCTTCATTGTTGTTGCCCTGAACTTCAGTGTCCTTTTTTTCCTCTTCCTTTATCCCGTAAAACTGCTTGTACTGCTTATCCGTAAAGTAGATGGATAGGACCTGATTTGGTTTCGGTGAATTGCCCCAGGCTATGTTGTTCCAGTATCTTATGTCCGATTCCCTGACCTTAAATGTATCAGCTACACCGGAGAGATTTCTGTAACCCGTATATACATAGTCGAGTTTTTGCTTGTTGTGAGTAGTGACGACGTATTTCTGGTCGCCCGGATTATAATTGTTAACTTCGTATGTCGTTACGGAAACAACCGTGGAATAGTACGATTCGCTCTCGTTGCCCGCGAATTCAGGATCTACCGACCCGTTGTCCTTATAATCTGAAGATTTCCTGTAATTACCCATGAATGTCTTGTATGTGCCCTGTGGTACTCTCAACTGATAGGGGACATCGTATTTCGGCACAACGTCGCTTGTCAGTTCCGAGTTCAGTTCCCGTATTGTCTCAATATCAGATTCCGAGTACTCGGCTACCTTATCAAGTGAAAGTTCACCCGATATGTTCACTCTGTCAAATGTTATCGGTTTCCCGAACTCAACGTCTTTAAACCCGTAGGTCGAGGGATCCCTGAATATGAAAGATAGGGCTAATATCGACGGAACGTAATTCTTTGTCTCGCCGGGCAGTGAACTTCTTATGTCCCAAAAATCCTTGGAGCCTGTCTTATTAATCGCGTTTGTTACCCTGCCGGGACCCGCGTTGTATGCCGCCCATGCGAGATACCAGTCTCCGAATGACCTGTACAGATCCTTTAAATGCCTTGCCGCGGCATCAGTTGATTTTTCTATATCGCGCCTGTCGTCTCTGTAACTGTCCTGATAAAGTCCGTACATTTTTCCCGTAGATGGCATGAACTGCCATAAACCAACTGCCCCTGCCCGAGACACAATCGTCGGATTCAACCCCGATTCCTGAACGGACAGATATATCATCTCCTCAGGCGTGTTGTGGTATCTTAATATTTTTCTCATCAGGGAGAAATATTTTCCCGACCTGTAGAGAGTCTTATCTATGAATGATTTGCCTCTGTCTGTTTTAGAAAAGAAATCTATGTACTCCTCTACCGCGCTGTTCTTAATAAGAGGCACTTCGCTGCCGTCGGGAAGCGGTTCGACGTCCTTCGTTACTCCGGAACTCAGGTTAATCACGTCATATGCTATTCCGTATTTCTTCGCGAACTTGAATACGAGGCTGTTCTCCGGTATGTTTGTCTGCGTGTAAAGGTAATCCTGCGATATGCTCTTCGCGAGGCTTATAAAATCATTTTTCCAGGCTGTGTTGCTCGAATCCTCAATGGTTCTCGCGTTGACTTTCTTTAATGTTTTTAGAGCATCCTCGAATGTCGATTTTGCCTTTTCGGATTGCTTCTGGTTGTAATCTATCGCGCTCTTGTATTCCGAAAAAGCCTTATCAATTATCTTGTATACTGCCAGCGAGTCCTTCGTTCTCTTAACCTGCGGATCCTCGGGCACTGAACCCGAACAACCGCTGAAATAGACTATCGTCACAGCAAGTATCAAATAGAAAAAATAATAAAAAAACTTCTTACCTGCCAAATAGGTGTATAAAAAAGTTTTTTCCATACTGATTTTTTAGTTTTATGCAGAAATATATGCGATTACTGAAAGAAATTCAAGTTAAAAGTTAAAGAAAGTGGATAACTATTATTAAAATAATATAGTTATATCATTACGTTGATTAGAATAAAGATATTAATTTGCCGAAATTGTTATAAATACAAAACGCTGCCCGAAAGCAGCGTTTTGCAAAGTCATATAAGGGGATATATGATTTTAATTGACTGTACTCTGATTTAATTCGATGTGGAACGTAAAATCGTATCCGGAAAATTTTGTGTCAGTCCAGAGATTCCTTGTCTCGATTCGTCTGACAAGCATGTTATTGAGTATGTTGTTCTCACCCAGAACTGACTCAACTACTATCTTACCGTTCGGCTGAACTGTTATCGTTACGAACGCGTCCCCGCTGATATTTTTATCTTCGTAATACATATCTACGGGGGCTTTGAAAACATCGACGATTTCTTTCTGAATCTGATATCTTAAGTCTGAAACTGTTGAGGGTTCGTTATTGTCCGCTTTTGCAAAACCTGCCGTAAGGAACAACATAATTACCCCTATGACTGCCGGAATTATTGATTTATTGTATTTCATTTTTTTCTCCTTTGTTGTTGTTTTCAGTTTTACTACTTAAGTTATATTCGTATTTTATCTGAAAAAGTTTCAGTGCTGAAAATCCAAGGAACTGATTTTACGATTCGGTTATATTGAGAGCGCTTATTTTATTGAAAATGAAGGAATTAGACAAGGTCTGAATGGAGAAAAATTATAAATTAATAGTACCGAATATTAAAGACAGGCAGAGAATTGACAAGTATATCACGGTCTTCGTCGAAAATGCTACGCGGACAAAAGTCCAGAAATCCATAAATAGGGGCAATGTTCTTGTCAACGGAAATTTCGTGAAATCCAATTATATCCTGAAACCGTACGATGAGATTGATATTGAACTGCCTGTTCCCGATAAACAGGAAATCGCGCCCGAAGACATTCCGCTTGATATAGTTTTTGAAGATGAATATTTGCTCGTTGTAAATAAGCCCGCGGGTATGGTCACGCACCCGGCGTATAAAAATTATTCGGGTACGCTCGTTAACGCCGTGATGTTTTTTTCCCTGAAAAAGAAGGACTCTCTCTCAAGCCTTAATGGATTCGAAAGAGCGGGTATCGTTCACCGCCTGGACAAAGACACTTCAGGATTGCTTGTTATTGCAAAGGACGAGACGACTCACAGCAAACTTTCCGATTTGTTTATGAGGCACGATATCGAAAGGGAATACAACGCTATAGTGTGGGGACATTTCAGGAACAAAGAAGGAATTATCGAATCAAGACTCGCGAGAGACAGGAAAGACAGGAAAAAAGTGGCCGTACTTCGCGATGACGAAGAGGGCGGGAAAAATGCTGTTACAATGTATGAAGTATTGAAAGAATTCGAGTTCCTAAGCCTTCTAAGGTTAAGACTGAAAACGGGAAGAACACATCAGATACGCGTTCACCTTTCCTCTAAAGGCCATCCCGTATTCGGAGACGAAACGTACGGCGGACGCATTCCGCATTCAGTTAACCTAACAAACAATATTAAATCGCAGATTAAAAACCTTCTTGAAATGATGCCACGGCAGGCTCTGCACGCAAAAGTTCTTGGTTTTGTTCATCCGAGAACAAGGGAAAAACTTCATTTCGAATCGGCGCTTCCTGAAGATATGCAGAATGTCCTGAAAACCCTCGGCGCTTGAATTCTAATGCTTGTTCATCAGTTCGAAATGGCTTATTCTGCCGCCCAGATGTCCGGTGTATATCATCATCACATTCACTGCAATCAGCAAAATTAGAAGCGCAATCCCAAACCAGACCGGAACTGTCTTTCCCTTCTTGAATATGATAATTCCGGCGAGACTGATTATCGAAACAATTTCCATTGCCTTGAAACTAATGTCGGCGAATTCCTCGTGATCCTCAATGTATTCTTCGGCGACGCCTTCGTTTCCTTTCACGAATCCTTCCGCTTTATCACCCGTAAAAAAAACAGGAAAAGTTACCAGTCCGATAAAAACGATTAAAAACAGACCGAGTTTTTTTATGCTGTCATTATTGACAAAAACTCCGTATCCCAGCACCAACACTACGATAGCCGTGCCGATTATCGGAAAGTGGTTTAATATCAGATGTAAATGTGCTGCGTTTGGCATAAATTTTCTTTTTTCTAAACAACAGATTAAAACGAAAAAAATTCCTGATTAATATAAGAACGGAATTAACCTCTTCGACTTTCTCCGGTATTCCCCGTAGTCCTCGAATTTATCCGCCAGCAATTTCTCCTCATAAGTTAGTTTTAGTATCAGGATCATGGCAAGCAGAATCCAGTATGTCAGACGCGTGAGGCTGAAATCATCAACAATCAAACAGGCTGTAAGCCCTATGACTGAAGTGTACATCGGATGGCGGATAAACTTGTACGGACCCTTTGTTACCAAATTTACTTCCTTGAAAGGCTCGGGGGAGATGTTGAACCTGAATCTCATTATGAACATTGACCAGATGCCGAGCAATGTAAAAAGCGCGTATAAGGTTAGAAGCGCTTTATTTGCAGGGTAGTTCACACCCGTTACGAAAATGAGTATTATGAAAACCAGTTGCAGCATAACAAATACTGCAGACCTGAATGATTGCGGCCTTAAAGAAATCATGCGATTTTTATCACGTCTTCAACGTCGCGTCTCGGTGTTGCTTTCACCTGTTTGCCGTATCCGAGCCTGATTATCATCTGCGGGTGATAACTCGTTTTAAGCAAATCCCTGACTTTATCGAATAACTCGGGTACTTCGAGAGGCTGATTCAGATATGATGCCGAAATCCCTTCCCAACTTGCTCTGAGAAGAAGTCTTGACAACGCGACTCCCGTTTTCAGCCAGTCGGCCGGATTATTGCTCTTGCTTTCGAGAACGGCAATCAGAGGTGAACCTTTTACGAGATTCCTGTCCCGTCCTGCCTGTATGTCGCCCCAATTAAGGTTCCCGATGAAGAACGGACTGCCGAATGAAATCAGGTCGCCCATCCCGAAAGCATATCCGGGAATTCCGTCCTTGCTTGAGGTGCGGTTAGGATGAACCCACTGAGCGAGTTCGCGGCAGAAACTCTTGTTCTGTGACTGGACTCTGTCGCCCTGCTCGATTAATCTCGTTAGTTCTTCCCTCATTTCGCTCGATTCAACTTTCGCGAACTTTATATCGGTATCGTCGCCTACCGCCTTCAGAAGTTTGCCGAATGTAATTTCATCGATTATCTCTTCAGCGAACGGAAGCCTGTTAGTCCTTCTGTTTGGTATCGCCTTGAAAAATATTTTGTCTTCGTCTGTCGGCTGATAGTCTCTTGATTTCACTTTAATGCTGGCGAGCAGGTCGTTGTCGGTATCGTTAGGAAACAGCGTTACATCAGGTTCGAATCCGAAATACTTCATTGTAACAAGAAGATTAGTAAGCGCGGCTCCGCAGGATATTATTAGTTCCCTGTCATCGGGATCAATAACCGGAAGCGCTCTTGTCCTGTCAGCGTAGAGATTTAAAGATTCTTCGTGAACTTCAAACAACCAAGGCTGAGTATTATGCCCCGAAGGTGCAAGAATGGCATAACGGACAAAAAACTTGAATTTTTCTTTAATGCTTCCAAATGATGGAAAATGATTCTCCGATACCGCCCAGGCATTAAGGCTGTTACGCATCTTTTTATCTCCTGAAAAATTTTATATTTGAATAAAATACCTATTTAATCTAATATAAAACACTAAAATAAAAATTAAAATTTCTTTTTTCGTGTCGTTTTGGTAATTTAACCGATGTAATTAAAAAATTTGGATTTATTTTTCGAACCAAAATATGGCAAAACCCTGACCGTTATTTTTCTAACGGCTTTAATATGGGGCATCGGTATGCTCGCTTTCAGGAACTATTCCGAGAAAAGATCGAACATTAAAAGATCTGATTGGAGCAGTTCTGAATTGAGCGGAGACGCGAAGAATTTTCTCGATAGGGCAGTATCTCTTTCCGAATTAAAACCGTATGACGAAGGAGTTGCCCCCGCGGTTGCTTACTACAGGCCGCCGGGATATCCTCTCTTCCTCGCTTCCGTTTTTATTTTCGCGGGTTATTCCTTGAAGGTCGTTATTATTCTACAGATATTAATCGCAGCACTGATTGCCGCGATAATCGCGGATACGGGAAGAATTTTATTCGACAATAAAACTGGTTTCTTTGCAGGAATCCTTTCAATTTTTTACATACCTCTTTGGAACGCTTCAAGTACCTTTAACAGCGAAATTCTTTCGCTGCTTTACTGGACTTTATCCCTGAATCTGATGATTCGGTTTGTTAAGACCGACTGTATGAACAACGCTCAGATATTACTCAGCGGTTTGCTTGCGGGTATGTCGGCAATTACAAGAGGGCAGTTCCTTATGCTCGCTCCTTTATCACTGCTCTTCATCTATTTTTCCGGTTCTAAGAAAAAAATGATTCCCGCCTTGAAATGGATTTCCTTTTTCTTGCTTCCAGTACTCGCCTGGGCAGCATACGCTTACTTGGTTTCCGGTTTGTTTGTAATAGTGTCGACGCAGGGACTTTTTGCCGTCTGGTGGGGCTGGTCGCCCGCTGTAGTTCTCGAACAGTTTTATCCGGTGTGGAATCCGGAATGGTCGAACATCAACCTACCTGCTGATCAGATAGGGCAACTCGTTCCGTATAAAAGTGCGGGCTGGTTTTTAAAGGAGGTGTATTCCTTCGTCACTTTGTATCCGAAAGAATCCTTTTTAATAGGCTTGTTCAAACTTATGGAATCGTGGGGTCTGGAATTCTATAATGGTCAGCCGGTTTTAAATGGAATTGTCCGTTTTCTCAAGATAAACTGGAATTTGATTCTTTCTGTGCCGGCAATCATTTTATTGTACAAAAACAAAGACCTAAAGGGATTCGTGAAATTTCTTCTTGTGTTGTGCGTTGCCTATACATTCGTATCAGTGCTTACTGCGGCATTATACAGATACAGGTTTGCTACTCTCGATGCTTTTTTCCTCATCCTTGCTTCTTATACAGTGCTGCATTATTCACGAAAGTTTTTCAGGAAAAAAGCGTCCCCGAAACTGTGATGTATATTCTCGAGGAGCAACCTATTTATGTTGCTCCGGAAATATTGATTATTTATCTATCTATTGAGAACAATAGATGTTCCGTCGGATTCAAATGTGACTGCATTGTATAAATCCGTTCTGATAATTCTTATGCCTTCGTTTCTGATTCTTTCGAGCGTATTCCGTGATGGGAGATTCTGCGCGCCTGTGCCCGAGGCGGTGATTACGCAGGCGTTCGGCTTGACTGCTTTTAAAAATTCCTGAGAAGTTGATTTGTCGCTGCCGTATTTCGCCGCCTTAAGTATATCGGATTTCAGAAGGTCCTTATAAGCATTAATGAATTCTGATTCCGAGGTAGTTTCGCTTCTTCCCGGGAAAAGAAAACTTGTGTTTCCGTACATCAACTTCACCATAAATGATTTTGCGCCATGAGATTTAAGTATATAAATGCAGACATTTCCGAAACCGCTAATCTTGTCTACATCCCTTATGTCCGTGTATTGAATTTTGTGTTCTGCGAGGAGGTTCTCCGCGTCGCTTCCTAATCCTTCTGTGTTATCGAAAATTACTTTATGCACAATGAAGTTATCTGTAAGGTTTTTAAGTACCCAAAAATCCTTGCTTACGTCGGATGTTAGAACCAGCAGATCTATGTCGCCAGATCTTTTATACTTCAGGTAAGGAACGACTCTCATAGTGTTTGAATGATTGTATGGATTCTCAATACCCGCGTCGATTAATATGCTGCTTCCGTCGGGAGTCTCTATGTGAGTGCAGTCGGCATTTCCGATGCTTAAATATGTTACGCTAAGATTCTTTTCTGTCAGACCCGTGAATAATAAAGCAGCGCATATCACGAATATCGATACGAGTATCCGACGGTATAAATTTTTTCTGCATGCCGTCACGAGACAAAACAATACGATGTAAAATACTGCAATCTCCGGAAGCGTTACTCCCGATATTTCAACGTAAGTGTACTTTAATGACGCGAGCCCGTGAATCAACCATAACTGAAATTTTAGCAGGAGAGTGTTGACGCCTGCAACGAGCGAACAGAGGTACGATGAAAACACTCCCGCGATAATCTGGAAAAAGCCAAGCGCCAGCGAGAAGTTGGAAAGCGGTATTGCCGCGAGATTTGCCGCTACACCCGCAAGTGAGATTTTTGAGAAGTACATCGTTGTTACAGGCAACACACCGAGTTGTGCGGATATCCCCGATATTATAAGTAACAGAATGTTATTCAGAACAAGGCTTACGCCTTTCCGTTTTCGGCTGAAATATTCGAATTTGTTATTGAGAAGGTCCATGAAAAAGATAATTGATAAAACTGAGGCATAAGACAGTATGAAGCCGGGATTAAATAACTGCCGCGCATCGGCCGCAAGTATTATCAGCACCGATACTCCTATTATGTTATAAAAGTTGATTTTACGCTGAACGATGAGTACAAGAAGCATCAGTGTTCCCATTATTACAGCCCTGATTATCGATGCGGTCGCTCCCGTAAAATAAGTATAAAATAGAAGTGATAGGGCGTACAATATAATTTTTATCGTGAGTTTAATCCTCAGCATTCCGAGAATAAACGAAAGTATTATTATTACGTATGCGACGTTTAATCCCGATACCGCGAGTATATGCATCACACCCGCCTTTACAAAGTCTTCTTTCATCTCGCGCGGAATATCCGTTCTGTATCCGGTCACGAGGCCGTTCAGAAATGCCGCTTCGCTGCCCCCGATATTCGAATTTATGTTCTCGATAGCATATTTTCTTGCAGGGATAATTAAATTTCGATTGAAGAAACTCAGGTTGCCGCCATCTTTGATATTAATATCGTCGAAGAAATGTACCTTGAATATCTTGTCGATGTCGTTAAGATAAAGGTAATTCCTGTAATTGAATTCTCCGGGATTTGTTTCTTCAGGCGCGTCTGCCATATCGCCGAAAATAATTACCCTGTCTCCCGCTTCGGGTACTATAATTCCTGACCCGCCTGATATTTCTTTAGACTGCTTAACCGTAACTAAAAATGTGCCTGAAATATTAATAGTATCACCGCCCGACATCAGGCATTCCGAATCGAGTTTGAAATTAACTTTATCTCCTTTCTTTTCAGGCAAATCCGTAACAACGCCTTTTAAATAAATGTCCGAATAATTGCTCCGCAGATTCAAGACGGAATTTTTCTCAAGATGATGAAAATCGTAATTTGATTTCGCGATTCCTGAAAGCACAACGATAATTGAAACTATTATAAGTTTCGCACTTTCGTTCTTTTCCTTCGTCAGAAAAATCAGGCAGAAAATTATTAACAGTATAAGAATAAACGGGGCGAACAAGACTTCTCTGCCCGCTACAATACCTGCGCTGAAAAGAAGTGAAAAACGAAAAGCAGGGGCGTTATATAATTTATTAATTAACATAACACCGAATATTATGACAAGTGATTTGAGATTTCAAGTCTTTTTTAAGTATTCTGCTTAAATCTTGGACTTTTTTAAGCGAACATTATTTTATAATTTAATCCATGAATACAGTTGAGATAATTAAAAAGAAAAGAAACGGCGAGAAACTTAATAAAGACGAAATAAATTTTCTGATCGCTGGATACCTTGCCGGGACGATTACCGATTATCAGATATCCTCCTTTCTGATGGCTGTGTATTTCAGGGGAATGGATGACGAGGAAACTCTTAATCTTACCGATCTGATGCTCCATAGCGGAGACATTATTGACCTCAAATCTATAAACGGCGTTAAAACAGATAAACATTCAACGGGCGGCGTCGGCGACAAGACTTCATTAATTCTGGCGCCTCAGGTCGCATCGCTCGGAGTCTTTGTTCCTATGATATCGGGAAGGGGACTGGGGCATACAGGAGGCACTCTTGATAAACTCGAATCCATACCCAGATTCAGAATTAATATGAACGAGGACGAGTACATAAGTACATTGAAGAAAGTCGGCTGCGTTATGATAGGTCAAACGGACAGACTCGCGCCCGCGGATAAAAAGTTTTATGCGCTCAGAGACGTTACTGCCACGGTTGACAGTATTCCATTAATCACTTCAAGCATATTAAGCAAAAAACTCGCGGAGGGCGCGGAGGCTCTCGTTTTCGACGTGAAGATTGGCAGCGGAGCGAATCTTCAGGATGAAAATCAATCTGTTGAACTTGCCAAAAAACTTGTATCGGTTTCAAGAAAATTCGGAAAGAAAGCAATCGCCGTGCTTACTGATATGAAGGAACCGCTCGGGTGTAAAATCGGCAACTGGCTCGAGGTGGAAGAATGCATTGAATTGATGAAAGGGGAAAAAATTAACGACCTTCTGAAAGTCAACAACGTGCTCGCGGGTGCGATGCTTTATCTTTCGGGCAAAGCGAAAAATATCGATGAAGGTGAAATTATTGCCCAACAGGCGATTGATGACGGCTCAGTGTTCGAAAAATTTCTTGAATTGGTAAAGGCGCACGGCGGAGACATTGAGTACATTCAGGATTACAGCAATTTAAAACGGGCGAAATTCAGCAAAAGCCTGATATCAGAGAAAACAGGTTTCGTGAATGAAATGGATGCTTTCGGATTCGGCATGGCATCGGTTGAACTCGGCGCTGGAAGGAAAAAAGCGGACGACGATGTTCTTCCTTTGCCGGGTATTATTTTAAATAAGAAATGCGGTGATGAAATAAAGCAGGGCGAATCTGTTTGCGAACTTTTTTCCGAAGATGAAGAAAAACTAAGATATGCTCTTGGTTACTTGAGTAATGCTGTTAGGATTGAAAATGAATTAAAGTTTTCAAAAAAACTGATAATTGATATTATTGACTGATGTTCGGAATAAGCAGAAAAATAATATCGCTTTTTTTCTCCGTTGGGTTTGTAGTTCTTGTGTTGGTTTATTTCGCGTATAACCGCCTGACCGATGAATCGAACGGAAAAAATTCTGGCGAATTTGTTCTCGTGAAACAGGTCATCGACGGGGATACATTCATTCTTTCAACGGGTGAAAAAGTAAGACTGCTCGGAATAGACGCTCCGGAAAAATATGATTCGAAAAAACTCGACAGGAATGCCGAATCAAGCGGAATGGACAGGAACGCGATAAAAATATTAGGTCAGTTGTCGGGTGAATACGTTAAGAAACTCGTCGAAGGAAAGAAGGTAAGACTCGAGAAAGAACCCGATTATGAAAGCAAGGACGAGTACGGCAGAATCCTGCGCTATGTCTATCTTGAAAACGGAGAATGCGTGAACGCGAAGATAATCGAAGACGGATACGGGCAGGTTTTCGAAAGTTACCCGGTATCGAAAACAATTGAATTCAGGAAACTCCAGAAGGAAGCCAGAGAAAAAAAACGGGGGCTCTGGGGTGAAATCGACGGATTAGAACAATTAAAATAATAATATGAATAAGAAAATTTTAGACACTGCAGTTACATTTGATGACGTACTGCTTGTTCCCGCTAAATCAAAGGTGCTTCCCAGAGAAGTTGACCTTAAAACTAAACTAACAAAGAAAATAACGCTTAATATACCCTTGCTTTCTGCCGCGATGGACACCGTGACGGAATCCGAACTCGCTATTGCAATCGCAAGGGAGGGCGGTATGGGGATTATCCATAAGAATATGAATCCCGAAAAACAAGCCGACCAGGTTGATAAGGTTAAAAGAAGCGAGAGCGGGATGATACTGAAACCTGTCACGCTTCACGCGGGACATACTATTGGCGACGCGAACAGGGTAATGGAAAAATACAGGATATCGGGAATACCGATTATCGACGGAAGCGGTAAACTTATCGGCATCCTTACCAACCGTGATTTGAGGTTCAATCCCGGCGAGCACGTCAGAATTGACAAGATTATGACAAAAGAAAACCTGATTACCGCGCCTATCGGAACAGACCTCGATAAGGCGGAGAAGATTCTCCAGAATCACAGGATAGAGAAACTTCCCGTCGTGGATAAAAACGGATACCTTAAGGGCCTCATAACTTTCAAAGACATACAAAAGAGAAAAAGTTTTCCGAATGCCTGTAAAGACCAATTCGGCAGGCTGCGCGCCGGCGCTGCGGTCAGCATAACTAAAGATACGCTTGAAAGGGTCGGCGAACTTGTCAGGGCAAGCGTCGATGTGGTTGTCGTCGATACCGCGCACGGCCACTCAAAAGGCGTGCTCGATACCGTTAGAAGAATAAAATCGAAATTCGGAATAGATGTTGTCGCAGGTAACGTTGCTACTGCGGAAGCTACCATCGACCTTATAAGGGCAGGCGCCGATTGTATAAAGGTTGGAATCGGTGCGGGCTCGATCTGCACTACAAGAGTTATCGCGGGAGTCGGCGTTCCGCAGTTGACAGCGATACTCGAATGCTCGAACGCGGCGAAAAGATTCAATATACCCGTCATCGCCGACGGCGGACTTAAACAAACCGGAGACGTCGCGAAAGCGATTGCCGCGGGAGGGGATTCGGTTATGATTGGCGGAATGTTCGCGGGCACGGACGAAACACCTGGAGAAAAAGTTCTTTACGAAGGAAGAAGTTTCAAGGTCTACAGGGGTATGGGCTCAATCGAAGCAATGAAGGAAGGTTCTAAAGACAGGTATTTCCAGGATATGGAGGACGATATAAGAAAACTCGTTCCCGAAGGCATTGAAGGTATAGTTCCTTATAAAGGTCCTCTTAAAGATACTATTTATCAGATTGTCGGTGGACTGAGAGCGGCAATGGGCTATTGCGGCGCTAAAAATATTAAAGCGATGAAGTCGATTACTAAATTCACTAAGATTACCAATTCGGGTCTGAGGGAATCGCATCCGCACGATGTCAAGGTCACTAAAGAAGCGCCGAATTACGGTGTGAAAGGATAAACTCGTTTCAATATATTTTTTTTCTATAAAATTGATTAAAAAAATTTATTATGGATAATTACAATCAATATTCAATGCCTCAGTCGGTCGGCGGAGTAAAAGCCGCAACGGACGTGAAAAAATTCATGCTCAGCGTTTATAACTGGATGACTTTCGGCCTCGGAATAACGGCGCTTGTCTCCTTTGGTGTCTATAGAATTGAGCCGTTAATGAATATAATCTATTCAAATCCGGGAATTGTCTGGGGAATTTTCATAGTTCAGATTATTACGGTTCTAATCATATCTGCGGGTATTAATAAAATACCTTCGATTGTCGCGATGGGACTGTTCCTTTTTTATTCTTTTCTGACTGGTGTAACGTTCTCAATTTTATTTCTTGTCTATACGGCGAGTTCGATATCGTTTACTTTCTTCATCTGCGCCGCTATGTTCGCGTCTGTTAGCGTTTTCGGGTATATCACCCGCATAGATATGACAAGGTGGGGCGGATTTCTTTTGATGGCGTTGTTCGGACTTATTATCGCGTCCGTAGTCAATATTTTTCTCGAAAGCAGTTTCATTTACTGGCTTACTTCTTATGCCGGTGTGATTATATTCGTCGGCCTGACAGCGTACGATACGCAAAGAATAAAAAATACGGGAATGTTTGTTGACTCTGAAAGCGAATCGGGGAAAAAAGCCGCTGTGATGGGCGCTCTTCAACTGTATCTCGATTTCATTAACCTTTTCCTGTATCTGTTGAGGTTTCTTGGAAACAGGAAATAATTTTTAAACTGATTTTCTTATAATACGAACTTAAAGCCGCCTATCGCGGAAAATGCTTTGAATTTGTTCCCCTGGAGATCTCTGTAGATGTCATACTGGAAATCGAATAACATTTTCCCGCTTAATTTTACGTTTAATCCGATTCCGAAAGCGGCGTAATAATTGTATTCATATCCCGGCTTCTTCTGCCATAAGTTCCAGCCGTCTTGCACATAACTCAGGCTGCCGATATAGTTTGACTCCTGACATAATGAAAACTGAATGTAAGGATTTACATTCTTCTTCCTCAGATAATACCGCGCTCCGAAATTTACTATTATTCTGTAAGTTTCGGGATTCATCACTTCGGTAAGAATGATTTCATCAGGAATGTCATATAATTTCTTAACATCATTACCCGTGAACTCAAAAAGTCCTTTTGCGAAAAATGAAAGATTATCCGTCTTGAAATATTCCAATTCCATCCCTAAGGAGTTGAAGAAATTATTCACTTCGTATAATTGTCCCTCTCCGATGTAACTGCCGCCGATAATGCCTAACGTGAAGTAATCGCTTGTGTCTTTGCTTTGAGGATAGGCACTGGTAAACGATAACAGAAACAACACGAGTATGATTTTTCTCATAATGAGTAATAAGATTTTGAAGAAAATAATGCTTGCGGAAACTAATTAATACGTCTAAAATCGTATGCTCAGTCCCATCGTCTGGCAACAAACACTTTCCCGGTCTTTGAGAATTCGTTCGCAGGGGTAAGAGTCTCAAGCAGTTTCTCAAGCCGCACCCGTGTTTCCGTCCTGTGCACTCCCGTCATGGGCGAACTTTCAATTACGTTATTCCCGTCAAGAACTATTATAACATGTCCCTTCAACACTATCAAATCTAACGGTCTCAATGCGGCGATTATTTCTTCGGTTGTTTTCCCTTCAATGTCAACCGTTTTGCCGAATGTCGCCAGTGATGAAGTGTTTCTCGGCGTGCAGCCGTTTGATACTTGATAAAGAAGACCGGAACAGTCAACTCCTTTCAATGTCCAGAGTTCTTTTGTCGCTGCTGATATATCTCCTTTCGACTTATAATATTTGAGCATATCTTCGATTCCGTCTGCGCAGTTTCCTCCCCACATGTAAGGATACCCTTCAAGCCTTTTCAGTTCTGCAATCATGTCTTCTTTCTTAGGAACAAATTTCCTGCGCTTTGCCGGCGGATCGAAAAGTGGTTTGACCATTCTGCTGTCAACATAAAAATTCCCTTCGTAGTCGTAATCTTCGGTCGTTACTCTGTAATATTTCAGATTCCTGTCCTCGAATTCAATTACCTCGTGAACTTTGAACGACGTTCCCGGCAGCGCAATGAATTCCATTTCGGCAATAAGTCCGTCCTTTAGTTTTACCGTGTTGCCGTCGCTGCCTCCGAAAACAAGGAAGAAATCATACGTGTTGAGCACGGGTACATAGTCCTCGGCAAGGGCGTACGGCTGGGCGTTGACCCTCAGGAATCCTGCAATAATTATCAGCGCTGCCAGTCTTAATACCATCGAAATTTATTTAAATTGTTAAAAAAAATTAATATGGTTAAATTATCTTTTATTATAAAAATACGGCTTAATATTTTCAAGATGAAAAGAATTTTTCTGCTTCTATTTCTTTTGGTAGCCCTTACGGCGAATTCTCAGGTGATTATTAATGAAGTGATGTATGCGCCTGTTTCTCCGATGAAAGAATGGTTTGAAATATACAATAACTCGGCTTCACCCGTAAACATTCAGAACTGGAAATGGAGAGACGCGGCGCAGTCGAACCCGATACGTACGATTACAACTCAGAATATTCAGATACCCGCGTATTCATTCGCAGTTGTGTGCGAAGATTCCGCCAATCTTAAAACATATTTCCCTTCGTTCACGGGATTGGTGCTCCAGTCATCGGGCTGGAACGCGCTTAATAATTCGGGCGACGAGAATGTAGTCGTGTATAATTCTTCAACCGTTATAGTCGATTCTCTGACGTATAATAACTCATGGGGCGGTACGGGAGGGTTTTCTCTTGAAAGAAAAAATCCTTCGGGACCTACGAACTCTTCATCGAACTGGGGGACCTGTATCGATCCCTCAAAAGGAACTCCCGGCAGGGTTAACTCACTTACTCCGAAACAATTTGACCTGTACCTCAAATCATTTGACGTGACCCCTGCAAATCCCGTTGTCGGCGATACTTTGAAATTGTACTTTTGGATTAAAAATATCGGACTGGATCCCGCGTCAAATTATACTCTGAATATTTATAAAGATGCGAATTTCGACAGCGTTCCGCAGCCGTCCGAAATGATTAACTCACAACTCTTCGCGGGACCGCTCAATTCTAACGATTCGGTTGATTACCGCTTCAATATTCCAGGTGCGGACAGCGGTCTTAAACAGTATATCGGTAAAATCGTGTTTGCGTCCGATCAGGATACCGTAAATAACGTGCTTATCAGAAGCGTCAACGTCGGCGGACATGTCGTCTCGACCGGTATCCTTATTAATGAGATAATGTACGCCCCGCAAAGTCCAGAACCCGAATGGGTGGAACTGTATAATAATTCAAGTAACCCGATTAACCTCAAGAACTGGAAGATTTCGGACAGTACTTCCGAAAACAGTCCTGTTGTAATTACTGCTTCAGACAAATATGTTAATGCGAATGATTATATCGTAATCGCTAAAAACAGTTCAATCGTTCCTTTGCATCTTTTAATTGACACTAATAAAATTATTTACGTCTCGTCTCTTCCAACGCTTAATAACGACAGGGACAAAGTAATAATCTTTAACAACGCATCCGCGAAGGTGGACGAAGTTTCATATAAATCCTCCTGGGGCGGAAGCAGCAGGAATTCTCTCGAAAGAATATCGGCTTTGAAACCGTCAAACGATTCGACGAACTGGATTAACTCTCTTGACTGTGAATTTTCCTCGCCTACAAGACAGAATTCATTCTCTAACGTGATTCCCGCTGTGAGAAACGACCTTGTCGTAAATGAAATAATGTTCGACCCGCTTACTTCAAGTTGCGAGTGGATAGAACTCTACAACAGATCAGGAAAATATCTTAATCTCAACGGCTGGAAAGCCGCGATAGGTTCGTCAAGCGTAAACATTTTCGATAATTGCAATTTCACACTGAAGCCGGGCGCTTATCTCGTCGTCGCGGCGGATACTACTTTATACAGCAGGTTCGGATACCTGAAATTCGCGGATAGCACTTACCGCGTTGTTATTAATAGCGGAGTTTCGCTAAGCAATTCAGGATCACTGGTTAAAATCCACGATGTCCTGAACACGACTGTCGATTCGGTTTACTATTCGCCGAAATGGCATAATTCCAACATTAGCGATACGAAAGGATATTCGCTTGAGCGAATTTCTTCGGAACTTGCAGGAAACCTCCCGTCCAACTGGAGTTCGTCGGCGGATATGCTCGGAGGCACCCCGGGTAAGCGTAACAGCATCTACACGCGCAACAATACCGAATCATCGTTAAGTGTTTCGCCGAATCCTTTCTCGCCCGACGGCGACGGAGTTGAAGATTTCACGATTATTAAATATAAACTGAAAGCGAACACCTCTCAGGTCAGGGTGAAAATATTCGACGTTAAAGGACGCGTCGTGCGCACGCTCCTGAATAACCAGTTCAGCGCGGGCGAATCTCAGATTATATTCGACGGAAAAGATGACGGAGGAAATAAACTCCGCATAGGAATTTATGTCGTGTTCGTCGAAGCCGTTGACGACAGGGGAGGTACTTTTGAACAAACTAAAACGACGCTTGTAATAGCAGCGAAACTCTGACTGATATGAATAAAAAATATATCCTGTACCTTGTAACGGGCATTGTTTCGTTTGCCCTGTTCTATAATTCTCTCGGGAATGATTTTGTGTTCGATGACGAAAGTGTCGTCCAGAATAATATTTCAATACAGTCTCTTTCGAATATACCAAAGTTTTTTACGGCCGACGAAGGCTTCCACAAGGTAATCGGAAGATATTATAGACCCCTCGTGTCCTCCACATATGCGATTGATTACGCTATATGGGGCCTGAATCCATACGGCTTTCATCTGACGAACATCTTGATACACCTAATATCCTGTCTTCTCCTTCTGTCGATACTGTTAAGGCTCTTCGCGAAATACGAACACGGCCTGCTCGCGGCGTTGATTGGCGCTTTGGTATTTACGGCGCATCCGATTCATACCGAAGCGGTCAGTTGGATTAGCGGAAGAACAGACTCTCTCGTTACTCTTTTCTTCTTCGCTTCATTCCTTATGTATATAAGATTTACGGAAGATGAAAACGGAAAACTGCCGCTGTATCTTTCGCTTCTGTTTTTTGTTCTCGGGCTTCTTTCGAAAGAAATGATTGTGACGATGCCCGTCTTTATTCTCCTTTACGATTTTGTTCTCAGGAAAAAGGACATTGAGTATTTCAAAAAAAATCTGTTCGCGTATATCGCCTTTGCAGCCGTAACACTGATTTTTTTGTTCGTAAGATATCTCTTGCTTAAAGACATTCCCGATAGGGAAGCGTACTTGTATTTTTACGGAAAGGATTCCGCGACCGCTTTCTTTACAATGCTGAAAACGATACCGGTTTACTTTAAACTCCTTCTGTATCCCGTTAATCTTCTTTATCATTACAACGGTACAATTCCCGACGCTTCCTCGCTCGGCGATATAAAAGTCATTTTTTCATTGCTGTTTGTCCTTGCTTTGCTTGTGTTCGCGTTTTATCTCTTCAAAAAGCACAGCGTGTACAGTTTTGCGATTCTCTTTTTCCTCGTTTCGCTTCTGCCCGTATTGAACATTGTTCCGACAATGAATCTTATGGCGGAAAGGTTTCTTTATATCTCGTCCTTCGCGCTGACGCTTGCCGTCTCATATGCCGCAGCGTGTTACATCAACGATAAGAACAGGATTCCTTTCGCGGTTATCGCGCTGATTATTGTATCAGCCTTTGTTTTTCTGACATTCAACAGAAATGAGGACTGGAAGAATAATGATACACTTTATTCAACAGCCGACGGAATAGACGGCAACGTTCTGCTCGTGAACGCGGGCAATATTTACGCGAACAAAAAGAATTATCCCGAAGCGGAGAAAAGATACAGACGCGCGATTGAAATCAGAGACAATTCAATTCTCGCGCATCATAACCTAGGGTTAATATTTCTGCTGTCAGGGAAAATTGATTCTGCCGAAATAAAATTTAAAAAAGGATTGGAAATTGATTCCCTCGCTCCCGACGGCTATCTTCAATTGAGTAATATTTATCAGCAGAGGGGTGAAGAAGATAAAGCGATAAATATGCTTGAAAAACTTCAAACCATCGTTCCGAATTACCGAAATTCTGCGGAATTGCTGGCGATGCTAAAGCAGGGCGGCATTCAGGGAACACCTGAAGGAAGTAATTTGCCGGAAGAACTTGCTGCGAACCAAATAAGCATTCTGGAAAAACGCTCCTTTAATTATTACAGACGGAGCAAATTTGAAGAGGCTCTGAGGGACCTTAATAAACTCGTCGAACTGAATCCGGGCGGAAGGTCGGGTTATTATAATAACATCGCGCTGTGTTATACGGAATTGAAAAACCAGTCTATGGCGAAAGAATTTTTCCTTAAGGCTCTCAATGCTGACGGAAAAAACATTAACGCGCTGAACGGTATGGCTGACATTTACGAAAAAGAGAAAAATATTGACAAAGCCGTAGAAATGTATAATAAGATACTCGAAATCAGTCCGGATGACGGGAATGCGAAATCAAAACTGGAATCTTTAAGAAAAAAATAATTCTTGGAGCAGGAATCTAAAAATAAAAAATACCGGCTTTCCGCTGCCGTCTGGGTCGCCATATTGACAGGCCTGTTTTCACAGATCCTTTCGTACGCATTCAATTATAATTATGCCTACCGTGATTCGATTTATCGTTTGGAAGCCGCGAGACGATTCTTCGACGCGCTCGAACCCGGCATTATCTCGCAAATCGGAACCGTCTGGCTGCCCGTTCCTAACCTTCTTCTCATGCCGTTTGCCTGCGTGGATTATCTGTGGGAAACAGGACTGGCGGCGAGCATCGTAAACCTGCCTGCATTTATCGCTGCCGCGGTTTTTATTTTTTTGTCGCTTAAAAAAATTACAGGAAGTCCGGTGGCTACCTGGTTCGGATTCGTTGTGTTTATCTTTAATTACAATATTCTGTACTACCAGACGACTGCGATGACTGAGCAGTTGTATATAACGTTTCTTACTGGTGCGTTTTACTTTTTGCTGCTATGGTCAGGAACAAATAAGAATTCTCATCTGATTCTCGCGTCATTCTTTATGATGCTCGGAACAGGCACCCGATATGACGCCTGGCCGGTTTTATTGGCATCAGCGGTTATAGTATTTATAATAGGCATCCCGCGAAAAAAGCATTTCAGTAGCGCGCTTATATTCTCTTCTCTTCCCGTACTCCTGATTGTCTGGTGGTTCGTGCACAACTGGTACTATTATGGCGACGTCCTTGAATTTTCGAGAGGTAAGTTCTCGACCTTGCATCAGTTGAAATATTACGAGGACGCTGGAAGACTTCTTACAAAAAATGATTTTCTCCTCTCGGCGAAAGTTTATGCGTGTTCCGTCCTTCTGTATTCGGGTAATTTTTGTGTGGTACTTTCGGTTATCGGCCTTGTATTCTACGCTTTGAAAAATAAGTTCGATTTGGAATCTTTCGTTCCTTATCTCTTGTGGGTTGCTCTTCCGACCACGCTGATACTTTTATACAAGGGCCAGTTGATTATTGAACATCCTTTCTCGGTTCCGGAGGGTTATTTCAACAGCAGGTACGGGCTATATCTGTTTCCCGCGGTTGCTTTATTTTCGGGTTATTCGGTGCTTCTGCTCGAAAAATTCAAAGCGAAGAAAGTTTTGTTATATCTGCTTTGGACGGGTTTTCTTATACAGCAGGTTGTATTCCTTTACAATTTCCCATACAGCATTCCGTCGCTTGCAGAAGCCAAATATTCTTACAGCAAGCCCAGCGAAGACCTTTCGGCATTTCTTAAGGAGAATTACAAAGGCGGAAGGATATTGTACGATAACCTTATTTTCGCCCTCGACCCCCGCACAAAAATCAATCTAAAAGACAGGGTCACATTCCACACACACGACCTGGGTGAAAAAGCGATGAATAATCCCTCGCAATTTGTTGAATGGGTTATTATTTATACCGATGCTCCAAATGACAAAATATACGACGCCGTGAAAAATAATGATGACTTTAAAATCAACTTCGAAAAAAAGTTCTCCGAAATGGGTGTCGAAGTTTATCGAAAGAAGAACTGAAACTTGCTCACCCTTGACCTTTATGGTTTGTAATTGGGCGAGACTTTAATTATTTTTGTCTAACAATATTCGGGGTGTAGATCAGTTGGCTAGATCGCTTGAATGGGGTTCAAGAGGCCGGCAGTTCGAGTCTGCCCATCCCGACTATCAATCTCCAATTATCAATCTCCAATGTTCAATTCCTGTATTTCCATTTTCCATTTTCCATTTTCTTTTCCCCCAATCTCGAAATTCCATTTTCCCTTTTCTATCTTCATTTATGGTGTATTTGAGGCTCCCTGAATCTCCGCATCAAACTTTATACTTCGCAACATTGTTTTAATTAAGTACGTAAAATTTAGTGAGAATGCATGCAAAAATCTTTATCAAATATGTTTTAAATTTGGAATTATTGAATTATATTTGAATCAATTAATTTTTTAGATAATAGGGTACATTTATAGTCTGAATACAGACTTAGTGTATTATTATATAAAACTAAAACAAACGGCTTAAATAAAAAAATAACTCAATAATTTTTATTAAAACTTTCAAAAAATAAAAAGGAATACAAAATGAAACAATCTCTTCTCTCCATTGTTGCAGTTTTATTTCTTGTCATACTTTCGGTAATCTCGATTTCAGTTAATTCCCAGGTCGTTGATCCAAATCGGGATTATCCGGTGTATATTCGTCCTGAACTTCCACCGAGTTTATTCTCTCCGAATGCTGTTGTCACTATCGGTGATTATGACAACTGGAATATCGGAACTGACTTTGCTGAAGTCGGTATGGCGGGTAATCCACTGAATCCGACGAATTTTGCCGGCGCGTGGAATAATTTAAGCACCTCTTACGGCGCTTACTCTTACTACACTCTTAATGGTCTCGATTGGTTAGCATCAACGCAGCCGACGTGGTCAAATACTATGAGAGGCGACCCCGTTATGGCATTCGACGGCGCTGGTAATTTGTACTTTGACAATATGTACGGTTCAATTTCAGGTACTAAAGTTGCCGTCTCTACTAACGGCGGCGTCAATTTTTACACGACGTCTTTCGCGGGTACCGGAAACGACAAGAACTGGATTGCAGCGGTCCAAACAGGCGGTCCTTATGCCAATTACCTTATCCAGGTGATGACGCCGGGCAACATTAAAAGATCCACGGACCTCGGTGTAACCTGGACTCAAGTCGCTTCGTACTCCAACACCCTTCCTGGTGCGATGCCCTGCATCGGACCGAACGGCACGGTGAACGGAGGAGCATTCT
>CALGII010000260.1 GCA_937915485.1 uncultured Ignavibacteriota bacterium | reverse complement strand
CTACTAACTACTAACTACTAACTACTAACTACTAACTACTAACTACTAACTTCTAAAAATTTTCCCTTCCCGGATTCTGAATTGTAATAAACTTTTTTATGATAATGAATTTGAGTATTTTCAATTCTTCTTGAATAAATTTTGTTTAAGTCGTTTTTTTAAGAATTTCATTGAGATTTCCTTAAAAACCTGAAGATTTTAACACGGAGAGGATAATTTTATAATTTAATGCCGTTAGATTTTTCAAATTTGAATCCTGAGCAAAGGAGAGCGGTCGAACAAATCGAAGGACCGTCTCTTATAATCGCGGGTGCGGGAAGCGGTAAGACACGCGTGCTCACGAGCAAGATTGCTCATCTGATAGACAGCGGCGTTAATCCGCGTGAAATTCTCGCCTTGACGTTTACGAACAAGGCGGCGAGGGAAATGAAAGACCGCGTCGTCGCACTTACGGGCGGCAGCGCGGAAAACATCTGGATGGGAACGTTCCATTCGATGTTCGCGAGAATACTCAGGATGGAAGCGGAGTTGATTGGTTTCACGCGATACTACACGATTTACGATACCGCCGATTCTGTTTCAGTGATTAAGAGTATAATGAGCGAGCAGAATGTCTCGACCGATAAGATAAATCCGAAAAGCGTTCAGGCGTTCATAAGCAACGTGAAGAATCGTTACGTGCTTCCCGCCGAGTTTGACGCGCTCGCGCAGACTTTCTTCGAAAAAATCGTAAGCAGCGTTTACTCCGTTTACTTCGACAGGCTCAGGAAGAACAATGCGATGGACTTCGACGATTTGCTAATTTATCCTCTCATACTTTTCGAAAAGTTTGAAGAGATACTGAATAAGTACAGAAACAGGTTCAGATTCGTGCTCGTGGACGAGTATCAGGACACGAACCGCGCACAGTATGAAATCGTGAAGGCTCTCTCGCAAACACATAAGAACATAACCGTAGTCGGCGACGACGCGCAGTCGATATACAAATGGCGCGGCGCTGACATTCAGAATATATTCGATTTCAGGAACGATTTTCCCGAACACAAACTTTTCAGGCTCGAGCAGAACTACCGTTCGACGAAAAAAATTCTCGACCTCGCGGGTCTCGTTATTCAGAAGAACCAGAGACAGATTGAAAAGAAACTCTGGACGGAGAATCACGAAGGGGAATACGTGACGATGCTCGAATCGCTCACCGACAAGGAAGAAGCGTCGAAGATTTCAAGATACATATCGAAGGAAATACACGACAGGCATATTAATTTCAAAGACGCCGCGATTTTGTACAGGACGAACGCGCAGTCGAGAACATTCGAGGAATTTTTCAGGCTGAACGGAATACCGTACATTATAGTCGGCGGAATAAGGTTTTACGAAAGAAAAGAGATAAAGGATATTCTTGCTCACTTAAGGGTTATCGTGAATCCCGCGGACGAAGAATCACTTCTCCGCGTGCTTCTTATGAAAGAAGGGCTCGGCAAGACGACTATTGAAAAGATAAGGACGCAGGCTGAGACAGAAAACAAGACGCTTTACGAAGTAATAAAGAATCCCGAGAACCTGGCTCATATAAGCGGCAAGACAAGGAACAAGATTGTCGAAGTGCTGAACTTCACAAACAAGTACAGATACCTGAAAGAGGAAATGGAACTCACGGAAATGGTGAGGGGTGTCATAGACGAGACGGGGCTTCCCGGACTTCTGCGGCTTGAAAACACCGCCGAGTCGGAAGAAAGAATGAACAACATTACCGAACTCGTTTCAGCCGTGGCGCAGTTCGCGGAATCGAGCGAGACGCCGACGCTCGAAGAATTCCTAACGCAGGTTTCTCTCGTCAGCGACATAGACGAAGTGGATGAGAAGAAAAACGCCGTGACGCTAATGACAATACACGCGGCGAAGGGACTCGAGTTTCCTGTTGTCTTCATAGTCGGTGTCGAAGAAGGCATTTTCCCGGTAAGCAGTTCGCTCAATTCTCTCGACGAATTGGAAGAGGAAAGAAGGCTGTTCTACGTCGCTATTACGAGGGCGATGAGCAAGTTGTACATATCATTCGCCGACCAGCGCTTCCGTTTCGGTACAAGGTCGTATCAGGTAAAGTCGAGGTTCCTAAAAGAAGCCGAAGACGAATACAACAAACTGAATCTCGTTGAATACGAGAGAATGAAGCAGGCAAAGGGCAGGCACGGTTTTTCGAAAAAGACTTCAGGAGCCGCGCAGAGAATAAAGATAGATTTTACCGCGGCGCACGACGACGGTTTTGAGGATAACGGCGAGTTCTCCGATATCGTGAAAGGCAAGGGCGTGTATCACGAAACTTTTGGAAGCGGAGTCGTGTTAGGCGTACAGGGCAGGGGCAAGGATAAGAAAGCGGACATACTGTTCGAAGACTGCGGCCTGAAAAAAATAATTTTAAAATACGCGAAGTTAAGAGTAAATTTAGAATAGGAGATTTTATTTGGAATTCATAAATGAGTTGTTCAAGAGCATTACCGACCCGAGTTTCCTTCCGACGTTCATCAAGAACATAGGATACTTCGGACTTATAGCGATTGTGTTCGCCGAAACGGGACTACTCGCGGGATTTTTTCTGCCGGGAGATTCGCTCCTGATATCCGCGGGATTGCTCGCGGCGACGCCGATTACGAACGATTCGCCCGAAACGTATATGAGCATCGTTCTTCTGAACGCCTGCCTCATACCCGCGGCGATAATCGGCGACCAGATGGGTTATTTTATAGGTCATAAATCGGGACCGATGCTGTTCAAGAAGGAGCAGTCGCTGTTTTTCAGGAAAGATTATCTGATTAAGACTCACGATTTTTACGAGAAGCACGGAGGCAAGACTCTGATACTCGCGAAGTTCATTCCGATAATCAGAACTTTCGCTCCGACTGTCGCCGGAGTGGCGCGGATGAAATACCTGAATTTCGTGAAGTTCAACGTGTTCGGAGGATTGTTCTGGGTGCTCAGCATGACCCTCACGGGTTATCTGCTCGGTAACGTCATTCCCGACATTCACAAGCACATCGAAAAAGTAATTGTGATTGTCGTGTTCCTTTCGATAAGCCCGGCGATTTACAAATTCATACATTCGAAACTTAAAGCGAGGAAGAAGAAACAGGAATCGGTTTAGCGTTTAGACAGCAAGTATATGACAAAAAGCAAGAGGGCGGATGCCGCCGCGATTATTAAATAATTCAGGAGCGTCTGCCTTAGTTTTTTTGTAAGCCTGTAAACGGAAATTTTCCCGTTCCACTTGCAGTTCGCGCAGTGGTATTTTTTTCTAAAAGTTAGTTTCTGGATTATGTGGTCCGCCCGTCCCGATGATTTTCTTCTTAAGAGCGAGCCGGGAGTCTTACAGCCCGGGCATTCGGTCACAGCCGCGTCGCGGGGTATAAATAATTTCAGATTAAAATTTATTCTCTCCATTCGCATATAGTAAAACCTCCCGTATAAATTGTAAAGTATTTAAAGAAAACAATCAATTGAAAACAATGTCATCGGAATCCGGACTTTTTGTATTGACAAAACGAGGTGTGTATCATGTTTCCGAAAACCGTCAGGAATAAGTCTGTTTCAAATGGCGAAAAAAAGCATTAAATTACGCACATAAATTTAGAGAGTTGCTCGAGTGGTTGAAGAGGCACGCCTGGAGAGCGTGTAAATGGGTAACCGTTTCGCGGGTTCGAATCCCGCACTCTCTGCAAGGTTAAGCGCGACGCGCCTGACCTTTTTTTATTCCCTAATCCTGAATATTACAAGCGCGAATCGCGTATCAGTTCTTCATCGGTTTTGCCTCAGACCAGAGAAATGTGAACAGAATTCTGCAGGCGTGAACCATTTCCTTATGCTCAATCGAAATAATCGTCAGTTCGTTAACGCTGCTAAGCGTGTCCTGCAACGGGAATATAACAAGCCTCTCGTCTATAACCACCATCTTTATCGGTATCGTCTCGATAGTTTTCAATTGCGAGCCGAGTTTAGCGAGCGATTTGAACTGCGTTATCAACGCGCCTGCTTCATCGAGTTCGTGCGACTCGTAAATCTTGCGGCATTTCACTCCGCGCTTCAGCATGTTTCTTTCTTCTTTCAGTTGTTCGTTCGCGCGCATGTTCGTGTCGCACACGTACGGTCCCTTTATAAGAAACAGCACTTCCGATTTCGCCTCGCGGAATGCTTCGAGAATCTTTTTCTGCGCCTGCTCCTTGTCCTTGACGACCTCGACGAATTCGAGCGGGTTTATGAACGTCTTGTTCTTCTCAAAAACGGGATTGAAAAGTTTAGTAAGATTGTCCGCGAGTTCGTTTTTCTTCTCGAGTTCGGCGTGGTAGTTTGTCTTGTATTCATCGAGCATTTTATGGAGCGCTTTCTTCGGTTCCACCGCCTCGTAATATTTTACCTTACCGATTCGTCTTTCGACGCACAATCCCTTGTCAACCATCTTGAATAGCACTTCGTATATTTTCGTTCGCGGAATTCCCGCTATTTTCTGAAGTTCGGAACTGGTGAATGATTTTTTTGAAAGCAGAGTTATGTAAACCTTCGATTCTCTTTCCGTGAGCCCGAGTTCCTGAAATTTCTTTATCTGGTTCCTGTGTTCGTTCAACATCGCGGTAAATTTAATTCGTAACACCCTCAAAGGGTAACAATAATTTAATTCAATCGCTTTGTTATATCAAGATAAAACACGGGTCATACGGCGGGTATTCCCCGGCGGCGCCTTCCGTTACGGTAATTAGCATATATTTTTTATCCGGATTGTTTTAGTTTTCGGAAAACACAAAGCATTTAAAATGAAAATTCTGGTTCCCGTTGATTTAGGCGGTAACTTCGAACCGCAGGTTATGTACGCTTCCGAAGCGGCAAGAGCGGCGGGCGCGGGAGTGTATCTCTTCTACGCCGCGCAGATGCCGGACTTTTACGTAACGGAACTCGAGGATTACGGCAAGTTCAACTCTGAACTTAAGTCGGCAATAAAAAGGATACACGGAAATTCGCTGTCGAGGCTTCAGGAGGTGAGGGATAAGTATTTTGATGCGGGCTTAAAGGTAGTATGCAAGGCTATTCTCGCGAAGAACGTTTACGATGAAATATTAAGTTACGCGGAAACGCTCGAACCGGATTTGATAATTTTGGGAAAAGGTGAAAGCGGCGGCAGGATAAGAATTGGCGCGAATACCGAAAGGGTGCTGCGGCTAACGGAAATTCCCGTGCTTGTTGTAAAAAAGCCGTCGGGCTCGAAAATACGAAAAATCGTTTTCGCGTCGGACTTCAGGAAGAATGCCGAAAAGGTGTTCGGAAAAATAATTAAAAACATACCGGGCGAAAAGGTATCGGTCAGGCTTCTTTATGTGAACACGAAATCCGCGTTTGAAGAGTACGAGGAAATTAAGGAAAGGATTGAAAAGTTCAAAAAAAATTTTTCATTCGATTTCAGCGTGGTCATACGAGCGGGTAAGAGCATTGAAACGTCGGTTGTCAGGTACGCGAACAGTATCGGAGCAGACATTATCGCGATGGGAATAAAACGGAAAAAAGGCGTAGCGCTGTATTTTACGGACAGAATAACAGAGGGCGTAATAAACCTGTCGGACATACCCGTGCTCGTAGTCAGCGTAAAAAAGTGAACCGGCATCCGCGGATTATATTAAGGAATTGTTCCCGAATAAAATAATAACTAATTTTATACATCTATCTCGTTCTTTAAAAACTTAAACGGAGGTACTTTTATGCCCACCTGGGATACCGGTAATACCGGTTTCATGCTGCTGGCAACGAGTCTTGTTATGCTTATGACTCCTGGTCTCGCGTTTTTCTACGGCGGTCTCGTCGGACGGAAGAACGTTCTCGCCATTATGATACAGAGTTTTGTGTCAATGGGTTGGACAACAGTATTATGGTATTTATTCGGTTTTTCGATGTGCTTCAGTGGTAATTGTGTTGATGGTACTGATTTACTTGGTGGTATCGTCGGCAACTTTAACTGGGTTTTAATGAGTGGTATTGACGTATCAACTTCTTCAGCCGTTTCAACGGCTGCGGGCAATATCCCCATTTTCGGCAACGCGGGAATACCAATGCTTGTATTCATCGCGTACCAGATGATGTTCGCAATCATCACACCTGCTCTTATCACGGGCGCATTTACAAACCGCGTAAAATTTTCCGCTTATCTGATTTTCTTAACGCTCTGGTTAATACTTGTGTATTTTCCGTTCGTCCATATGATATGGGGCGGCGGAATACTCTGGAAATGGGGTGTCAAGGATTTCGCGGGCGGAATTGCAGTTCACAACATCGCGGGTATGGCCGCACTCGCGTCCGTACTCTATGTAGGTAAAAGAAAAGTAATCGATCAGGGTCTTCACAGCATACCTTTAATAGCGCTTGGCACGGGATTGCTGTGGTTCGGCTGGTACGGATTCAATGCAGGCAGCGAATTTGCGGTTGACAGCATAACTGCAAACGCATTTCTTAACACTGACGTCGCCGCGTCATTCGCAGCGGTCGTATGGGTTCTTTTAGCCTGGTGGCTCGAGAAGAAGCCGAAATTTGTCGGGCTTCTTACGGGTGCAGTTGCGGGGCTTGCCACGATTACCCCCGCCGCGGGATTCGTTTCGACAAAATCGGCGGTCGTAATCGGAATACTCGCAGGCGTCATCTGTTATTTTGCCGTGGCTCTAAAGAACAAACTCGGCGTCGATGACGCGCTTGACGTTTGGGGTGTCCATGGAGTCGGCGGTATGATAGGTATAATACTGCTCGGCGTTTTCGGCTCGGTCGCGGTTAATGCGAACGGCGCCAACGGAATTCTGCACGGCGATTCGTCGTTTTTCTTTAAACAAATTGTATCAGTCGTTGTCAGTTCAATCTATGCTTTTGGTTTCACCTGGGTGATGCTCTGGTTAATAAACAAAATTACACCGGTAACGCTTACAAAGGAAGAGGAAGCCATAGGTCTCGATGAGATTCTACACGGCGAACAGGCATATACCGATGCGATGTAAACGGTAATTTTTTTGCATGCCCTTAAACGGGCATGCAAATTTTAAAATTTAAAAATTTTCAAGTATGAAATGTTTCAAAATTATTATTTTTGCGGCTCTGATTATTTCATTAACGGTTAAATCTTACGCGCAGGACAACGGAATTTCCGAATACCTTAAGAACGTCAGCATAAGCACGTACATTGACACTTACTACTCTTATGATAACGACAAAAGCGCGGGTAAGGACGCGAGAATTTTTAACTCGCTCTCTCCGTACAGAGACCAGGTCGGGATTAATATCGCCCAGGTATCGCTCAAATACGGCTCGGAGAAAATAAGAGGCACGTTCACGCTGCATTACGGGGACATTCCCGATGTGAACTGGGCGCCCGTCACGCGCAGCAAATTCATACAGGAGGCGAACGTCGGTTTTTCGCCCGTGAAGAATCTGTGGATAGACGGAGGATATTTCGTAACGCATATAGGAGCGGAGAGTTTTCCGAAATATAATTTCTTAAGTTCATTTTCACTTCAGTCCTATTTCGAGCCGTTCCTTCAGAGCGGCGTGAAAATCAGTTATGATTTCTCTGAAAAGTTCAGCGCCTGTGTGCACCTGCTCAACGGGTCGAATCTGTTTGAGGATAACAACAAGAATAAATCGGCGGGTCTGCAGTTGAATTACTCGCCCTGTCCGAAACTGAAGATAACATACAACAACCTTGTCGGAAACGAGCAGCCGGACGGTCTCAGAGGCAAAATCAGGGTTTTAAACAATCTGATATTCTCGGTTACTCCGTGCGAGAAAATCGATTTGCTTGCCGCGGTTGATTACGGGATGCAGGAGCATTCAAAACTCGGTGACGAGTCTGAATCCGCGAATTATTACGGTGTAAGCGTTTCCGGCAGATATAAATTCACGCCGAAATACAGCGTTTCATTGAGAGGTGATTACTTCGATGATAAGAATGCCATTGTTTCGTCGATTTATAATAACAGGGGAGTCAAGGCGAATTCTCTGACTGTCGGCTGTGAATACAAGCCGGTCGAGAACGCTTATCTGAGGCTTGAGTACAGATTCATAAAAATGGATGCCTCACAGAAAATATTCTATGAGAATTCCGATTCGAGAAGCGAGGCGACTTTGTCGCTCGGTTTTGAATATTGATTCTCAGGTTTGACGTGAGTTTTAACCCCGCGTTCCGCGGGGTTTTTTTATTTGCAGGATTATAATTTTAAATATTCCGTTTCACGCGGAATTAGTCCGTGTGAATTAGGCATTTTATTGTTTTTATATTCCTTATTTTTATAACATTAAGCCCCGTTAGGCTAATGGATAAACCGTCAGATTCCGGTTCTGGCTTTGGAGGTTCGAATCCTCCACGGGGCACCATGTTCAATCTTCAATTTTCAATCTTCAATGTTCAATCTCAAAACTCCAAATTTCAATTTTCAATGTTCAATCTTCAATTTTCAATCTTCAAACTTCAATCTCCAAACTTCAATCTCTAAACCTTTAACTCCAAACATCAATTTTCATTTTTCGATTTTCATTTTTCGATTTTCAATTTCCAAACTTCAATTTTCGATTGTCGATTTTCGATTGTCGATTTCCAAACTTCAATCTTTAATACCATAAATTGATTTTCAATTATCGTTATTCGATTTTCAATATTCAGTGAATAATTTGTTTGCAGGTATAAGATACAAACAATATATTTGTAGGACGGTTCAACGTATTGAATAATCATTTTTATTCCGGAACGGATGCGGTGAAAGCAAAGGTTGTTTTTCAGTCCGATAATACAGTACCGATATTCAGGGAAATTAATTTTGTACGAATACCAAAATTAAATCATTCATAATTATGAAAGCACTTTTACTGATTGACATTCAGAACGATTATTTCCCCGGCGGCGCGCTGCCGTTGCACGAGCCCGAAAAGGCGGCATCGAACGCCAGGCGTTTGCTCGAAAAGTTCAGAGACGGGAAAATGCCAGTTATATTCATCAAGCATATTTCGGCGAGACCCGAAGCGACGTTCTTTCTGCCGGGAACAAACGGTATCGAAATACACGAAACAGTTGCTCCCGCAGGCAATGAGATAATCATAGAAAAGCACTTCCCGAACAGTTTCCGTGACACGGGACTTGACGTTTATCTGAAATCAAACAGGATTGACGAACTCGTGATATGCGGAATGATGACCCACATGTGCGTGGACGCGACTGTAAGAGCGGCAAAGGATTTCGGATACAAATGCACGCTCATATGCGACGCCTGCGCAACGAAAGACCTGGCGCTGAACGGGGAAACAGTCAAAGCGGAAAATGTGCACAAAGCGTTTCTCGCCGCGTTGAATTATTATTTCGCTTCCATCGTTAATACTGAAGAATACTTAAAATAAAACTATGCCTGCTTTAGACAAGAGAATAGACGCTTACATCGCGAAATCGAATGACTTCGCGAAACCCATTCTGAGACACATCCGCGCGCTTGTTCACAAAGCGTGTCCCGGCGCGGAAGAAACAATGAAATGGAGTTTCCCTCACTTTGATTACAAGGGGGTTTTCTGCAGCATGGCTGCGTTCAAGGAACATTGCGCTTTCAATTTCTGGAAATCAAAATTAATGAAGGACCCGCACGGAATTCTTGAAACTAATGAGCGTACTGCGATGGGAAGTTTCGGGAGAATAACTTCTTTAAAAGATTTGCCCGATGACAAAATATTTCTCGCATACCTGAAAGAAGCGGTCAGGCTTAACGATGAAGGGGCTAAACTTCCGCCGAAACCTGTTTCAAAAATGAAGAAGGAACTCGACGTGCCCGGTTATTTTACTAAAGCGCTTAATAAAAATAAAGAGGCGAAAAAAGTATTCGGCGAATTTTCCTATTCTCAGAAAAAAGAGTATGTTAACTGGATTACCGAGGCTAAGACGGAAGAAACGAGGAACAGCAGGCTGATTACAGCCGTGGAGTGGATTTCCGAAGGCAAGCAAAGAAACTGGAAGTACCAAAAAAAGTAAAATGACAAAAGTTAAGATCTGCTGCATTTCATCTGTAGCCGAAGCGGAAACGGCATTGGATATGGGCGCTTCGGCAATCGGGCTTGTCGGTAAAATGCCGAGCGGTCCGGGAGTGATTGCGGATGACCTCATAAAAGATATCGCGGCAAAGTTTAAAGACAGAATCGAAACTTTTCTTCTCACGAGCGAAACAACCGCGGAAGGAATTTTCAATCACCACCGCAAGGCGGGAACGGATACAGTACAAATCGTTGACAGGATTGATTTCAAGGTGTATGATAAACTCCGCGATTTAATGCCCGGTGTGAGACTTGTTCAGGTAGTACACGTAATTGACGAAAAATCGGTTGAGGAGGCTGTAAGCGTTTCGTCGAAAGTCGATGCCTTGCTACTCGACAGCGGGAATCCTCTCTCTGCCGTGAAAATATTAGGCGGGACAGGAAAGGTACACGACTGGAAACTGAGCAGGATGATAGTGAGCATTACAAAAATTCCTGTTTATCTTGCGGGAGGTTTAAACTCCGATAACGTAATTGAAGCCGTGGACGCGGTAAAGCCTTATGCGGTGGACGTCTGCAGCGGCGTCAGAACAAACGGAAAACTTGACCTGAACAAATTAAAATCCTTTGTAAACAGTCTTTCCTGAACTTAACCGAAAAATTCCTTGTGAATCGCGTTTACTACGTCCGCCAGTTCATCTTTCGGAACTATTATATAAATGGCGACTTCCGACGCGCCCGCCGAAGCCATTTCAACGTTTACTTTCTGCTCGGATACCGCTCCGAGTATTCTCGCGAATATTCCGCGCTTTTTCACGAGACCTTCGCCGATAATCGCCACGAGAGCGATGTTCCTCACGAAATCAATTTTTTCAATTACCTTTCCTTTGTAAGCGTTAAGTATCTCATAACTTTTTTCAGCATCCTTATTTTCCACGATGAGGTTGATAGTGGTCTGCGAACTAACGGTCGCGAAGATGTTAATGTTCTCCGCGGCAAGCGAATCGCTGAATTCCCTTATGAGACCGGGCTTATATCCGATGCCTGTGCCGTGGATGCGAAGCATTGAAATGTTTTCATTCTGAGAAACGCTTTTTATTATATTTTCTTCTATGTACGCGTCCTGAGCGATTTGTGTCCCCTTGCATTCGGGACAGAGAATGTCCTTTACGTAAATCGGAATCTCCGATACCGCCGCAGGCTCGATTGTCAGCGGGTGTAGAACGCGTTTTCCGAAATAAACAAGTTCAGCCGCTTCGAAGTATGAAAGTTTTTCGATAATCTTTGCATTCTTCACCTTGTCTGGATCGGCGCTCATGAACGCCGTTCCGTTCTTCCAGATTTCAACCTCGGACGCGCCAAAACCGTATGCGAGCACGGACGATGTATAGTCTCCGCCTTTCCGTCCGAAAGTAATTACTTTCCCGTCCGGCGTGCTTCCGAAAAAACCGGTGAATATTGGAATTACGTTATTATTTACTATGCTGTGCGCGGTAAAATTAAAACTTCTTTTAAAGTCGTCGAGATTAACTATAGCGGTTTCGATGTTCTTGTCGGTAACAAGTCCGATTCTGTCGGTCTCAATGATTTTCGATTCGCAGCCGTTATCTTCAAGCGCGCCCGAGAATATTATCGCTGCTATCCTCTCGCCGTAACTTAGTATGTACGCGCTGACGGCGTCGGTTATTTCTTCAGTGTACGCCACGCCGTAAAGGAGCCTCTCGACTTTTTTAATCTGAAGTGTTATTTCCTGAATTACCTTATTGAATATTTTGTCGTTCTTGATTGCTTCCTGCGCAATGTTATAATGAGTTTCCGTCAGCACGCTTATTGTTTCGCTTACTTTTACCTCTTTGCCTCCAGCGTGCTCGATGCCGTCCATTAGCAGGTCGGTCATACCCTCGAACGCGGGAATGACAACAATAGGAAAATCCTTTTCGGACATGACAATTCTGACCGACTTCAGCAGGTTTTCCGATGTGCTGATGCAGTCTCCGTCGAATTTAAGTACTTTCAGTCTCTTTTCGTTCATTGCTTCTTTTAAAGTTTTGTTATCAGGCCTGTCAATCGTTCATTTATAAAATACTTCTTATGAAATTAAAATATAATTCAAAATTATTTCACACCGTTTTTTGTGAACTTTTGCATCTCAAAATCGATGATTTCATTTGATTTGTCGCTGTATTTGCGTATTAATATTTAAAACTAATGCGTAATTTTTCCGTATATAAAATAGTTTGATTGCCGATAAAAAAAATATCGAAGAGCCTGGTTTAAGGAATACTATTAAAGAGGATTTTTATGAAGACAGCCTCTTTAAAAATTTCTACAGGGACATTAAGGAATTAAAGGAATTTTACATCAGCGCCGAAAAGAAAAAACGGCTCGAGAAAATGAATCCATTTAAGCGCGCGCTGTTTCTTACCTGGTGGATACTCAAAGGACTAATTCTTAAACTCACTCCAACGCGCAGATTTCTTCTTCTCATTGGAATCATTCTGATACTCGTATCGGGGAATTTTGAAATCACTTCATCCGACGCCGATGTTAAGATTGCGATGAGCAGGGCGCTGATCGGAGGCGCGCTGCTGATTGTCGTCCTGATGCTTGAGTTAAAGGACAAACTCCTTGCGAGGGACGAACTCGAAGCGGGCAGGAAAATACAGCAGGCGCTGATGCCCCAGCAAAACCCGACAGCAGAAGGCTGGAACGTATGGCTTTATTCCCGCTCGGCGAATGAAGTATGCGGAGACCTTGTCGATTTTCTGAAGATCGATGAAAAGAGGTCCGGGATTTTCATGGCGGACGTTGCGGGCAAGGGACTTAACGCTGCTCTCCTCACTACAAAACTTCAGGCAACGATAAGAGCGCTTGCGCCCGATTATGACACTATTGACCTCATCACGAAAGTAAATAGTATTTTCTACAGGGAAAACCTGCGGAACATTTTCGCGTCACTGATTTACTTTGAATTAACACATGGAAAAAACGAAATTAAAATTGTAAACGCAGGGCATTACCCTCCGTATCATTGCAGGGGCAACGGTATTAAGGAATACGCGAAGGGCAATATCGCTCTCGGTCTTATGAAGAACGCGGTTTACAACGAAGTAATCGCCGAAACGGAAAGCGGCGACGTGATTCTCGCGTATTCTGACGGTGTTTCCGAAGCGCGCGACAGAACGGGTGACTTTTTCGGAAATGCCAGACTTTCCAACCTGCTTTGCAGCATATCAAGCAAATCCGCCGATGATATCGGGAAAGAAATTGTAAAGGCGGTTGATGATTTTATCGGTGACGTCAGGCTTCACGACGACATGTCCCTTATCGTGCTGAAGAAAACCTGATCCTTTCACGTTATAGCAGGACAAAATTTTCCGAATCAGGCATCATAAAGCATCAGCAATAAATTATCCTTTGTTTCAATCATATATTTGAATATTTTTAAGCAAAATTATAAAGGGGTTTTAAATGGCAGAAAAGTTATTCCTGATAGACGCAATGGCTATGATATACCGCGCTTACTTCGCGATGATTGGCAGACCATTGAAGGACGGCAAGGGGAATAATGTATCCGCGATTTACGGTTTCGTGAATTCCCTGATAAAGATAATTGAAGACGAAAAACCCGACCACATTGCGGTATGCTTCGATACCGAGCAGCCGACTTTCCGGCACAAGGAATTCCCCGCATACAAGGCGCAGCGTGCGGATATTCCCGACGATATGCCCTGGCAGATTGATGAAGTCAAGGAACTCGTGAGACTTTTTAACATACCCTCGATTGAACTTCCCGGATACGAAGCCGACGATATTATTGGCACACTCGTCAAGCAGGCTGAATTAGAAGGAGTGCACAGTTTTATGGTTACGCCTGATAAGGATTATATGCAACTGGTTTCCGATAAAAGTTTTCTTTACAAACCGTCGCGCACCTCTACGGGCAACAGGGTTGCTGACGTTGAGATAGTCGGGGTGGAAGGAGTAAAAATTAAATTCGGCGTAACGCCCGATAAAGTCATCGACGTGCTCGGTCTGATGGGAGATACAGCCGACAACATACCCGGCGTCAAAGGTGTCGGGGAGAAGACCGCGATAGCCCTGATTCAGGAATACGGCTCGATAGATTCGGTGTATGAGAACATAGAAAAGATAACAAAGCCGAAACTGAAAGAGATGCTCGTGAACGACAGGAAAAACGCGTATCTCGCGAGGCACCTTGTTACGATAAATACATCCGTTCCTATTGATACGAATTTTCATCACCTCGTCAGGCAGGAACCGGAGAAAAAAGCGCTCGCTCTGCGGTTCGAAGAACTCGGGATGAAAACTTTTTCGAGAAAATTCGGCGCGGGTCTTGATTTTTCGGATGTGAAAAAAGACGAACCGAAGAAGACCGAAGAGGGCTCTTTGAAGATTACAATCAAAGGCGCTAAGGTCGAAGATTTGATTCCTCCTGAAAAAAAGAACCTGAAGACTATTAACGACGTTAAGCACGAGTATTTTACGATTGATACGAACGATAAACTCGTGAAACTCGTGAAGAAACTCTCGGGCGAGGAGGTTATTTCTTTCGATACGGAAACAACGGACCTGAATCCCATAGACGCTCAACTCGTCGGTATATCCTTCGCTTACAGCGAAAATCAGGCTTTCTACGTGCCTGTCAGCGGTGAATACTCGGGCAATAATAAAGCCAACGCGGATTTGTTCAGCCAGAGCAGCGCCGATGAGCGCAAAGGGCTTGAAGTGAATTTCGTAATAGAAAAAGTGAAGCCGCTGCTTGAAAGCAGGAAGGTCGCGAAGACGGGGCAGAACCTGAAATTCGATTATATGGTGATGAAGAACTACGGAGTGGAAATCGAAAACATTCTTTTCGATACTATGATTGGCTCTTTTGTTCTCAATCCCGAAGGCAGGCATAACATGGACGACCTCGCGGAGAAATGGTTGAATTACAAAACCATACACATCGAAGAACTGATTAACAAGGGAAAGAACCAGATATCGATGAGCGACGTCGAGATTTCGAAGATAAGCGAGTATGCCGCGGAAGACGCGGACGTGACTCTGAAGTTGTATCACAGGCTTGAATACGAACTTCAGAAAATCAACCTGCTTAAGTTCTGCTCTGAAGTCGAGTTTCCGCTTATAAAAGTTCTCGGCGATATGGAATACGAGGGAATCAAAATTGATCCCAGAGTGCTGAAGACTCTTGATAAGGAACTCGTGAAATACCTGAAAGAGTATGAGGAGAAAATATATGAACTGGCGGGCGGTAAGTTCAACATTAATTCTACGGGGCAGTTAGCCGACGTGCTTATAAAAAAACTCCATCTCAAACTCACAAAGAAGACGAAGACGGGATTCTCTACGGACATATCCGTGCTTGAGGATTTGAAATACCAGCATCCGATAGCCGAAAACCTGATTGAATACAGGATGCTGGCGAAACTGAAATCGACATATATTGACGCGCTGACCGAAGCCATAAATCCTAAAACGGGAAGAGTGCACACTTCATTCAACCAGATTGGCGCGTCAACGGGCAGACTTTCGAGTTCTGACCCGAATTTGCAGAACATTCCCGTGAGAACTGACACCGGGCGCAGTCTGAGAAAGGCATTCGTGCCGCGCAGCGATGACTACGTCATTCTTTCCGCCGACTATTCGCAGATTGAACTTCGCGTGATGGCGCATTATTCCGAAGACGAGAATTTCATAAACGCGTTCAAGCGGAACAGGGACATACACACCGAGACCGCGATGAAGATATTTAAACTTAAGAACAAGGACGAAGTTACTCCGAACAGAAGGCGCAAGGCGAAGGAAGTTAACTTCGGAATTCTTTACGGAATAGGCGCGTTCGGTCTCGCGACGAGGCTCGAACTAAAAAACACGGAGGCCAAGGAAATAATCGACATGTATTTCAAGGAATTCCCTAAAGTGCACGAGTTCCTCGAGAAAACGAAAAAGTTCGCGCACGAGAACGGTTACGTCACGACGCTGATGGGACGCCGCAGATACCTGCCGCAGATAAATAATCAGAACGCCACCGTTAGGGCGGAAGCCGAAAGGGCGGCGATTAATATGCCGATTCAGGGAACTGCCGCCGATATGATTAAGATTGCGATGCAGGAAATTCACAGACTGTTCAAGGAAAAGAAACTGAAATCGAAAATGCTCCTGCAGGTGCACGACGAACTCGTTTTCGAGGCGGAAAAATCGGAACTCGAAGAGGTGAAGAAAATAATTCTCCGCGAAATGAAGAACGCGATAAAACTTAACGTGCCTGTTGAAGTAGAAATCGGAGAAGGAAAAAACTGGTTCGAAGCGCACTAATTCAATTAGTAATTAGTAATTAATAATTAGTAATTAAGAGCGGGTATTTATCGTGCTGGTAAATTTTAAGCGCTGAGTCAATATTAATTAGGGACTTCTGGAAAACACAATACGAATAAATTCTAACAAATATATTAACCCTACTCTTTAGAGTAGGGGAAAACGAATGATTATAAAAAGCGGGCTTCAGCCCGCAAGTTCCTGATGCTTTAAGGGCTAAAGCCCTTTGGTTGGAATCATTTTTACCCCACCTTAAAAGGTGGGGTTATAAAAAGAAGTTTCACGAATCGTTTTTCAGAAATCTATAATTACTAATTACTAATTATTAATTACTAATTGAAATAACTTGCCCGAAGTCAATTCAATATTCATAGAGTGTTATGTGGTCAGACCTTCGAAAGACGGTTTGAAATTCCTTCTGCTTAAACGGAGCGATGACGATTCTCTTTATCCCGGTATATGGCAAATCGTTACAGGCAGGATTGAGGCGGGCGAGAAGGCGTATGAGACAGCATTGAGGGAGGTCGGCGAGGAAACAGGACTCACGCCGGAAAAATTATTCGTGCTTCCTCACACGACTGGATTATACCTTCCCGATAAGGATTCTGTAAGTATAATTCCTCTGTTTATCTGCTTAACGCGCGACAAGGGAGTAAAAATCTCCCGCGAACACAGCAGTTTTCTCTGGCTGGACGCGCGGAAAGCGGCACAAAAGTTGTTCTTTAAATCTCAGAAAGAAAATGTTAATTTTATTGACAAGGGTTTCGGAAGGAAATCGCTTGCGGGGACATTCGTTGAAATAAAAATTTAATTATGATTATAGTAACAGGCGGCGCAGGTTTCATAGGCAGCGCTCTGGTTTGGGCGCTTAACGGAAAAGGAATAACCGATATTATTATCGTCGACCATTTAGGCGAGACCGATAAATACAAGAACATTATACCGTTAAAATTCCTTGACGTGTTCGACAGGGACGATTTCGGACACATGGTGCACGACGGATTTCTTAAGAATAATAAAGTATCGGTCTTCTATCATCTCGGGGCTTGCAGTTCGACCACTCAACTTGATATGAATTTTCTGCTCAGGAACAATTACGAATACACGAAGTTCATGTGCAATCACTGCGTTGACAACGACGTGAGGTTCGTGTATGCCTCGTCCGCGGCTACTTACGGGGCGGGTGAGAACGGGTACAGGGACGACGTTAACGAACTCCATAAACTGAAACCTCTCAATCCTTACGGATATTCAAAACAACTTTTCGACCTCTGGGCTTCGCGCGAGGGACTGCTTGACAGGATTGCGGGAATGAAATACTTCAACGTTTTCGGTCCCAACGAATACCATAAAGGAGATATGAGAAGTATAGTGCACAAGTGTTTCGGGCAGATTAAGGAAACTGGAAAGGCGAGGCTTTTTAAATCCGACAGCAAGGAATATAAAGACGGTGACCAGAAAAGAGATTTCGTTTATGTGAAGGACGCCGTTGATATGACAATATTTCTCGGAGAGAACAAAAACGTGAACGGTTTATTTAATGCCGGCACAGGCAAGGCGACAACTTTTAACGAGTTCATAAAACCCGTGTTCGCCGCGCTTGGTGTAAAGGAAAACATAGAGTATTTCGACATGCCGGGTGTGCTTAAAGGCAGGTATCAGGATTTTACACAGGCTGATATGACAAAACTAAGGAACGCCGGTTATAAGGGCGTCCCGACGCCCATTGAAAACGCCGTAAAAGATTACGTCGGCAATTACCTTACAAAAGATTTTCCCTATTTACAGTAACATAATATAATTTAATGAAAAAAATTTTCTTACTGGTTTTTCTGCTGATTAGCGCGAGCGTTATTTCTCAGGACCTTCCGAATTACATGACTCCTTACGAAAAGGAAATTTATAAAACATATGTACCCCCGTCTGGCAAGCCCGATGACATTAATCCTCCTTACTCGCGGGTGAGGACGATGGCGGAATGGGAGGAATTTCAATCCGTGATGATAACCTGGACTTCTTACACGTCCATACTTGCCCAGATAGTAAGTTACGTCCAGCAGGAATGCCGCGTAATTATTGTATGTTCGGATTCGAATTCCGTGAAGAGTTCTCTTACGTCATACGGTGTTCCTCTCGTGAACCTGAATTTCATGCATAAGCCTTACAACTCTATTTGGTGCAGGGATTACGGTCCCTGGTGCGTTTATACGAAGGATATTGACACGCTGAGAATGGTTGACTGGATATACAACCGCCCGCGTCCGGCGGACGATACGCTGTCCGCTCCGATTTCGAGGTTCTTCAACGTGCCGCTTCATTCAATGACAAGTTCACCGTATAACATTACCGCTACGGGCGGCAACTTTATGGTTGACGGTAACGGCACCGCGTTTTCATCGAAACTCATACTCAACGAAAATCCCGGAAAGACGGAAACGGAAATCGATACGATGATGAGCAAGTATATGGGAATTAAACGCTACGCGTTCATGGACGTCCTGCCTTACGACGGCATACACCACATCGACATGCACATGAAACTACTCGACGAGGAAACGCTTATGGTAGGCCAGTATCCGACGGGTGTTGCCGACGGACCGCAGATAGAACTGAACCTTCAGTTCATACTTAATAATTATCTAACCTGTTACGGAAAACCATACAAGGTCGTGAGAATACCGATGCCGCCGAGTTCTGGAGGACAGTATCCTCCGAATTCGAATTATTTTACATACACGAATTCACTTATCGTGAACAAGACCGTCATCGTTCCGATATACGGTTTCCCGCAGGACACGACAGCGTTAAGGATATACCGCGACGCGATGCCCGGATACCGCGTGGTCGGCATAAACTGCACTTCCATCATACCCGCTTCCGGCGCCGTGCACTGCATAACGAAGGAAATCGGGGTTTATCAGCCGCTGTTCATTTCGCATTCAGGTTTAAGGAACACGAACAACACGACAACTCCTTATGAAGTAAAAGCGCTGATGAAGCATAAGAGCGGAATCGCTTCGGCGAAATTGTACTGGAGCATCGACACTGCCGCGGGATACAATCAATTGAGCATGACGCAAACCGTTGATACTTTTAAGGCGTACATACCCGCTCAGCCGCTGAATACAAAGGTGTACTACTACATTTCGGGCACGTCTGTGAGCGGAAAGACGATGACAAAACCTATTACCGCTCCTACGGGGCATTATAAGTTTCTCGTTACAAACGCTACCGGAATCTCAGGCGAAAACGGCACTGCGTATGATTATAAACTCTCGCAGAATTATCCGAACCCGTTCAATCCGATGACCACGATAAATTTCAGCGTCGGTAAAACGGGAAGAACAACAATCAAAGTTTACGACGTTCTCGGACGTCAGATAGCCGTGCTGCTCGATGAAATCAAAGAACCCGGAAATCATTTCGTGAACTTCGATGCGGGATCTTTATCGGGTGGATTGTATTTTTACACGATTAATTCGGGTGCGTACACGCAAACCAGAAAGATGATACTGTTGAAGTGAATAAATAAAGAATTCCTGTTTGTTTATATTGAATTTACTCTACTTCATAAAATATTAATTTAAGGCCATGGGAAAAAATTTACTAAGAGGGCTTGCAGCATTAGTCCTTACGATTATTCTGTCAAATTTATTATCCGCGCAGAATAATAAACCGAAAAACTTTACGCCTGTTCAAAACGATAAGACGTATTTCTCCGTAACAACACCCGGAGGCGATAACATAATGACGTTTTTAGTCGCAGATTTTGAGAGTGCGACATTTCCGCCAAGCGGCTGGTCGGTTTCAGGAACCACTAACTGGACCCGTTCAACCGATGCGAGCGGATACGGCATTGGCGCGGCGTCAGCGCTCGCCGATTTCTACAATATTTCTTCCGGTACTTTGAATCTGATTACTCCGGTATTTCCTTCCGCCGTTGCGGGTGATTCGCTGAAGCTCGACCACGCTTACGCGACATACCAGACGGAAGTTGACAAACTTCAGATTTATACGTCCACGAATGGGGGAACAGCGTGGACAATGCTGATTGAATTGGCAGGGGGCGTAAGCGGTCCTCTCGTCACAGCCCCGCCGACCACTAATTTATTCGTGCCGACATCATCTCAATGGGCAACGAAAAGATATGCGCTTCCGCTTGGAACGAATATGATTAAGTTCACGGGCGTGTCGGCATACGGCAATGAACTTTATCTGGATAATGTAGTTATTGGAGCGCCTTACACTAACGATGTCGGCGTAATAGCGATCGATAATCCTAAAAACAACATCCCTCCGGTTACAGTATCGCCAAAAGCGACTGTTAAGAACTGGGGCTCGACAGCCCAGTCGTTCCCGGTTACGATGACAATAACCCCCGGCGGATATACTTCAACTCAGAATGTTACCGGACTTGCGCCTAACGCGTCACAACAGTTGACTTTCACGAACTGGACGCCTGCAGTCGGCAGTTATAATCTGACGGTTGTATCACAACTCGGCGGGGATCAGAATCAGACGAACGATACGATGAGGGCGACAATTTACGTTTCGAACGTGTCAAGAAATGTACTTCTAGAGTATTGCACGGGGACCTGGTGCCAGTGGTGTCCTTGCGGCGCATCGACCGCGCATACTCTTGAAACGACTTATCCGTCGCTGGTAGTAGTTGCATATCACGGCAGCGGCTCGGATCCCTGGATAAATTTCAACGGGAACGGTATACTCGGCGCTTTATCGTTAAACGCGTATCCGACAGGAATTGTTGACAGGCAAAACGCTCCGGGTGATTATACTACCTGGACGGGCTTAGTGACTAACAGGTACACGAACTATGCAACAACTCCTGTATCGATTAACATCGTGTCCCAAAATTACAATTCGTCAAATGGTCAATTGAACGTATCGCTCAATGCTTCTACAAACTGCAATCTGACCGGAACGTACAGCATTACTTATGAAATAATGGAGAACAATCTTGTTTATGCCCAGACGGGAAACGGCACCTGTCCCGGAAGTTCCACATTCGTTCATAATCACGTGGTAAGAAACGTTGTTAACGGCATGAACGGAGAGACCCTCACCACCACGAACTGGAATGCGGGTCAGACAATAAGCAAATCATTCTCGACAACAATTCCTTCCGCCTGGATTGCCGCAAACTGTCAGTTGGTAATTTACGTATATAAGGGAGCAAGCGCGAACAACATGGCGGAAGTGCAGAATGCCCTTAAAACAAATGTTATACCCAACTCGATTTCAAATGAAAACATCGGGATTCCGAAAAATTTCGAAATGAATCAGAATTATCCGAATCCGTTTAATCCGACAACCAATATCAAGTTCGGTCTTCCTAAAGCGGGTAACACCTCTCTAAAGGTTTATAACATTCTCGGCAAAGAAGTAATGTCGATGTTTGAAGGTTATATGGATGCAGGATATTACAACTGCACGCTCGATGCTTCAAAACTTTCGAGCGGAGTTTACTTCTATACTCTTACTTCGGGAAACTATACCGAAACAAAGAAGATGAGCGTTGTGAAATAGGAAATTATTTTGTTACAAATAAAAAAGGGAGTTCGAAGAACTCCCTTTTCTTATTACGAATATGCTTTGTTAGTTCGCGAGCACTTTGTTTACCTGTTCTACCGCCCAGTCGATTTCCTCCTTCTTTATTACGAGCGGAGGAGCGAATCTGATGACGTTTTCGTGTGTTTCCTTGCAGAGCACGCCGAGATTCTTGAGACCTTCGCAGTATTTCCTCGCGCCGCCCGCTTCGGGCTTCAGTTCCACGCCTATGAAGAGTCCTTTGCCTCTTATTTCTTTCACGTGCGTTGTCTTAATCGCTCTGAGTTTGTTCCTGAAATATTCGCCGAGTTCGTATGACTTTTCTACCAGTCCTTCCTCGACGAGAACCTTAAGGCTTTCGCGCGCGACTGCGCAGCCGAGCGGATTTCCGCCGAACGTCGAGCCGTGGTCGCCGGGCTTGAACACGCCCAGAACCTCTTTTGTAGATAGCATCGCCGATACGGGGTAGCAGCCGCCCGAAAGAGCTTTGCCTATCGTCACTACGTCGGGCTTTATCCCTTCGTACATGAACGCGAAAAGTTTTCCGCTTCTGCCGAGTCCCGACTGAATTTCATCCGCTACGAAGAGTATGTTATTCTTCTTGCAGAGGTCGAAAGTCTTCTTAAGGTAACCTTCTTCAGGAACGATGACTCCGCCTTCGCCCTGAATCGGTTCGACTATGAATGCTACCGTGTTCGGTGTGATTGCTTTTTCAAAATCGGCAGCGTCGCCGTATTTCACGACCTTGTATCCCGGCGTCAGGGGACCGAATCCCGCCTTGTACTGCTCTTCAGTAGAAAAACTAATAATGGAAATCGTCCTGCCCGCGAAATTATTCGTGCAGACGATTATTTCCGCCTTGTTCTCGGGCACTTTCTTGACAGTGTAGCCCCATTTCCTTACTGCCTTGAGCGCGGTTTCAACCGCTTCCGCGCCGGAGTTCATAGGAAGCACCATTTCGTATCCGGTGAGTTCGCAGAGTTCCTTGCAAAGCAAAGGCAACTGGTCGTTCCTGAACGCGCGCGACGTGAGAGTCACTTTTTCCGCCTGCTTCTTCAAAGCGTTTATAATTCTCGGGTGGCAGTGACCCTGATTGACCGCGGAATACGCCGCGAGACAGTCGAGATATTTATTCCCGTCAACGTCCCACACCCATACGCCTTCGGCTTTTTCGATGACCACGTCGAGCGGATGGTAATTGTGCGCTCCGTAATTGTCTTCGATTTCTATAAATTGTTTCGTGTTCATAAAATTGATTATTATATTTTGAAAAAATTGAATATTCGATTAGAATTGTGTACAAATATACGGAATTTTTCCGTGGTTTTCGAGGGAG
>CALGII010000259.1 GCA_937915485.1 uncultured Ignavibacteriota bacterium | reverse complement strand
GTTTCCTCGGGTGTCTGGAACAAAGGACCCACGTCAACGTCAAAACCCATATCCGCATAAGCGGTAGCAACGACTTTCGCGCCCCTGTCGTGTCCGTCCTGCCCCATCTTCGCTATCATGATTCGGGGTCTGCGTCCTTCCTTTTTCGCGAATTCGTCCGTAAGACGTTTCGCTTCCTTCACCTTGCTTTCTTCGTCGGATGAGTACTCCGAACTGTAAACGCCTGATATTGTTCTTGTCACGGCCTGAAACCTCCCCCAGTTTTTTTCGAGTGCAAATGATATTTCTCCAAGTGTCGCCCTGACCCTTGCAGCCTTTATTGAAAGGTCCAGCAGATTGCCTTCCCCTGATTCCGCGCATTTTGTCAGAGCGTCGAGTGCCGCGCGAACATCATCCTCGTTCCTTTTTGACTTCATTTCGTTGAGTCTTTTTATCTGCGAAAGCCTGACTGCTGTGTTATCTACTTCGAGAATTTCAATAGGCTCTTCCTTATCGAGACAGTATTTATTTACCCCGACTATGGTTTCTCTGCCCGAATCAATTCGCGCCTGTCTCCTCGCGGACGCTTCTTCAATCCTTAATTTCGGAATTCCTGCTTCGATTGCCTTTGTCATTCCGCCGTAAGATTCGACTTCGAGAATGTGTTCCCAGCCTCTTTGAAGGAGTTCATTCGTAAGGCTCTCTACGTAGTATGAGCCGCCCCACGGGTCGATTACCTTGCAGATTCCGGTCTCATCCTGAAGGTACAATTGCGTGTTCCTCGCTATGCGTGCGGAAAAATCTGTAGGCAAGGCGATTGCCTCGTCGAGAGAATTTGTATGAAGCGACTGAGTGTGACCAAGCGCCGCCGCCATCGCTTCGACGCAGGTCCTCACAACGTTATTGAACGGGTCCTGCTCCGTGAGACTCCATCCTGACGTTTGTGAATGGGTCCTTAGCGCCATCGATTTCGGGTTCTTCGGGTCGAACATCTTTATTAGTTTTGCCCAGATGACTCTTGCGGCACGTAACTTTGAGACTTCCATGAAATAATTCATCCCTTCAGCCCAGAAAAACGACAACCTCGGTGCGAAAGTGTCAACGTCCATTCCCGCCTTTATACCCGTCCTGACGTATTCAAGACCGTCGGCAAGTGTATAAGCCATCTCAAGGTCCGCCGTTGCCCCCGCTTCCTGCATGTGGTATCCCGATATGCTTATGCTGTTGAACTTTGGCATGTTCTGAGATGTAAACTTGAAAATATCCGCGATGATTCTTATCGACGGCTCGGGAGGATAAATGTATGTGTTGCGAACCATGTATTCTTTAAGTATATCGTTCTGTATCGTGCCCGTTAATTGTTCCCACTTTACGCCCTGTTCTTCTGCTGCTACAATGTAGAAAGCGAGCACCGGAAGGACGGCTCCGTTCATCGTCATCGATACCGACATTTTATCGAGCGGAATTCCCGAGAAGAGAATTTTCATGTCCTCTATCGAATCAATTGCAACGCCTGCTTTGCCGACGTCGCCTACGACACGGTTATGGTCGGAGTCGTATCCCCTGTGAGTCGCGAGATCGAATGCGACTGAAAGCCCCATCTGACCCGCTGCGAGATTTCTTCTGTAGAAAGCGTTGCTTTCTTCCGCCGTGGAAAAGCCCGCATACTGGCGTACCGTCCACGGTCTCTGAACATACATCGTGGAATACGGACCTCTGAGAAACGGCGGGATGCCCGCGACGTATTCTATATGCTCGAGATTCTTTAAATCATCTTTTGTATAAAGAGGTTTAACGTCAATCTGCTCCATTGTCTGCCAGACAAACTCTCGAGGCGTTTTACCTGTCTCCTGCTTGAATTTCCTTTCCCATTCCTCTTTTGTTACTTTAGCGGAGGATAAGTTTAAATCCAGTTTTGAAAAATCCGGTTTCATTTTATCTTATATGTTTATGGAATTATATTATTAATGTTTTTACCGCAAAGACCGCAAAACTCGCAAAGTACGCTAAGATTTTATATATATAAAATCAAAAATATTTCCTCGAAATATCGTAAAAAATATGCACTCTTTGTGCGCTAAGGATTCTTTACGGTGTATAATTTTAAAGAACATCTAGTCGAAAATTACAAATTATTGACTACACGTTTAAAACCATTCATAAGTATTTTCTCGTTGAAGTTAAATAATAGACCCAGCTTTTTATTCGTTATTCTTAAGTAAGTTAACAATTGAGCTAAATGTATATCTTCAAGTTTTTTTACTGCTTTTATTTCAATTATTATCTTTTCATCAACAATTATGTCCGCTCTAAAACTACAGTCGATCTTTATGCCTTCGTAATACATCGGAATTGGAACCTGCTTTTGAACTGATAACCCGTTTTTCTTTAATTCGTAGTAAAGACACTCTTCATAAACTGATTCAAGTAATCCGGGCCCGACAGATTTATGCACTTTTATTGCTAATCCAATTATGATGTTGGATAATTCGTCTTCTGTCATACGAATGAAATATTTTAATTTAATATATGCAGTAAGATTTTCGAAAAAATTTCTATGTAAAAGAGCAATATCTTATCGATCTATAATTTCGTGCATCACAAAGTCAGCGAAAATAATATTTATGACAACTTTTTTATCGTAATCTATATGCACCAGTTTTTTCATTTCTTTCCCGCGGGCTATAAAAAATCTTTGCGAACTTAGCGTCCTTAGCGTGCTTTGCGGTTATTATTTATAGCATACTTAATAATTCTTTCAGTATTGCGTGTACATCCGCTCCGAGATAAATGAAATCAAAGATGCCCGATTTCCTGTGCTCTTCGATTTGCTCCTTCGGATATCCCGCGAGTATGACCTTCATGTTCTTGTTTGCGGCTTTCAGAGTCTTCATCAGTGCAGGTACGAGTTCAGGATAAGTGTCGTCAGTCGAGCATATGACTGTTATTCCCGCGCCTGTTTTGCCTGCTTCAGTCGCCGCTTCTTCAGGTGTCTCGAAACCTTTTATATATATCACGTCAAATCCTCCGACTTCAAAGAATCCTCTTGAGAAATCCGCTCTCGCTTTATGCTGCTTGACGGGTCCCATTGTCGCCAGAAAAACTTTAGGCAGGTAACCTTTCCTGTGCCTGTAGTCGAATGCGAGGTCTCTAAGTTCTTCGAAAATTTCAGACGCCCTATGAATCTTGATTGTTTCAACGCTAAGGTTCGTGTCTTTCCTCGGCAGTGACTTTCCGATTTCGCCTATCGTAGCGCCTTTCAAATACGCTTCAATCGCGAGTTCAACTGTATCGCTTGAATCGTCCGCGAGTTTCTGAAGAATGTCAAGAATACCGCTGTGCTTTTCAGTACCGCCTTCGACCCTGAATTTTTTAATGTACTCGGAACGGATTTTATGAATCTCGTCCGCGTTCGAACCCCTCGGTTCGGGTTTTTCCTCTTTAACGTTCGCGTACATGTTGTTGCCTACGATGACGCTCTTTCTCTTTGCGTAATCTTTCCTGCGGTCCGATGCAGTTTTTTCCACGCCGGATTGCGGAATATTCTTCTTTAACGCTTCCAGCATTCCGCCTTCCTTTTCAATCGTCTTAATTGCTTCCCACGCTTTCCTTGCAATCTCTTCAGTAAGCGCTTCGACATAATAAGAACCGCCCGCCGGATCAATGACGCTGTTTAAATGGGATTCTTCCTTTAAAATAATCTGAGTGTTTCTCGCAAGCCTTCTCGAAAATTCGTCGGGCTCGCCGAGAGATTCATCAAACGGGCTTGTGTGAATGCTGTTCGCGCCTCCCGCGATGGCGGAAAACGCTTCGGTGGTAGTTCTTAGGAGATTTACGTATATATCATTGCGCGTCTGGTTATACAGCGAACTCTTCCCGTGTATTGTCACCGATTTCGATGATTCGCTGCCTTTAAATGCGTCAATAATATTTGACCAGATTATTCTTGCCGCGCGGAGTTTCGCGACTTCCATGAAGTAAAATGTAGAAATGCCGAATGTGAGATTGAATTTCGGAGCAACTTCGTCTATCTTAAGACCTTTTTCAAGCATCCTGTTTATGTAATCAATCGCGGTTGACATCACGTAAGCAAGTTCCTGAACGGCGCTCGCGCCTGCGTTTACGTAATTATATCCGTTGGAGCCGATAGTCTTTATGTCCATCTTATTGTCAATCGCCCATTTCGTGATTTTGTACATATCGTCAAATGCCGATTCAATATCGTGAGGCGGCTGTCCGCATTTTATCAGACACGAATACGGGTCCGAAAGTATGCAGGCATTCAAATCCGTAAAATTATTTTTTTTCAGATATGCCGCGATCAATGAGAAATACGGAAGGGAACTGTAAACTGTCTCCGAGAACAGGTGAAATTTCTTTATGTCGATATTCCTGAATATCTTTTCTGCGTCGCTCAAACAGGATATTGAAGTCCCGCCGATTCCGACTTCGCCTGATTCCGACATGTCGGGGTCCTTCGATAATAGCGTAGCCCTGTCAGGTTTGATGTTTATTGATGTTTGCCCTCTCTCAAGGTCGAATATCAGCGCTTCATTGAGTTTCTCCGGCGTCGGAGCGTATATTTCCTGAGAAATATACCAGTTATTCCTGACGTATCCGTCGGGTTTGTTGCCCCTGACGAAATTCGTAAATCCGGGAAAATTATCCGTAAGGGGATTGTCTTTTATGTCATCTTTCGTGTAAATCGGCGCAAGGTCTATTCCTTCGTAGGTTTTGGTTACTAATTTTTTCTCGAAGGGAACTCCTTTTAAATCTTTTTCTGCTGCTTTTTTCCATTCATCGAAAGACGTTCCGGGAAAGTCTTTTTTGAGGTCCGGTTTGTCTGAAAGTTTGCTCATTTGTAACGGATTGATTTTTCAAATAATAATAAATATCGTTAAATTATGCGTAAGTTTAAATTCAAAAATTGAGTCTCCTTTATGCTTAACATTACCCTGAGCCGTAACATATTAATAATTGTTGACGTAATATTTGTTATCAGGGGCTTATCATAATGGATTATATGGTTATACTTTATTTGACATTTTTTTCATAACATTAAATCAATATTTTAAGATAAACTAACCTGATTTTTTATGAAGTATTTATATTTTTTGTTTGTTGTATTTTTACTTATTTACGGATGTTCGTCATCGCAAGGCGATGAAAAGAGGAATCGGGATTTGCAGAATATGAAACACAGCGTCGACAGCCTGAAGATTGTAAAGAACAATCTGGACAGGTCTCTCGACAGCCTTAATTCCGCGAACAGGAAGATGGACGAGGAATTGAATATGATGAAGATGCAACTCGATTCATTGAACAGGAATATTCAGGAAAACAAATAGTCCGACAATACATTTATTATTAAAACGGCGCCGTTTATAAGGATTATTTGAAACGGACCGTAGCGAAATGATATACCGTTAGTATTATTAGTGAGTAAACAATCATTATATTATATGAAGTATCTTATTGTTATTGTGATGGCGCTCTTTCTCTTATCCGGATGTACTAAGCAGACGGATGACGATAAAAGGAAACTTGAAATAAAAAAGAGCGCGGACAGCCTGAAAGCGGCTCAGGAAAAACTCGGCAAGTCACTCGATAGCCTTGATAAAGAAAGCAGGCAGCAGGACGAAAAACTTAAGCAAATGAAGATTGAACTCGATTCTCTTAATAAGAGGATTGAGCAGCAGAAGAAATGATTTACGATTGTCAATTGGTTTCGTCCAATGATATGTGAATCTTGCGCTCATAATATACGGACGCGGTTTAATATGCGAAATTGATTGACCGCATCCGGAATTTTAACTCATTTCATTTCGTTTTATACATAAAGCGGCATTAATATGTATAAAATAACAATCTTACTTTCCGTCTTGATAATTCTCGGATGTTCGGAGAAAAAATCGGCGGATATAATAATCGATAATAATGTAAAAATGGATTCAACGAAGAAATATAACAAACTTACTCCCGAAGAAGAACAGGTAATTTTAAGGAAAGGCACCGAAAGACCATTTACAGGCGAGTATTATGATTTCAAAGGGAACGGCTATTATGTATGTAAGAGGTGCGACGCGAAACTATACGAATCGGATGATAAATTCGATTCCGGCTGCGGATGGCCGAGTTTCGACGATGAGGTCCCGGGTGCGGTAACCCGCGTTCCGGATAAGGACGGGATGAGAACGGAAATAATATGCGCAAACTGCGGCGCGCATCTCGGGCATGTTTTCCTCGGAGAGGGATTCACGAAAAAAGACACGAGGCACTGCGTTAATTCGATTTCATTGAAATTCATACCATACGGCAAAATGACTGAAACAAAAACCGATACAGCGTATTTCGCGGGCGGATGCTTCTGGGGCGTGGAGTATTTAATGATGAATGAACCCGGCGTTCTTAAAACTATCGTCGGATACATAGGCGGGCATAAGGACAATCCGACTTACAAGGAAGTTTGCACGGGTACTACGGGACACGCGGAAGCTCTTGAAATTATTTTTGACCCTTCTAAAGTCACATACGAGAAACTTGCAAAACTTTTCTTCGAAATACACGATTTTACTCAGGTCGACAGGCAGGGACCTGATGTAGGCGAACAGTACCGCTCGGGAGTCTTTTTCCTGAATGATGAGCAAAAGGAAACAGCCGATAAGGTGATTAAAATATTGTCCGATAAAGGATATAAAGTCGCGACGGAAGTAACGAAAGCGAACAAGTTCTGGCGGGCGGAAGATTATCATCAGGATTATTACAACGTGACCGGGAAAAAACCGTACTGCCACGTCTATAGGAAAATTTTCGATTAACTTAAAAAAGATTGAGTTTTAATTCA
>CALGII010000258.1 GCA_937915485.1 uncultured Ignavibacteriota bacterium | reverse complement strand
TCCTTAATATTTTTTTCGAGAGTGTTCAGGATTCTGTTCAGGCTGTCAAGACGGTTTTGAGTTTCCTTCAGACTCCTGAAGCGTTTTTCGTATTCGACTTCGAACTGCTCTTTGTTCCAGTAGCCGATGTCTTCGAAATATCCCTTGAAGAAGAAATTATGTTTCAGGGCTTCCATATTCTGATTGAAACTGAACGCGCCGTTCTCAAGGTTGTTCGCGGTTACCTTTGCCGACTCGACGGTTCTTTTTAAATTGTTCGCGAATGCGGTGTCCGTCAGCAGCGTTCCGATGAAACTCTGATTTGAGTTCAACTTGCTTGTTATATCCGTCAGGTTGTTCACGGTCTTGTTCAGTTCTTTCGTAAGCGTTCCGAAATCTGCCGCGATGTTTTCGACCGCGCCGCCGAAACTCGAGAAAATTTTATTCAGGTTCGCCGACTGCGAGGAAAAACTAAGAAGCACGTTGTTCACCGACTGGTAAAGCGAATCGTTCGAAAGCAACTGCCCGACGGTTCCTTCACCCCTGTTTACCCGTGAAGTGATGTCGGCGAGGTCTTTCGTGATTTTTGTCGCGTTGTCGCCCGTCTCTTTGAGCGACTTCATTATGTCCTCGGCGGTCAGCGGTTTCACGGAAGCGAGCACGGCGCCGTTCTCAATTTCGGGAAGATTCGGCGAGCCCGATGAGATATCAATCACCTTGCTTCCCACGAGACCTTCGGACACAATCGAAACCTTTGAATCGGATTTTATGAACTGCCTTACTTTCGTCTCCACTCTCATCACGACTTCAATCTTATTGCCTTCGACTATGTTTATGTCCTTCACGCTGCCGACGTTTATTCCCGAATACGTAACGTTCGTTCCTTCCTTCAGTCCCGACACGTTCTCGAAATAAGTCACGACCTTGATTGTCGAAGTGAACATGTTCTCGTTGCTTCCGATGTAAAAAATCAGAAACGTGAACAGCCCGATTCCCGCAAGCGTGAAAAGCCCCGTGTAAAAAGTCTTCCTGTTATCCTGATTCATTATTGTGATAATTTTTTATTCAAAGAATGATTTTATGAATTCATCCCCGTCACTCTTTACTTCTTCGTAATTTCCCGTTTTTATAAAACGACCATCCTTAAGAACCGCGATTCTGTCCGCGGTTATCCTCACGCATTCCATATCGTGAGTGATTACAACCGACGTCATTCTCCTTTCCTTCTGCACGCCGCGTATCAAGCCGCTGATTTCCCTCGACGTGCCCGGGTCGAGCCCCGTCGTCGGCTCGTCGTACAGCA
>CALGII010000257.1 GCA_937915485.1 uncultured Ignavibacteriota bacterium | reverse complement strand
TTTAAACGATAAAAAAGAAATTACACCGAAACCCGCCGCGAACATGAATTGAAACGGTATCGAGGCGATTTGTGCGTATGCCACCGATATGCCTACTCCAACCCAGCAGTAAATCGAAAGAAGCGCCTCGATGTATGCGATGAACGGCACTTTCTTTGAATGATATTTCTTGTCCCCGACCGTGTCCTTGTGATGAACGATTTTGTATTTCGGCGTCCTTACGAACTCGCTCTTCTTGTTAACCAGTCCCTCGAAAACCGCTTTCGTGTTGTTTACCGCGAGTCCCATGCTCCCTGTCATGAACACGGGAAAATAAATTATCCTCTGCTGCCAGTCGGGATATACGTCCTTCTGCGAGTAAAGATAGAACATGAACGATGCGACGAACGCGAATATGAATAGTGACATGAACTTGAACACGGGGTCGTATTCTCCGGTCTCCTTTATTAGCGTTAGCGGAAGGTTCAGCAAAGCGGCGACGAGTATGAAAGGATATGCCAGATTGCTCCATAAACGGATGAACGACTGGAACTTCTCGCTTAACGGAAGTTTCGCCTTCATTACTCTCGGATAAAGTTTCTTCGCGGTCTCAATCGAACCTTTCGTCCACCTGAACTGCTGCGACCTCAGAGCGTTTATGTCAACGGGCAGTTCTGCAGGAGATGTGAAGTTCACGATGTATTTGATTTCCCATCCCTTCATCTGCGCTCTGTATGACAGGTCAAGGTCCTCCGTAAGCGTGTCTGCCTGCCAGTTGCCCGCGTCGAATATGCACTCCTTGCGCCACACTCCGCCTGTGCCGTTGAACTGTATGAAGTAACCCGCCCTGTTCCTTACCGCCTGCTCGATTACGAAATGTCCGTCGAGAGCGATTGCCTGCGTCTTCGTTATTACCGAATAATTCCTGTTTATGTGCTCCCATCTCGTCTGCACCAGTCCCATCTTCTCGTACTTTATGAAATAGGGGATTGTCCTTCTTAAAAAGTTTTTTCTCGGAATGAAATCCGCGTCGAATATCGCGACAAAATCTCCCTTCGCGATAGCGAGTCCTTCTTTCAATGCTCCCGCCTTGTATCCCTGCCTGTTCGTGCGGTGTATGTGGTTTATGTCGTATCCCTTCTCTATGTAAGGCTTGATGTGATTCCTGATTATTTCCGTCGTGTCGTCCGTTGAATCGTCGAGTATCTGTACTTCAAGTTTGTCCTTCGGATAATCCATCCTGAGCGTCGCGTCAATCAGCCTGCATATAACGTACTTCTCGTTGAAGAGCGGAAGTTGTATGGTCACGGGAGGATATTCATTAAGTTTGAAATCCTCGGGGTCGAGGTCTTCAGTCCTCTTCCTGAACGTCTTGAAATAAAGATAAACCATGCTGAAACCGTGGCTCGCGAAGAAAAAAAGTATTGACAGTGAAATTATATATACAATTAGTATTACGGATTCAATTCTCATTTTTACCAGTTTGAAATTATGTCGTTTAGTATGTCTTCCGTTATCTTGTCGCGTGCGAGTGTTATCCCCGCCTGCCTTTCCGAAAAAGAGTTCGTCGAGGAATTGTATTCGCCCCAGTTCTCGTAATTCCTGTCCCAGATTTTTTTCTGCTTCTTGAGGTTCTCGAAAACGACGTTCACGACGATTGTGATTTTTCTTTTCGTAACGTTCTCGTTCCCGCTGATAACAAGCGCGTCGTCCCTAACGGTGTTTATCGTGCAGATTAGCACTCCGTCCGCGGTTGTCTTATCGACAAGGCGGAGCGTGTTGTCGCTTATTATCTTGCTTTTGAGAAGTTCCGTGAACTGCTCCTTCAGCCCCGATTCAGCGAAACCGCTGTTGTCGTTGAACAGCGGGACCGATATTGTCTTTATACCCTCGGGAGGGTTGTTTCCCTTGAAACTGTATATACCGCACGACTGAAACAGAAGAGCGGCGAATATTAATGTAATAAGTTTTTTCAACTATTTTGTTATGTCGTATTTTTTGATTTTCCTGTAAATGTTCCTCGGCGACTGGTTCAGGTTGTCCGATACACGCTTTATGTCCCAGTCGTGGAGTTTTAAAAGATATATAAGCACCTCCTTGTCAATCTCCTCGCTGTCCATGTTCTTCATCCTGTCCCTGTTGATTATGAAATCGCTGTCGCCGTTCATGCTGTAAACCTCTCCGCCTTTGTTTTTCAGCGTGTTCTTGATGTCCAGTATGTCTGTCTTCAGTTCAAATAGCGCCCGCAGTATTATGTCTTTCTCCGAAAAATCTTTAGTTACGAATGGAACCGCTGGCAGTTGCCTCGTCTGTGTGTAATCGTGGCGCAGGTTCTTCTTCACGTCCGCAAGCGTGATTTTCTTGTCGGGATGAAGCACCACTATGCTCTCGCAGAAATTCCTGAGTTCGCGCGCGTTCCCGTACCAGACGTAGTTCGTTAGAAAATCCATTGCGTCTTCGTCTATGCCGTTGAACTCAATTCCGTTCTTTTCCGAAATGTTCTTTATGAAGTGTTCGAACAACACAACCACATCCGACTTTCTTTCGCGGAGCGGGGGTATGTGTATGTTCACGAGTTTGAGTCTGAAGTATAGGTCTTCGCGGAAATTTCTGCTTATTACCTCGTCGGCGAGATTCTTGTTCGTCGCGGCTACAACCCTTACATCGACGTTGACGCTCTTGTTCCCGCCCACGCGGAGAAACTCTCCCGTCTCGAGTACGCGCAGTATCTTCACCTGAGTCGCGAGAGGCATATCGCCGATTTCATCGAGAAAAATTGTTCCCTTGTCAGCCATCTCGAAATAACCCTCGCGCGTCTCAATCGCTCCGGTGAATGCGCCTCTCTGATGTCCGAAAAGTTCGCTCTCAATTATTCCCTCGGGAATCGCTCCGCAGTTCACGGTGATGAACGGCTTGCCGCTGCGCCTGCTTAATTCGTGTATCTTGTTCGCCACGACTTCCTTGCCCGTACCGCTTTCACCCGTAATAAGGACGCTTATGTCAGTCGGCGCGACCTGCCTTATAATCTCATTAATTTCCTTAATCTGTATTGAATTCCCGAGTAATTCCATGTTTTGTGAATATAACATTATCAAAAAGCTATTTAAAGTTATTTTCCTGTGACATTTTTGTCACTCATTCAATTGATTACTGATAATTTTCTCTACTCGGAACAGAAAAGACCACAATTAGAGTCTCACGGCTTCAGACCCGGTCAGATTAACAAATCTCTTTTGATGTTCAGGAGAAAATCCAGCGCGTAAAACGGACTTAAAAATTAGTTGATAATTAGGAATCAGTTTATCATATTTAACTGAACCTTAAAGGGCCGGAATAGGCAAAACGAACCTTATGAAAAAAACAATTTTCGCGATAATCTTTTTTAATCCTGAATTGTACATTGAAGATTGAAGATTGTTCGTGCCAGTGGGTTCAGCAGAGTGTGCCTGTAACGGGCGGCACGTTCAACGATATGAAATTTGCGAATGCAAACACAGAATTTATTATAAACTGGAATTATCCCATGGCAATACTTCTGAGAACAACCAACGTAGGATATAACTTGCAGACTATGAATAACTGGGGAATGGCACATATATTCATTGTAAATACAAATTGTATTAATACTTCAGAGCAAAAAAACTCAATGGGGAAACTTTACAAATCTACGAATCTCGGGATTTCGTGAAACAGTATGCAGGTCACGACAAGTTATTATAGTTATCTTCAGTTCTTTAATAAAGATACAGGATTAATAAGCGGCGGTGACAGTTTCGACAATTTCATCTGGCGAACGACAAACGGCGGTATATATTTTTACAGGCCTCAACCGATGGATTTTCCGAGACAAGAAAAATGGTGCTGTACAAATAATTTAATATTACAATCATGAAAAACCTGTTTCTCGTTGTAGTGATGCTCATGTCTATGAATGCTGGAGCACAATGGGTAAAAGTCAGCGGCTCCCAATATTCTAACATCAATTGTTTTGCAGTTTCAGGAGCAAAGATATATGCAGGAACAAATGGAAATGGAGTTTATGTAAGCACAAATAATGGTACAGATTGGACTCTGGTAAATAATGGATTGACTGTCTTAAAAATATATTCTTTCGCAATTTCTGGCTCGAATATATTTGTGGGAACCGAGAATGGAGTATTCCGTAGCACGAACGATGGAATAATATGGACTTCTGTAAGTAATGATTTGCCAATTTCTGCTATATATACTATGACTGTATCGGGAATATATGTTTTCGCTGGACTATACAACAGTGGAGTTTATAGAAGCACGAATAACGGTGTGAATTGGGTCGCTGTAAATAACGGACTGATTAATCAGGATATAATGACACTCGCTGTTTCAGGATCATCAATATTTGCAGGGGCTTATAGTAGTGGTGTGTACAAAAGTACGAATAACGGTTTGAGCTGGGTTGCAGTAAATAACGGATTGCAATATGGTGGGGTATATTCGCTTGCAGCTTCTGGTACTAATTTGTTTGCTGCATTATTTCTTCGGGGAATATATTTAAGTACTAATGGCGGAGCAAGCTGGGCTCCGGCGAATAGCGGTTTATCAAGCACATTTTATTATACTCTTGCGTGTTCAGGCAGTAATACATTTCTAGGTACATCCAGTGGAGTATTTTTAAGTACTAACAATGGTTCCAACTGGACATCACTTAATATCAATTTGATAGATATTTCCTGTTATTCACTCGCTCTATCGGGTGTTAATACATTTGCCGGGACTAACAAAGGTGTGTTTTTAAGCACAAATTACGGAACAAATTGGACCGAAGTAAACAGAGGGATAACTAATGATTTTTCATATAGATTGATTTTGTCACTTGCGGTTTCCAGTAATAATATTTTTGCCGGAACTCATGGTGGGGGTGTATTTTTAAGCACAAACAACGGTTTAAACTGGAATTCGGTTAACAATGGAATAACAAAATTGACTGTTAATTCACTTATCTCTTCTAATAATAAAATTTTTGCAGGCACAGATAGCGGTGGAGTATTTTTAAGCACAAACAACGGCACAAGCTGGACCCAGGTTAATAACGGATTATTAAATTTATCTGTTTATTCATTTGCTGTCTCCAGTGGGAATATCTTTGCAGGCACAAATTCCGGTGTATATTTAAGTGCAAATAACGGAACAAACTGGACACCAGTGAATAATGGATTAATAATCTCGAGGATTAAAGCATTAGCTGTTACGGGGTCAAATATTTTCGCAGGAACACAAAGCAACGGTGTATTTTTAAGCGCAAATAATGGAACAAGCTGGACGACAGTTAATAATGGTATGACAAATCTAAATATTAACGCAATTGCTGTTTTTGGCACAAATCTTTTTGCAGGATCTGAAGGCGGCGGTGTATTTTTAAGCACAAATAATGGCTCAAATTGGAATCCGGTAAACAATGGATTAACAAATCTGAATATTAATGCATTTACAGTCTCAGGTAATTACATAGTTGTAGGTGCAGATAACGGGGTATTCAAAAGCTCGAACGATGGAGTAAATTGGTACAATACAAATCATGGTTTTTATAATTATTATGCAAATGTAACTTCGTTGTTGACGACCAATAGTTATGTGTTTGCCGGAACGGATTCTACTTCAGTATGGCGACGTCCACTAGAACAAATTAATACCGGTATTGCAAATATTAATCTTACAAATCCGGTTTCATATTCCCTGCACCAGAACTACCCCAACCCGTTTAATCCGGCGACGAAGATTAGTTTTGACCTGCCTAAGGCGGGACCTGTTACAATTAAAGTCTTTGATGTGCTAGGCAAGGAAATGGAAACACTCTTGAATGAAAATCTGAAACCCGGGACATACGAAGTCCTTTTCGACGGTTCCGCATATCCCGGCGGTATATATTTTTACAGGCTCTCAACCGGTGGATTTACTGAGACTAGAAAAATGGTGCTTATTAAGTAATTTAAAATGCAAGCTCAAGACCTGACAGGATTATGAAGATAATATCCTGAATTCTCTCCATAATAATGGTTTTTTCCATTACCGGATTCGCCTCATTATCCTGAATTTCTACCCCATACTACTAACTCCTAACTACTAACTTCTGCTCTTAATTATTAATTGTCTTTAAATCCTTGTTATATTTGTATATTTTCACGTCTAATTATGGCAAAAACGAAGATTAATAAAAGCACGGTCGAAAAGACCGCTAGCATCGAGCCTTTAATCGATAAGTACTTCTGGCTCGTTATTCCCGTTCTCGCAATCGTTTATTTTGTATCGAGCAGGTATTCTACGGGATTCTATCAGGATGACGAAGTAGCGCAGTATATTAATATGCTCGACTTCTGGAAAAATCCCTGGGCGATTCTCGGAAACGCCCCGAAGCCGGGCTACAAAATCCTGATGGTGCTGCCCGCTTTGATTAGTTATGACGCCGTCCTGCTCGTGAATTCGCTGATTGCGTCGCTGACGGTCTTTCTGACGTATAAACTCATAAAGTTGTACGGGATTAATTACGCTTTCTTCGGCGCGCTTCTGCTCGCCGCGCAGCCCGCTTTCTTCGATATCTCGTTCCGTTCATATCCCGAAATATTTACGGGTATGCTTTTCGCCGCTTTCCTGATTCTTTACAGGAAAGAAAAATATTTCCTCTCGGGTCTCGTCGTGGGTTATATCTTTACCGTGAGGCAGGAAATTGTTCTGTTCGGTCTGGTTCTTGCGATTGTGTTCCTGAAAGATAAACGATACAAGGAAATCGCCGCCATCGCAATCGTTCCTCTCCTTTATAATTTCCTCGGCTACCTGATGTCGGGCGACATTCTCTATGTCTGGTCGGAAATGAGAAATATTTCCGCGTTCGAATATAAAATGGAGTATCCTAAGTTCTATCATTACGTTCAGGTCTATATTTTCATCGCGGGTCCCGTGGCATTCCTTCTCTTTCTTCAAGGCTTCTTTTCTTTCTTCGCGGATAAGAACGGAATGAAAGAGCATTTCAGAAAATACTTTTTCCTCTATGTTATTTTCATACTCGTGCTTGCCGCCCATACCGCGACGCTTGTAACGAAATCAAACCCGGGCAACTGGAGATATATGCTTCACGCGGCTCCCGTTTGCGCCGTGTTCTGCTCGATAGGGCTGAACTGTCTCGCGGATAAAAAATACAGCAGGACGTTTTATGTTATCGCGGGCTTGTCAGTGTTCGTGACTTTCGCTTTCCTTTCGAAAGTGTCCGACGGACGCGTGCTTACTGACGTTTCCGATTTCACTAAGGTGCTTTTCCTTATCGCGGTAATCGCTGTCGCTTCTTTAATTTCGAAGAAGTCAGGCATCGGCTATTTAAATAAGGTCTCCGTTGTCCTGATTCTTGTTTCTATACTGTATATCGGAATCGATTTCAAGCCGAAAGTGCTTTCTTCAGAAAACATTACGGTCAGGAACGCTGCCGAATACATCAACGCGCAGAATTTCAGGGACAGGGATTTTTACGCCAATCATCCCGTATTCAAATTCTATTCGGCGGACTATAAGCACGACCCGTCTAAATTCCGTACCTTGAACTCGAAGAATCTTTCTGCGGCGCCGAAAGGCTCCATACTCGCCTGGGAGACGCATTACGGGTACAGACCGGATTCTGTCTGGAAACTCGATACGAAACTCGAAGATTTGCAGAATAATCCGGACTACAGGCTCATCAACCAGTTTCCCGCGTCCGACAGAAGATTCGCTATGTACTTTTTTGAAAAATTGAATTAATATTTTATGAAGAAAAATTGTCTTATACTCGGCGGCGGAGGTTTCATAGGCTCGCATCTCGCGGATGCCCTGCTGAATAGGGGATACGGCGTCACGATTTTCGACAAACTGAATTTTTCAAGAAAGAACATTAATCATTTTCTCGATAAGATAAGGATTATCGAAGGCGATTTTAATAATGAAGTGGATATAAAAGGCTCGCTCGCCGGCATAGACGTCGCGTTTCACCTCGTCAGTTCAACGCTTCCCGCGAACTCAAACGAAAATCCGATTTACGACGTCGAGTCAAACCTGGTCTCGTCTTTGAGATTCCTGAATGAGGCTCTTATTAACAAAACTTCAAAAGTTATTTTTATTTCTTCCGGCGGCACTGTTTACGGAATTCCGGAAAAAATACCCGTTAAGGAGTCGCATCACAGGAAACCAATTTGCTCGTACGGTATAATCAAGAAAACGATAGAAGACTATCTGTTTATGTTTGAAAAACTTTACGGGCTGGATTACTCCGTCTTCAGGCTTTCGAATCCTTACGGCGAAAGGCAGAATCCGCTCGCCGCGCAGGGCGCGGTCGCGGTCTTTCTTAAGAAAATAATTCTCGGCGAACGGATTGAAATATGGGGCGACGGAAGCATCGAAAGGGATTACATCTATATCAGTGACGCCGTGAACGCGCTCGTGAAATCGCTCGAAGTGAAAACGAACGAACGGATTTTTAATCTCGGAAGCGGCGAAGGTCATACGCTTAATGATATTGTCAGAACTGCTGAAAAGATATCGGGTAAAAAAGCCGAAGTCCGGTATCTCGAAAAAAGAAAAATTGACGTGCCCGTCAACGTTCTCGATAACACTTTGATTTCGAAAACCTTTGGCTGGAAACCCGTTACGGACTTTGAGGAAGGGATTGCGAAAACTTACGAATATTTAAAAAAGGAATTACTCTGAATGAATTTCCCCGATAACTCACAAATTACACTGTCGGTATTTTTTCCCGCGTATTACGACGAACTTAACATCGGTAAGGTTGCAAGAAGCGCGGTGAAGATTCTCGAAGAACTTAAACTCAAGGATTACGAAATAATTATTATCGAGGACGGAAGCCCCGATAGAACAGGGGAGGTCGCGGATGAACTCGCAGGAGAATTTCCTAAGGTGAGGGTAATTCACCACGCGAAAAATATGGGGTACGGCGCCACTCTTAAAGACGGATTCGTGAACGCGAAAATGGACTACGTTTTCTATACTGACGGAGATAACCAGTTCGACCTTGAAGAAATGAAAAAGTTCGTTGCTCTAATTCCTTTCTCGGATATCGTGGTCGGCTACAGGAAACACAAGCAGTACTCGCTCTACAGAAAATTCACATCGCTTTGTTATAACTATCTGCTGAAGATTATCTTCGACATTCATTACTGGGACATAGACTGCGCCTTCAAACTTTTTAAAACGGATTTGTTCAGGAAGATTGAAATAAAATCAATCGACGCTTTCATCGACGCCGAGATAATGCTCAAGGCGAACCTTCTCGATTATACCGTTACCGAACTCGGCGTGCAGCACCTGCCGCGTCTCGACGGCGTTTCGACGGGCGCGAGACCGTCCGTAATCCTTAGAACGATTCGTGAGATTTTCGATTACAGAAAAGAATATGCCGCCGAAATGCGTAAGAAAAAAGAACTGCAGCGCGGCTAATTCTCCCTTCTTGCCTTGATGTAATATTGTCCGCCCAGAGGAAGAAATGAAATGAACTTTTCCGTCCTGCGCAAAAATCTCATAAAGCCGGGAAAAAATAAAGTGTACTTCCTCCTGTGCTCTGGCGTGAATCCGGCGTCCTTTATCAGATTGTATGACTCGTCAGGCTTCAGAAGTACCGCGTCAGTATCCCAGATGCATTCATTCACGATTTTTCTTGTAATCGGATTGTAAGGATTGTGCTCGAACAGGTAAAAAACTCCTCCAGGCTTCATGAGACTGTATATGTTCTTCATCGAATTCAGCCTGTGAGTAGGATTTATGTGATGAAAAACACAGGACACGAAAATGACGTCGAAAAAATTCTTGTACCTGGCGCTGTTCTCTTCTGTTATAAGAAAAAATTTTACTCTTTCGTGATTCCTCTCTTCCGCCACTTCAAGGCTCTTCTTGGATATGTCGCATCCGTATATTTCCGATTGTCCGAAATGCTTGTTGAAAAAATTTATGTTCATTCCGATGCCGCATCCGTATTCAAGTATGTTCCGCGGCTTCTTGTCTTCGAGCGTCTCTTTTACTATCCTTACCTTGTATTCCGCGAGATATCCCGTTTCTTCGATGAAGAATTTTAGGTCCTCCGCCATTTGTTTCTCGTAACTCTCGGCGTGCAGGTCGAAATTAACTTTCTCTGCCATGTCAGTCCTTCTTGTCCTTCATCATGTCTTCCTCGCAGTTGTGCTTGTTCTCTGACTTCGAGATTTCCGTGTCGTAGCCCGCGGCGTTTATCGATTTCGAAATATCCTCTTTTGTGGTCTTGTCCGCGTCGTAAGTTACCTTCACGGTTTTCGCTTTCGCGTCGGCGACTACCGATTTCACTCCGCTCAGTTTTATCACCTCGTCTGATATAGTCTGCTCGCAGCCCGCGCAGTGCATACCGGGACAGTTGTATTCCACATTCTCTATCTTTTCGGAAACGGATTTCACGTCCGTCGTTTTGCTTGTGTTCTGCTTCCCGCAGCCCGCCGCGAAAAGTACGGCAATTGCAGATAATGCAAGTAAAGTCTTTTTCATATTCTTAGTTTATGTTTACGTATTTTAATCTTAATGAATTTATCATTACCGTTACGACGTCGCTGAACGCCATGAACATCGCCGCCAGTACGGGGCTTATCGTTATTCCGAACGGCGCCAGTATTCCCGCCGCGGCCGGTATCGTAATCGCGTTGTAAAAAAATGCCCAGAAAATATTTTGCTTTATTATCGAAACCGTCCTTGACGATATGTTGATGGATTTTATGACGTTTCTCAAATCGCCTTTTACAAGAATCACGTCCGCGGATTCGATTGCGATGTCCTGACCCGTGCCTACAGCCATCCCTACGTTAGCCCTCGCCAGCGACGGCGCGTCGTTTATTCCGTCGCCTATCATTGCGACGTTCTTTCCTTCCGATTGCAGCCTCGATACAATCTTTTCCTTGTCCTCGGGCATCGTTCTGAATGAAAAGTTTTCAATGCCGAGTTCACCAGCGACTTTCTTCGTAACTTCTTCGCTGTCGCCGGAGATGAGAAACAAACCGAGATTCATTTCCTTGAACCTTGCAACCGTATCCTTCGCTTCGGGTTTTATCCTGTCCTCGAAAGTTATCGTTCCGGCAAGCATGCTGTCTATGCTTATGAATTGTATTCCGTTGCCCTGCGGAATTTTGCTTTCGTCTATAGCGACACCGTGCTTCTCCATCAGCGCTCTGCTTCCAATCGACACTTTCCTGTCTCCCGCAATGCCCGAAATACCAAGCCCGTCTTCATTCGTTATCTTGCCGACTTCCTCGATTATCTCTATCTTGTTCTCTATGCAGTAATCCGATATTGACTTCGCGATTGGATGATTCGAATATTTCTCGACCGAGAAAACATATTTAAGCATCTCATCGCGCGGCATATCTCCGAAAACGTTTATTTCCTTGATTTCCATTTCGCCCGTTGTCAGCGTGCCCGTCTTGTCAAGACACAACGTGTCCGTCTTCACTATGTTCTCAATCGATTCCACGTTGTTGAAAAGTATTCCGTTCTCCGCAGCCCTGCCCACACCTATTACAACCGCCATCGGAGAGGCGAGTCCGAGTGCGCAAGGACAGGCAATTACGAGAACAGATACGGCGTAAAGAAGCGATTCGTCGAACGGCTTGCCTATCGCGAGATACCAGATAATAAATGTTAAGACCGCGATTGATACGACGACGGGAACGAAAATCGCCGATATCTTGTCCGCCAGACGCTGTATCTTCGGTTTTGAATTCGACGCTTCCTTTACTAAACTTATGATTCTCGAAAGCGTCGTGTCCTTGCCGACTCTGAACGCGCTCATCTTTACGTACCCGTTCTTCATTAGAGTGCCGCTTATCAGCGCGTCGCCCGCTTTCTTCTCGACTGGTATGCTTTCTCCCGTCATCGCGCTCTCGTCAATAACGCAGAATCCTTCGGTGATGTGTCCGTCAACAGGAATCTTGTCGCCCGATTTGACTATCACGGTGTCGTTCTGCCTTACCTTCTTGAAAGGAACGAACATTTCTTCGCCGCCGCGGATTATGTTCACGAATTTTGCCTGAAGTTCCTTTAGTTTCTTTATCGAGGTCTGTGTCTTTGACTTGAGCACCGATTCAAGATAATTTCCTATCAGTATCAGAGTAATTATCATCGATGCGGTTTCGAAATACACCTCGTGCGAATTTCTTAACGCGTATATGTTCAGATGAAATATATGATTGAACGCGATTACGCTGCTGTATATGTATGACGACATGACTCCGATTGAAATCAGCGTGTTCATGTCGGATGTCAGATTCCTCGCCGCGTTGTACGCCCCCACGAGAAACTTTTTCCCGTTCCAAAAAACTGAAATGCTCGTGAGCGCGAACAGTATCGCCAGTCCCTTGTTCGCGGGTATCTTCAGGTCGTAAAATCCGTGATGACCGCTCATCGATATCGCCATTATGACGATTGTAAGAATTACGGATAGTATTATGTTGTTCCTGTCGTTTCTGAGTTTGTTCCTCTTCTGCTCCTCAATCTTGTCGTCGTCCTCTTCCTCGATAACGTCGTAACCGAGTTTCCGTATGTCTTTGATTATGTCGCTTACTTCTATGAGGTTCGGATTGAATTCAACTGACGCGACTTCCGATGTGAAGTTCACGTTTACGTTGTGGATTCCGTTTAGTTTCTCGAGGTAAGTCTTGATGCTGTTGGCGCAGTTTACGCATTCCATACCTGCCACATCGAGTTCTATTTCTTCAAAGTTTTCGGGTCTTTTCTTTCTGTCTGCCAATTCTCATTGCTTTAATTTATCAGCCGTTAATGCGGCCCTTCTATTCTCTAAAACATCATGCACGCGAATAATGTTCGCCCCGTTGAGTATGCCCGAAACGTTCGCCGCGACCGTTCCCGCGAGCCTTTCCTGAGGATTGGATTCGTAAATTTCATTTATGAAACGTTTGCGCGACAGTCCGAGAAGTATCGGAAAACCGAGCGGCTTGAGCCTGTGAAGGTTCTTTATGATTTCGATGTTATGACTGAATGTCTTGCCGAATCCGATTCCCGGGTCGATTATGATTTGCCCGATGCCCGCTTCCTTGGCGATGCCTGCGGACTTCTTGAGATATTCGGAAATTTCTTCCATCACGTCTGAATAAACCGGATTGTCCTGCATCATTTTCGGAGTGCCCTTTATGTGCATCAGTACGCAGGATGCGCCGTGCTTTTTCGTTATCTCCGGAAGTTTTTCGTCGAACTGAAATCCGCTTATGTCGTTCACTATCACCGCGCCCGCTTTCAGCGCTTCGTCCGCGACCTGATGTTTGTAAGTGTCGATTGATATTGGTATGTCGATGTGCTTTAATATTTCTTTGATGGCGGGTACGACTCTTTCAATCTCCTCGTCCGCTGAAACGGAATCCGCGCCAGGTCTCGTTGATTCGCCGCCTATATCTATGAAGTCCGCGCCTTCCTCTTTCATCCTTACCGCTTCTTCCGTAATCTTTTTTATGTCGGGCTTCGAATCGAAAAACTTTCCGCCGTCTGAAAAAGAATCAGGCGTGACGTTAAGTATTCCCATCACGAATGTGCGGGAGGAAAGGTCATACTCGCTATTTCCGAATTTGTACTTCAAATATCGATGCTTGAAAATATTAACTTACATCCGCTCCGTCAGGAAGGTCACCGTCGATACCGACGAGTTTCAACTTGCCGTCAATCTTCGCGGCGAGAAGCATTCCCTGTGATTCAAGCCCCATTAGTTTCGCGGGCCTCAGGTTGTCCACTATCACGATTTTTCTGTTGAGCATATCTTCGGGAGTGTAATGCTCCGCTATGCCCGCTACAATCTGCTTTTCCTTGCCGCCGCACCTGACTTGAAGTTTCAGAAGTTTCTTGCTCTTCTCGACCTTCTCCGCTTTAAGCACGACTGCTGTTCTTAACTGCACCTTCTTGAAATCGTCAATCGTTATCAGATTGTCCTCTTCCTTCGCTTCCTCTTCCTTCGCGGCGCTTAATTCGATTTGAGGAAACAAAATCGCGTTCCCGCCGAGTTCCGTCCCTGACTTAAGGCACGGCTTCCCGATGTTATCCCAGGCGAGATTCGATTTGCCCGCGTTAAGCACCCCGAGTATTTTTTCCGAGGTGAACGGAAGCACCGGATTTATCGCTATCGCGAGCGAATGGCAGATTTCAAGACAATCGTTTATTATTCCTCCGCATTTTTCAGCGTCGTTCTTAATAACTTTCCAGGGCTCGCTGTCGTTGAAATACTTGTTCGCCGCGCGCCCGATTTTCATTATCTCGTTTAGCGCGTCGCGGAACCTGTAATTGTTCAGGCAGTCCTCGATTACCTTTTTCTGATTCTCTATGTATTTGAAAACTTCGGGACGCGTCTTGCCCTTATGTTCGGGTATCTTATTCCCGAATTTGTTCTGCGCGAATACCAC
>CALGII010000256.1 GCA_937915485.1 uncultured Ignavibacteriota bacterium | reverse complement strand
TGCGCGGAAGCGTTCGGCACGAAGTACAAAGGAAAATACGCGGGCACGTTCGGAGACATTGCCGCGTTCAGTTTTTACGGCAACAAGACGATAACGACGGGAGAAGGCGGAATGGTCGTATCTAACGACTATTACCTATACGAAAAAGCGTATCATCTTAAAATGCACGGAGTATCGACGGTGCGCGAATACTGGCACGACGTTATCGGCTTCAATTACAGAATGACGAACATCTGCGCCGCAATCGGGCTCGCGCAGCTCGAAAACGCGGACAGCATATTAAAGAAGAAACGCGCGATAGCGGAATTGTACAACAAAAACCTCGCGGGACTTCCCGTGACACCGCACGCCGAATCGAAGGACACGGTTCATTCATACTGGATGTATTCGATAATGACGGAAAGCGTAAAGGAAAGGGACGCGCTGCGGAAGCACCTTGCCGACAACGGAGTCGAGACACGTCCGACTTTCTTCCCGGTTCATACAATGCCGATGTTCGCGCATCAGTATCACAAGATAAAAACCGCGGGAGAAATCGCGATACGCGGAATGAATCTGCCGAGTTGGCCGGAACTTTCGGTGGAACAAGTAATTGAAGTGTGTTCTATCATTCGGAGGTTTTTTAAAAAATAGAATCAAGAAGCAAGAATCAAGAATCAAGAAGAGCGATTCACCACTGATTGACACGAATTTATTCCACACAGAAAGAGCTGATGAAACAGATTTTCACAGATCTTTTTTCTATAGCCCGCGGGATTAGACGGGAAGAACGGATTCGACGGGATTTGAAGAGCAAGAGCGATTCGCCACGGATTGACGCGAATTTATTCCACACAGAAAGAGCTGATGAAACAGATCAAAAGAGCAGAAGTTAGTAGTTAGTAGTTAGGAGTTAGAAGAGAGAAGAGCGGTTTCACAGAGGTACACAGAGGAAGAGCATTTTACCACTGAGGGCACAAAGATGAGGTATAGAATCTTCAGATGTTGTTTTAAATTGAACGAGCATAACAATTTTCTTATCTTTTCGTACAAATAAAGAGTATCAAATCCAAGTTTCATAATCAACAAAATCGATATTTAATATTTATTATATAAACATAAATCATTATTATGGCACAATTCGGAGAGACAGTGAAAGGTTATGATATTCCCGTATTGAATGAGCGGGAAATCAGAGCGTCAGCGGGCATTCTGCTGGTGTTTATTGTTATCGCGGTTACTACGGCGGTTTTGAAGCAGGATTTTCTTCTGCTGAAATATTTTATCGTGATTTTTCTGACCGATTTCATAATCCGCCTTTTTATCAGTCCTAAATACGCGCCTACGCTTATTCTTTCGAGGCTGATTGTCAGCAGACAGAATCCCGAGTACGTCGGAGCGCCGCAGAAGAAATTCGCGTGGTATATAGGTCTGGCGCTCGCAGTTACAATGTTCGTACTTTCGATAATTCTGAATACTTTCAGTCCTATTACGGGTATAATCTGTCTGATATGCCAGATATTTTTGTTGTTTGAATCCGCGTTCGGAATCTGTCTGGGGTGTCTGGTTTACCATTGGATTTACAAGGAAAAAGCGAAATATTGTCCGGGTGAAGTTTGCGAAGTAAACATGAAACAGGATATACAAAAAACATCGCTCGTTCAGATTTTGATACTTATCGGGTTCATTGCTTTTATAATAGCAGTCGGCATATTATATAATGACTATTTCGCCATAAAGTCTCACCCGCTCTGGAGTTAAAAAAACAAAGCGGCACTGAAATTTGTCAGCGGTTTCAAATTCATATTTTTACTTTCTGTATCCAACATTGCAAGAGATGAAGAGAATCGTCTCGTTTTCGGATTTTATAATGATGTAAAGGAATTCCATTATGAAGGAGGAATATAAAACTGAAGCCATACCGCGTTCAAGAATAGCGACATTCGACGTGATGTCAATCGGTACTCTCAGGCATCACGTCAGCGCCTTGCTTGAATTCGACGTGACCGACAGCAGGAAGAAACTGCGGGAATTGAAGAGAAGCGGCGTGAAAGTCTCGTTCAACGCCCGGATAATAAAAGCAATCAGCAGCGCGCTGGAAAAGCACGCCGAAGCGACAGGATATCTGCTCGGCAAGAAGAAGATTATTATATTCAACGATATTAATGTTTCATTCGTTGTCGAGAAGGAAATAAACGGGAAAAGGGTTCCGATTCCGATGGTCATCGAAAAGACTAACGAGAAAAGCGCCGAGGAAATCACGATTGAGATTGAGAATGCCGGGAATCAGGTGATGACAGAAGATGACATAGTTCTCAGACAGAAACCGAAAGCCTATGAAAGGTTGTATTATTCTCTGCCGGGTTTCGCGAGACGTATGTTCTGGCGGTATTTGCTGAAGCACCCGAAAACGGCTTTCGGCAAGATGGGAAATGTCTCGGTGACATCGCCCGGAACTGCGGGAAAAATTAACGGCTGGTTCATACATAAAGCGGTTCATCCCGTATCATTCGGAATAGGTTCTGTTTTAAATAAGCCCGCTGTGGTGAACGACGGGATATTGATAAGGGAAATTTTAAATATGACTGTGCTTTTCGACCACGACGTGATTGACGGAGCGCCGATGGTCAGGTTCCTCAAAGATTTGACGGAGCAAATCGAGAAAATGTAGAATCCGCGTTTCGTGGATTTTTTTGTTTTGCTGAAAACCATTCAATATGATTCAGGATTTTCTTAAATTCAATTCATCAATTTAATGCCGCATAATGAATGCGAGACACAAAAAAATTAATCCGGATTTGTTCGCGCCCTGCGGAATGAACTGCGGAATATGCCTTGGTTACCTCAGGGATAAAAATGTCTGCAAGGGGTGCAGGAATCTGGATATTAATTACGCGAAGTCATGCGTGAACTGCATAATCCGGAATTGCGATTTATTGAAAATGACCGAGTCGGGTTTCTGCTACGAGTGCGAAATTTATCCGTGCAGGCGGTTAAAGAATCTGGATAAAAGATACAGGACAAAATATCACATGAGCATGCTGGAAAATCTTGACAGAATTAAGTCAATCGGATTGAATGAGTTCGCGAAAGAAGAGCAAAAAAGATGGAAGTGCGAGGGATGCGGCGGCATGGTTTGCGTGCACAGGGGCAGATGTCTGAAATGCGGCGCCGTACACAATTTCAACTGATAATTTCAATAGCGCGTTACGCGCATTTTTTATAAAAATTCCTGAATTTCTCCGCTCCGATAGCCGATCATTTATTGCTTTTTGTTGAGTTGAATTGACTTAATAAAAGGTTATGTATAAATTTGAATAAATTAATAACTTCCACGATGTCAAACTTGAAAATCTTTACCGGAAAAAATTCAGAATACCTCGGAGAAAGCATTGCAAAAGTACTCGGCATTTCGCTCGGCGCGAGAGAGATAAAGCACTTCTCGGACGGCGAAATCTGGATGAGATACAACGAGAACATAAGAGGCAGGGATGTATTCATAATTCAGTCGACGAATCCACCTTCAGACAACTTGATGGAATTATTAATAATGCTGGACGCCGCGAAGCGCTCGTCCGCCGCGCGGGTCAACGCGGTAATCCCCTACTTCGGCTACGCAAGGCAGGACAGGAAGGACCAGCCCCGCGTTTCGATAACCGCGAAACTCGTCGCTAACCTTCTCGAAAAATCAGGCGCGGACAGAGTAATAACGATGGACTTACACGCATCGCAGATACAGGGTTTCTTCGACATTCCCGTTGACCATCTTTTCGGTTCGGCGGTTTTCCTGAAACATTTCTATGAAATGCAGATACCAAATCTCGCCGTCTGCTCGCCCGACGTCGGAAGCATAAAAATGGCGAGGGCGTACGCGAAGAGACTTCACGCCGACCTGATACTAATCGACAAGAGAAGACCGACACAGAACGTCGCGGAAATAATGAACATTATCGGCGAGGTAAAGGACAAGAACGTTCTCGTTATAGACGACCTTATCGACACGGCGGGCACTTTCGGAAACGCCGTGAAAGCGCTCAAGGACAAGGGCGCGCTCGAAATTTACGGCGCCTGCACGCACGCGATATTGTCCGGTGAGGCAATCGACAGGGTTGAATCTCTTCCGCTTAAAAAACTTTATATTACTGACACCGTTCCTCTAAGGCGGAAATCGGAAAAGATTGAGACCAAGTCGGTCGCCGCGATTTTCGCCGAGGCGATAATCCGCACAAACCTGAATGAATCTATAAGTTCTCTGTTCGAAGTTGACAGATAAACTTTTATCTTAAATTATTGGTTTTAAGTATATTATAAACAATAATCAGGAGTTAATTTAATATGATAGTCGATATAGTCATGCCAAAGATGGGTGAATCCATTATGGAAGGGACCATTTTAAAATGGCTCAAGAAACCCGGAGACAAAGTCGAAAGAGACGAACCAATACTGGAAATATCAACGGACAAAGTGGATACAGAAGTCCCTTCGCCCGAAGCGGGAATAATAACCGAACTTCTTTTCAAGGAAAATGAAGTTGTTGAAATCGGAAAAATACTTGCCCGTCTTGAAACGGATGCTGACGCGAAAATAGAAACAAAGGCGGAAGAGAAACCCGCGGAGATTCCCGCGGAAACGAAGCCCGAAACCATAAAGCCCGCAGAAGAAAAGAAACAAGCGGCGCCTGCGGCTGAAACAGACAAGCCCGCGGCGGCTTCGACATCGGATAAATTTTTCTCACCTCTCGTTCTGAACATAGCGAGGAAAGAGGGCATACCTCTTGGTGAACTCGAAGGAATTAAGGGAACGGGACAAAACGGAAGAGTAACTAAGAACGACGTTCTTGAATACGTTAAGTCGGGCAGAAAGCCCGCGCCTCAGGTTGATAAACCTGTGGTTCAGACGCAGCCTGCCGCGCAAAAACCGAAACCCGAACTGCCGAAACAGGAAATCAATTACGACGAGGACGGAATTTCGGTGCTTGAATTCGACAACATAAGGCAGAAGATGGCTGAGCACATGGCCGCGTCGGTTGCTATATCCCCGCACGTCAACTCTATATCCGAATGCGACATGACGAACGTGGAAAAAGCGCGAAGCGCGATGGCAGCCGAATTCGAGAAGAAGGAAGGAATTAAACTCACATACATGCCTTTCATTTCGGAGGCAGTAATTAAAGCGCTGAAGGACTTCCCTCTCGTTAACTCCGTAATCGACGATTCATCCGTTCCGTTCAAGGCTATAATGAGGAGCAAGGTAAATCTCGGCATCGCGGTCGCGATGGAAAACGGCGGGCTGATAGTTCCGGTGGTGAAGAACGCGGACGGGATGAACCTGACAGGTCTGGCGAGAAACATCAACGACCTCGGGAAGCGCGCGCGCGTGAAGAAACTCTCGCTTGATGAAATCCAGGGCGGCACGTTCACGATATCGAACTACGGCGTTTTCGGAAACATAATCGGAACGATGGTTATTAACCAGCCGCAGGTGGCAATTCTCGGAATCGGCGCGGTAAAGAAAAGACCGGCGGTACTTGAGACGGAAAACGGCGACTTTGTCGTTATAAAACCGATGATGTACCTTACACTGTCGTTTGACCACAGGCTCATTGACGGCGCTCTCGGGGGAAAATTCCTGATGAGAATCGTTCATTATCTTGAAAATTATCAGGCGTAAGATGTTTTAAGAATTTTCAGAAGGTTATGTAAAGACGCGCATAACCTTTTTTTATACAATATAAAATATACAAGATGAATCTGAAAAAATATTTATTCCTCGCGGTGGTATTATTACTGCTTGCCCCTGCCGCATTCGCTCAGAATGACAGCGGCATCGTCAAGTGCTGGATAGTGTTCGCGGACAAAGACGGCTTCAAGCCCGGCGAGAGCATTACACATTTAATGACAGCATATAATACGGGTCTGGCGCACCTGACCGAAAGGGCGGTTCAGAGAAGGCTGAAAATATTTTCAAAAGAAGACGTCGTGAAGTTCTGCGATCTGCCGCTGAACAATTCTTACGTCGATAATATTTCGGATATGGGAATAAATATCATAGCGAAATCAAGATGGCTCAACGGCGTGAGCGCGTACATTACGCCCGCGCAGATAGAACAGTTGAAGAAACTCGATTTCGTATCGCGTATATTCGCGGTGAAGAAACTCTACAAGCAGGACATTAAGAACACTTCGCCGATGTATTCGGAATACCTTCCTCTTATAAGTACAGCGGATTCACTCAACAGATACGATTACGGAAAATCGTACACGCAGATGAATCTCGTGAACGTGCCGCCCGTGCATAATCTTGGCATAACCGGACGCGGCGTGCTTGTAGCGAGTTTCGACGACGGTTTCGAATGGAAAACGCACGAAGTTTTTTCGAAGATGAACGTGCTCGGAGAATATGATTTCATAAATGAAGACGGCAACACCGCGAGGGAAAAAGTTCAGAAGTACGAGGATATAGAATCGCAGGGCGGACACGGAACGGCAACGCTTTCTTCGCTCGGCGGATTCAAGGAAGGAAAACTAATCGGTCCCGCGTTCGACTCGGATTTTCTTCTTGCCAAGACCGAATACTCAGCGTCCGAAACACCGATGGAAGAGGATTACTGGCTCGAAGCCGCCGAGTGGGCGGAATCACAGGGCGCGGACATTATCACGAGTTCACTCGTTTATAAGGGATACGATAAACCTTACGATTTGAACTCGTACGCTTATAACGATTTTGACGGCAACACTGCAATAACTACTATCGCGGGCGACATAGCGGCATATCTCGGCGTTGTTGTCTGCAACGCGATGGGAAATTACAATCAGACGGAACCGCCTTCGATAGGTTCGGCCGCCGACGGAGATTCGGTAATCGGCGTCGGAGCCGTGAACACGAACGGCAAGATAGCCGGTTTCAGTTCTAACGGACCGTCGAGCGACGGAAATATAAAGCCTGACGTAGTCGCGCCGGGAGTATCGGTTTACGTTGCTAAAATGGGCGACAACAACAGGTATGAATTTTCGAACGGCACGTCGTTCGCGACGCCGATAACGGCGGGCGTCTGCGCGCTTATACTTTCCGCTCATCCCGAACTGACCGCGATGCAGGTGAGAGACGCGCTGAGAAACACCGCGGATAATTCTTTGACACCGAATAACGTTTACGGATACGGACTCATCAACGCGCTGAAAGCCGTGCTTTATTTCGGTCCCGTGTGGAGCAACGAGGTTACTGCAAGCGTGAACGGAAGTTCGACGAAAATCTCCGTGTCATTCGCGGCTAACGATATTCCGAATGGCGAATCTGTAGTGATACATTACAAAACGAAAGGCGGGAGCAAGTACAAAACGAAAACGATGACGCTGGTGAAAAGCATCAAAGACCTGAATTATGCCGGAGAGTATGAAGTTGAACTGAAAACCGACGAGACAGATTATTATTTTACATATACCGATAAAGCAGGAAAAGAATTTACCGGATTCAAAAAATGAACCGTTAGGCTTATGAAAATAAATTAAAAAAGGTACCATCCGGTACCTTTTTTTTATTCTTCCCAAAATGCGTTTTCGCTTACCGATTTGTCGGGATAATAAGGTATCCGTGCTTTCAAAACCACTCTAAGTATTTATCTTCAGCGGCATTCCATTATCCGCTTCTGTATTCTCATTATGAGAATGTTATATCATTTCAATACGCTTTCCTGACTTCGTGAATGTATTTTCAGCGATAAATTCAATGTTTTAAGTGGTATAATTTTTGCAGAATTAACTTTAATCCGAACTTCACGAGGGTCTAAGATGAAACAAATATTCTCGATTTTCATTATAATATTCTGCGTTTTCCTGCCAGGTAAAATGTATTCTCAAAATTACTCACAGGTAACCGTAACGGGTTTCAACTACGACATGATAGCAAACGGAGGTCCGGGCACTAATCAGGCATATAACACCACAAACATTATTTTCGACGGAGACAACGCGTACGCGGGGCACGTGATGTACAGTACCGACTTCAGAGGAAATTATAATCAGAGCGCCGCGCCCGAAGGAGGGCTGCCCGCTGACAGGCTAATAACAAGCGTCAACAACACGGCGATTACATATCTCCTTCAACCGTACAGCGGTAACAACGTGCTGTTTCTCTCAAACACGAACGCGACGGGAACGCTCTCACTGACAAATCCGCAGTCTTACCAGAGGCTTGCGATACTCGCTTCGAGCGCTGAAGGTTCCTCATCATTCTCAGTGAGGTTAAACTTCAACGATTCAACATACGCGGATTATTCGTTCAGCGTTTCGGACTGGTTCAACGGCACTGGATACGCGATACAAAATATCGGAAGGGTGAACGCGAGAAATTACGGCTCTGCATACCACGACAGGTATGACGACATTGACGGAACAACAACAAACAATCCGCGTTTATACGACTGCTATATAACTCTTACGAACAACGATATGTTCAAAGTTCTTACGAGCATACGTTTCACGAAGACCGTATCGGGAAACAGCAGAACTGTTGTTCTCGCGGTGTGCGGATTGAATCCGCTTTCGGCGCCTACAGCGCTCGCGGCTACAGACATAGCAATCTCGTCTTTCACGGCGAACTGGACATCAGTATCAAACGCGACGAAATACAGGCTGGATGTATCGCTGACGCCGGATTTCAGTTCCTTCGTTACGGGTTTCAACAATCTGGACGCGGGAAACACGCTTTCGTATTCTGTAACAGGACTTTCGGCCGGAACGTATTATTACAGAGTCAGAGCGGAGAATTCATACGGACAGAGCGTACATTCGAACACGATTTCCGCCGCGATAACTCCGCAGGTTCAGGCATCGGGAATTACTTTTTCAAAAGTCAGCATCGTCAAGTTTAAGATTTCCTGGGTGCGCGGCAGCGGAAATTACTGCGCCGTTTTTCTTTATCAGGGAAGCGCAGGCTCTCCCGCGCCCGTCAACGGGGTTGTGTATAACTCAAGTCCGAATTTCGGAAACGGCTCGCAAGTCGGCAGTTCGGGATGGTATTGCGTTTATTCGGGAACGGGAACAAGCGTTACCGTAGCGGGTTTATTGCAAAATACAACTTACCGAGCGATGGTATGCGAATACGGCTCGTCCGTTTCTCCGGCTTACAATATTTCCTCGTCATCTGCAAACACCGCGAATCAGACGACCGTGCTTCCAAATCAGGCATCGAATATAAATTTTCTCAATGTAGGCTCTACTAATCTTACCATAAACTGGATAGAAGGCAACGGGAACGGCAGATGCGTTTTCATGAAAACGGGTTCGACGGGAACCCCCGCGCCCGTTAACAATTCAACCTACAGTGCATCGAGTGTCTTCGGAAACGGAAGCCAGATAGGAAATTCAGGTTGGTTCTGCATTTACAACAGCGCCGCTGCTACGGACGCGGGCGATCTCACAATAACGAATCTTGAGAACAGCACCTCATACATCGTGATGGTATGCGAGTATTACGATACCACGGGAAGCGAATATTACATCAACAACGCTGCCTTGCTGAATCCCAACTCGCACGAGACAACGCTTCCTGTTAGCCTCTCTTCATTCACTGTTTCGGTAAGGGAAAACAATGCGGTTTTAAGATGGCGGACTTCTATTGAAATTAATAATTCCTGCTTCGAGGTCGAGAGAAAGAAAAAAGAAGAATCAGTCTGGGAAAAAGCCGGCACAATAAAAGGTAACGGAAATTCAAACGTTGCTATCGAATATTCTTTCGAGGACAGGAATCTTGAATCGGGTTCCTATGCTTACAGGCTGAAGCAGATTGATTATAACGGTAATTTCGAATATCACGTTCTGAACGGCATTGCAGAGATTAAACAGCCGGTCAGGTTTTTACTCAAACCTAATTATCCGAATCCGTTTAACCCCGAAACGAATATTAGTTTTTCGATACCGGAAGAATGTTTCGTCGAAATGGCAGTTTACGACTTGTCAGGAAGAAAAGTTGATTTACTCGTAAGCGGGAAAATGAAAGCGGGATATTACACGCGTAAATTTACTTCGAAGAATCTCGCCTCGGGAGTATATGTTTACAGGCTTACTGCCGGAAAGTTCGTCAGTTCAATGAAAATGACGTACATAAAATAGATTTGAAAAATTAAAACACTAATTGCTATCCGCTAATTGCTATTTGTTAACTGTTAAATGTTAACTGCTAACTGCCCAACTCTCTTTCCACTATCTCGCAAAGAATGTGACCGACGGTAATGTGCGACTCCTGTATTCTCTGTACGTTTTCGGAAGGTATGCAAACCGATATGTCGCAAGCGTCTTTCATCTTTCCGCCTGTCTTCCCGAGTAGTCCGACTGTCTTTATTCCCATTTCTTTCGCTTTTGCGAGCGCGTTTAGAATGTTAGGCGAATTTCCGCTAGTCGATATACCGATAAGGACATCCCCTGTCCTGCCCAGTCCTTCAACGTTCCGCGCGAATATGTTTTCAAAACCGATATCGTTTCCTCCGGCGGTAATGTTCGACGAATCCGTCGTAAGCGCTATCGCTCCGATAGCCTTTCTTTTCACATCGTGTGAAAGCCTAACCATGAACTCCGTTGCTATGTGCTGGCAATCCGCCGCGCTGCCGCCGTTTCCGCAAAACATAAGTTTGCCGCCGCCCTTCACGGACGCAACAAGCAGATCAGCCGCTCTGTTTATATCCGCTAAGCAATGCCTGAGCACTTCGAGTTTTATTTCCGAACTTTCCTTAAGCGATGAGTCTATGAAACTTTTTCTGTCGAACATGTCAGTTGATAATGTTTTGAATAATTTTTTTTGTCGTGCCGAGGTTCTCTTCGAAAACCGTCCTGCACCCGCACCTCAATTTATCATAATAATCCTTATCACTCAATACTTTTCTGAGTTCACGGTAAAATGTATCTCTCGAATCCACGATTATTCCGCAGCCCTTTCCTGAAAGTATTTCGTCCTCGTCGGAGTTTTTCACTTTATTTGAGAAAAGCACGGGTATGTTGTAAACCGCGGGCTCAAGCACGTTGTGCAGCCCCGTACGGAAACCGCCCCCCACGTAAGCCGCGTAAGCAATCGAATATAGTCCCATCAGTTTCCCTATGCAGTCAACGATTATTATGTTTTCCCCTCCGTAATTTTCCAGAGCCGAGTACCTGATGCTTTTAAGATTCGTATAACTTTCCTCCAGATTTTTTTCAATCGCGAGTATCTTCGTTTCCTTAGGCTCGTGAGGTACGATAATCGTAAGCAGATTCTTCTCGAACTTCATCAGTTTGTTCACGACGGGAAGTATAATGTCCTCGTCGTCCTTCCAGGAACTGCCGATTACGAAAACTTTCCTGCCCGAATAAACACCCGCGTCGAGAGATTCCTTGTTCTTCGGATTTTTCGACGCCTCGACGACTCTTTCGAACTTCGAGTCGCCTGCAAGAATTATTTCCGTCTTCGTGCCTTTCATAAGCATCCTGTAATTGTCGAAGTCCGATTTGTCTATCGCAAACATCTTATCAATCATTCCGTACATAGTTTTCTTGAAAGAGCGTACTATCAACAGATTCCACCAGAAATCGTTCTCGTCGTACCGCGCGTTGGCTATTATTATTTTTGCTCCATGCTTTCCCGCCGAATACAGGAAATTGAACCAGAGATCGTATCGCATCAGAATTACCATGTCGGGTTTGATTGTTTCGATGAAGTCGTTCACGCCGCCGTATGAATCAAAAGGAAGGTACGATTTTTTTACGTCAGGATGCGGGATGCCTGAGTTCCTGTATCCCGAGGGCGAAAAAAAAGTCACGATTACGTTGTAACCGTGATTTCTCAATTCGTTCATGATAGGAATCGCCTGCTGGTATTCGCCGAGCGAGGAAGAATGTATAATAACTCTTTTCCCATCCTTGAAATCCCATTTTCGGATTTCTTCGGATATATTTTTCCTGCCTTTGAATCCCTCCGCTATCTTTGGATTGAACAACGAAAGAATCCTGAAACCCGTCCAGAGCAAAGGCAGCAAAAAGAAGTTATATACCCCAAACCAGAACTTCAGCATAATTGTAGGAAGTTGTTACACTTCCATTATTTCTTTTTCTTTCTTCTGAAGAAGAGCGTCAATCTCTTTAATGTAATTGTCCGTGAGTTTCTGTACTTCGGTCTCGGCGTGTTTTCTTTCGTCTTCTGAAATGTGGTCTTCCTTCTCCGTCTTTTTCAACTTTTCGATTTCGTCTCTTCTTATGTTTCTAATGGATATCCTCGCATCCTCAGTGAGTTTCTTGACGAGTTTCACGAGTTCCTTTCTTCTTTCCTCATTGAGAGGAGGAATCGGAATTCTGATAATCGTCCCGTCGTTGGCGGGATTAAGTCCGAGGTTCGCGTTCAGAATCGCTTTCTCTATGAAAGGAATGACGGTCTTATCCCAGGGCTGAACCGTTATCGTGTGAATGTCGGGCGTGTTAAGATTGCCGACCTGATTCAGCGGTGTGGGATTTCCGTAATAATCGACCTTGATTCCTTCAAGCAGTCCGACAGAAGCCTTGCCTGTCCTGACTTTCACGAATTCAGCCGTGAGATGCTCGACGGCTTTAATCATTCTGTCTTTTGTGATTTTTAGAATATCCTTTACCATAATTCAAGAATTTAATTATGAAATAGTTGTACCGATGTTTCCGCCCGTGAGCAGTTTTTTGAGGTTGCCTTTTTTGTTCATGTTGAAAACAACCATCGGAAGTTTATTTTCCCTGCACAGCGTTATGGCCGTGTGGTCCATCACACGCAAATCCTTCTGAAGGACTTCCCTGTACGAAAGTTTTTTGAACATTTTTGCCCGCGGATTCTTTTCGGGGTCTGAATCGTAAACACCGTCAACCCTCGTGCCTTTAATAATAACATCGGATTTTATTTCTATCGCTCTTAAAGCGGCCGCAGTATCAGTCGTGAAATACGGCTCGCCAGTTCCTGATGCGAATATTACGACTCTCTTTTTTTCCAGATGTCTCGCGGCGCGCCTTATTATCAGCGGCTCCGCTATCTGGTCCATTTTTATCGCCGACAGTATGCGCGTGTATATGCCCTTTTTTTCGAGAGCGTTCTGCAGCGCGAGGGAATTTATTACCGTTGCCAGCATTCCCATCATGTCGCCTGTCAGCCTGTCGACCCCCTGCTGTGAAGCGGAGAGCCCTCTATAAATGTTGCCCCCGCCGATTACGATACCGATTTCGATTTTCAGTTTCACCGCGTCGGCGACGTCGTCCGCTATGCGTCCGACGATTTCCGAATCAATGCCGAAACTCTTCGCGCCCATAAGTGATTCGCCGCTGAGTTTCAGCAAAATCCTCTTGAATTTTGCAGGCATTATTTTATGATTAATTTATCCTAATTGGAACCTTGACATCTCAGTTACGTCGAGAGGCTCGCCCGTTCTCTTCGTGTATTCTTTCAGAAGGTCGCCTACCGACTTATTCGCTTCCTGAATGAATTCCTGCTCGAGCAGGCAGTTCTCCTGGAAGAACTTCTCCAGTTTGTTCATCGTGATTTTTTCGATAATGTGCTCGGGCTTCTTTTCGTTCCTCGCCTGTGTCTGGTAAATTTCAAGTTCCTTCTCTATGACGTCGGGAGAAACTTCGTCTCTTCTAACTGCAATCGGAGTCATCGCAACCGTCTGCATCGCGAGTTTCTGTCCGAGAGAATTCGCCTCTTCGGTGAACTTTCCCTTGAGACCTACTATGGCTCCGACCTTGCTTCCGAAGTGAATGTAAGTAGATACAAATCCGCCTTCAACGCTAATAATTTTGACTCTCTTCATTTCAATCTTCTCGCCGACGCTCGCCATCATGCTGTCTATAGATTCCTGAACCGTCAGTCCGTCCTTGCCTTTCGCTCCAAGCAGTTTCACCGCATCCTCTACGTTGTTCGCCAGCGCAGTATCCGCAATGTTCTGCGCGAAGTTCTGGAATCCGTCGCCCTTCGCCACGAAGTCGGTTTCGCAGTTGATTTCAATTATCGCGCCTTTCGTCCTGTCTTCACTGATGCTCGATTTAACGGCACCTTCCTTCGCGATTTTATCCGCTCTCTTTGTCGCCATCGCAGCGCCTTTCTTACGCAGGTATTCGATTGCCTTGGGTATATCGCCGTTGGTCTCGGTCAGTGCTGTCTTGCAGTCGCCCATCCCCGCGCCGGATTTTTCCCTTAACTCTTTTATTAATTCTATTGTGATTGCCATATTATTATGATTTAATTTTTATTTGTTTCCATTTTTTCTTTCATTTCATCCATCTCGTCTTCTTTTCTCGTCTTCGCCATCTGGTTTCCATCCACAATCGCGTCGGCAAACGCCTTCGTGATTATCTCAATCGATTTCACCGCGTCGTCATTCGCGGGCACGGGATAATCGATAAGTTCGGGGTCGCAGTTCGTATCAACGATAGCGTAAATCGGAATGTTGAGTTTCCGCGCTTCGTCAATCGCGATGTGCTCTTTCTTGATGTCCACGAGGAATAACGCGCCCGGAAGTTTTGTCATTGAAGAGATGCCGTTGAGAACCTTTTCGAGTTTTTCCTTTTCGCGCATCATTATGAGTCTTTCTTTCTTGACGAATTTTTCGAGCGAGCCGTCGGTTTCCATTTTCTGAAGCGACATCAGTTTCTTAATGCTCTTCCTTACGGTGTTGAAGTTCGTGAGCATTCCGCCGAGCCATCTTTCCGAAACGTAGAAAGAATCGCATCTCTCCGCCTGTTCCTTTATTATTGCCTTCGCCTGTTTTTTCGTTCCGACGAAAAGAACTTTCTTGCCTTCGGCGGCTATTCTCGCGGCTGAATTGCAGGCCTCCTCGAGAAGTCCGAGACTTTTCTTTAAATCAATTATGTGGATTCCGTTTCTTTCCATGAAGATGTATTTCTTCATTTTAGGATTCCATCTTCTTGTAAGGTGTCCGAAATGTGAGCCCGCCAGAAGCAGGTCTTCGATTTGTACTTTACCCATTTGTTTTTATCTCCTGAATAAAAGCCGGTGTGTAACCTGAAAAGCAAGTTGTATGCAGATTATAAACCTTCCCGGTTTATGCGGCTTTTGTTTTTCTTCTATTCCCGTCATCTTTCTCGGCACATCCCTCGCGGGACACGGGTGCTCCGAAATCGGAGAATATGTATTATTAAAAAATAGTTTATTAAAAAATCGTTCTTTATCTCTTCGAGAACTGGAATCTCTTGCGCGCTTTGGGTCTTCCGTATTTCTTTCTTTCGACCATTCTCGGGTCTCTCGTCACGAATCCGCCCTTGCGAAGCGCGGGTTTAAGTTCCTCGTTGTTAACGATTAGGGAGCGTGCAATCGCGAGTTTTATCGCGTCAATCTGCCCTCTGAATCCGCCGCCGACAACCTTTATGTTCGTGTTGAACGTACCTTCCGTTCCCGTAACGACGAAGGGCTGCATTATGTTCTTTACGTGCTCTTCCTTTTTAAGGAAATCAAGCGCGCTCTTTCCGTTTATTGTCACGGTACCGTTGCCTGCAACTAACTGCGCGCGGGCGACCGCCGTCTTTCTTCTTCCTACTTTTATTGGTGTGCTTACTGTCATTAAATATTCTTTCTAATTATTTTATGTTTAATGCGACGGGCTTCTGAGCCGAATGCGGATGCTCGCTGCCCTTGTAAACTTTCAGTTTGCCGATTAAAGCGCTTCCGAGTTTAGTCTTCGGCAGCATTCTTTTTACCGCAAGCGTTATTATCCTTTCGGGATGCGTCGCCGACACTTCCTTGAAACTTCTTATTCTCTGACCGCCCGGGTACCTCGAGTGCGTCTTGTAATCTTTCAACTCCGCTCGCTTGCCCGTCAGTCTGACTTTCTCGGCGTTTATTACTACTACCCAGTCTCCTACATCGGAATTGGGCGTGAACTGAGGATTGTATTTTCCTCTGATTCTTTTTGCAACTTCACTTGCAAGACGACCGAGGACTTTTCCATCGGCATCAACTACGTACCAATTGTTGGGATTTTCTTCCCTCTTGGCGAATTTGGTAATCCTTACAGATTTTTTTATCGTTTCTTTCATCTCGATTTTCGTTAAAACATTAAAATTAACTGATTTACTCCACATTGTCAATGTAAAGTGTTTTCAATCCCGGATTTTATATCTATTTTCTATTATTGAAAAGATAGCAATGATTTTATACTCGTTAATATTCAATTGTACGCTAATTTTGATATTTCCCGGATAATTTATTTATTTCGTTTTAAAAATCTGTTTTTGCAATACATTAATTTCTGAGTATGGTTAATATTATAATCTGGATATTACAAGAAAAAGAGTCCGCCGAAGCGGACTCTTTTTTATATATCTTTGGAAACAACAACTAAATGACTTAACTAATTATCCTGAATTACAAATCGATTAGAGAACTCCTTTTATTCTCTTTATCGCTTCCTTTATATTCTCTCTCGAGTTCGCGTATGAGAACCTGAGATAACCTTCGCCGTACTCTCCGAACGCCGTGCCCGAAAGAGCCGCGACGTTTGCCTTGTAAAGCAGATGGTCGTTCAGGTCTCTTGACTTGTATCCCGTTTTCGTAATGTTCGGGAAAGCGTAGAACGCGCCGTCGGGAACTATGCAGGAGAATCCCGGTATGGAATTCAGGCCGTCCACTATAATATCCCTGCGCGCGAGGAATTCTGCTTTCATCTTATCAACTGATTCCTGCGGACCTTCGAGCGCCTCGATACAGCCCTTCTGAACGAAAGTGTTCGTACAGGACGCGCTGTTAGTGACGAGTTTCGCTATCATCGGCGCTATTTCCTTGTTCATCACGCCGAATCCCGCTCTCCATCCCGTCATTGCGTAGTACTTCGAGAATCCGTCGAGGATTATCGTTCTTTCCTTGAATCCGGGAATCTGTGTTATGCTGAAATGTTCGCCCGTAAATATAAGCCTGCTGTATATTTCGTCGCTGAGAATCCAGATGTCCTTGTCCTTGATTATATCCGCTATCTTAATAATGTCTTCCTTCGTAAGAATGCCGCCTGTCGGATTCTGCGGCGTGTTGATTATCAGAAGTTTGGTTTTGTCTGTAATGAGTTTCCTCAAATCTTCGGGATCGAACGCGAATCCTTTTTCTTCCTTTAAAGGAATCGGAACGGGCTTTCCGCCCATGAACTTAATCATCGATTCGTAAATCGGAAATCCCGGATTCGGATAAATAACCTCGTCGCCTTCGTCAACGAGCGCGATAATCGAGTAGAACATCACCGGTTTTCCGCCCGGCATCATTACGACTTCGTCGGCGTCGAAGTTCACGCCGCGCGTGCGCGTCATGTATTTCGCAATCGATTCCCTCAAAGGCAGTATGCCTGCCGACGGCGTGTAGTGAGTATCGCCCGCCTGAATCGATTTTATCGCAGCCTGACAGATGTTGTCGGGCGTGTCGAAATCGGGCTCGCCGATTTCAAGATGAATGATGTGTTTGCCTTCGGCTTCGAGTTTCTTCGCTTTTGCCAGTACCTCGAATGCTGTTTCGGTGCCGAGGTTCGACATTCTTTTTGCATATTTGAAATTCATAAGACTAATATTTAAATTATTATTCCGGTTATTTTGAGGTTATGTAAGATAGTAAAAATAAATCGATTATTCGCCTAAATAAGCCTTCCTCACTTCGGGGTTCTCTGCAAGTGTTTTAGCCTCGCCCTCAAGTTTTATCGTGCCCGTCTCGAGAACGTATCCGTAATCCGAAACCGACAGAGCGATGTTCGCGTTCTGCTCGACGAGGAGAATAGTTACGCCTGTCGCCTTGTTCAAAGCCACTATCTTTTCGAAAATCTGTTTTACGAGTATCGGCGCTATTCCCAGCGACGGCTCGTCCAACAGCAGTAGTTTCGGCTTCGACATTATCGCGCGCGATATTGCCAGCATCTGCTGCTCGCCTCCGCTCAAAGTCCCGCCCGGCTGCTTCAGCCTTTCCTTCAGCCTCGGAAAAAGCGAGAACACGAACTCAAGGTCGTACTTTATGTTGTCCTTGTCCTTCCGTGTGTATGCGCCCATCTCGAGATTCTCCTGAACGGTCAGGTTAGCGAAAATCATCCTGCCCTCGGGCGTCTGGCTTATACCGAGTTCCACGATTTTGTGCGCGGGCATTCCCGTAATTTCACTGCCGAGAAATTTTATCGAACCCGAAGCGGGTTTAATCAGTGAAGAGACCGTGCGCAGTATCGTTGATTTTCCCGCGCCGTTCGCGCCGATTAAGGTAACGATTGTTCCTTCCCTGACGTTCACGTTGATTCCCTTGATTGCCTGAATCGCGCCGTAGTTCACTATTAAATTTTCTATCTTAAGCATCGTGTTTCGTGTCTCCGAGATATGCTTCGATGACCTTCGGGTCATTCTGAATTTCCGACGGCTTCCCGTCGGCTATCTTCTTTCCGTATTCAAGTACGAAAATTCTTTCACATACGCCCATTACAACCCTCATATCGTGCTCTATTAAAAGTATTGAAATCTTGAACTTGTCCTTTACGTCTTTAATCAGTTTCATTAAATCCGATTTCTCTTTCGGATTCATTCCTGCGGCAGGCTCGTCGAGAAGAAGAAGTTTCGGCGATGTCGCTAACGCGCGGACAATCTCCACCTTCCTCTGGTCGCCGTACGGAAGCGATGCCGCGTACTCATCCTTCACGCCCTGCAGGTTGAACATTTCGAGAAGTTCGTCTATGCTGCCGTCAATTTCCTTCTCCTCCTTCGCGAATTTTCCAATCTGCGCGATTGAAGAAAAGAAACCTGATTTCAAACGCACTCCGCAGGACACGCGAATGTTGTCCTTTACGCTTAAACTCCTGAACAGACGTATGTTTTGGAACGTCCTGCATATTCCCAGATGCGCAATCCTGCTCGTGGGCACGTTCACGAGGCTCTTTCCCTCGAAAACAATGTCGCCTTCCGTAGGCTTGTAAACGCTCGTGATTATGTTGAAGACAGTCGTCTTCCCCGCCCCGTTCGGACCAATCATTCCGACAAGTTCGTTTTCGTCAACGAATGCGTTGAGTTTGTCGATGCAGAGGAGACCTCCGAATTTCATCGTAACGTTATTTACCTGCAGTACGTGCAATGTCCTTTTTCTTTTTTCTTATTTTAAGTTTAACTCCGAATATTCCCTGCGGACGCGTCAGCATCATTATTATGAGCAGCAGAGAATAAACGACCATTCTGTATTCCGATATGCCCCTCAATAGTTCGGGAAGAATCGTGAGTATCACCGCGGCGATTATTACTCCCGGAATGCTTCCCATACCGCCGAGTATTACCATTACTACTATTTCAACCGATTTCAGGAAATTGAAATCTTCGGGATTGAGATACAGGTTGAAGTGACCATAAAGCGAACCCGCTATACCGGCGAAGAACGCGCCGCTAACGAACGCCGAAACCTTGAACTTGGTAGTATTGATTCCCATCGACTCCGCCGCTACCTCGTCGTCCTTCACGGCTATGAATCCCCTGCCGTAAGTCGAGTTTATCAGATTGTAAGTAAAATAAATCAGGAAAGCCGCGATGAAGAAGACCCAGAAGAAATTCGCGTACTTCGGCACGCCGTAAAACATGAAATTCGTAGTCGTGTTTTCCAGCATCGACAGGCTCTTCACGCCGTCTTCGTAAATGTAAATTCCCCTGTATCCCTGCGACCCGCCGATGAAATCAAGTCCCTGAATGACGACACGGATTATTTCCGCGAAACCGAGAGTCACGATTGCAAGATAATCGCCCTTGAGCCTGAGCGACGGAACGCCGACAAGAAGTCCGACGATAGCAGCCGCTATTCCGCTGACGAGCATCAGAAAAACGAAAGTCATATTCATTCCGAAATCGCCCGTCCCGAAAACACTGTTGAAAAACGGGGCGAAATATGTCGACAGCGTTATCGAAAGATAACCACCGATTGCCATGAAACCCGCGTGACCGAGAGAGAACTGCCCCGTGAAACCGTTGATTAGATTTAAACTCGAAGCGAGAATGATGTTTATGCCGATGTAAATGAGAATTGTATAATAGTAAGGGTCGATGCTGTCTTTGATAAGATTGACAAGGAAGAGAACCAGTATTGTAGCAATGAAATAGACCTTACTTTTCATCAGTCGGTTTAGTTTTCAAAGGCTATAGCTTAAATGTCATTCCTTTTACTCAGTCATTCCTGCATACGCTTAGCAGGAATCCATTATCCAAATTTCTTTCTTCATTGAACATTGAAGACTGAAGATTGAAGATTGCTCTTTCCGCTCTTCATTGAACATTGAAGACTGAAGATTGAACATTAAAAAGCCGCATTGCGGCTTTTGGCAGTGGGCGATTAAGGATTCGAACCTCAGACCCCTTCGGTGTAAACGAAGTGCTCTAACCAGCTGAGCTAATCGCCCGTAAAGTTGGTAAAAATATGCTAAAACCGTCAAACAATCAAACCAATTCAATGTC
>CALGII010000255.1 GCA_937915485.1 uncultured Ignavibacteriota bacterium | reverse complement strand
ATGCGGTCTGTTCGGTCTGGAACTTCCGGTAATATTCCTCCTCGGAATGGGATTGATTTACCTCAAAAGGAAAAAATAAAACCGGATTTGAACGATTTTAAAGGCTGTCACCGACAGCCTTTTTTTATTCATCAATTCTTATGCAGATATAATAATTTTATCACCGGGAAATCCGCCTGACTGTTACCTATTTCTAAATTGAAGTAAGCGGCGCTTTTTGATATATTTGAAAACTATGAAGAGGCTTTTCATTATAATAATCCTGATGATGTCGCACGCATACGCGTTTGGATACGATTTCGGAAAAATCGATAGTCTGATCGAAAATTCGATATCAAAAAGATACTTCCCGGGCGCGCAGTTGATATTAGGAACTTCCGGAAATATTCTCTACGAGAAATACTACGGCAGATTCACATACGAACAGGACTCAAGAGCGGTCGATTCATACAGCATTTACGACCTCGCATCGGTAACAAAAGCGGTGGCGACGACATCGGCTATAATGAAACTTTATGACGAAAACAGAATAAAACTAGACGACAGGGTCTCGGATTTCATACCGGAGTTCGCGGCAAACGATAAGGGAAACATAACGATACTGAACCTCCTTCTTCATAATTCCGGACTGAAGGCTTGGATACCGTTTTACAAGACCTGCTCGTGCAAGGATGACGTTCTGAAGGCGATATGCGAACTGCCTCTCGAATACAAAACCGGCTCGTCGTACCTTTACAGCGACATAAATTTCATTCTTCTCGGAATAATCACCGAAAGAATAACCGGAGCATCTCTCGCGGATTTCTGCAGAGACAGCATTTTCTATCCTCTCGGGATGGAAGTAACGGGCTTCACTCCGCCTGAAAGGCTTAAAGAATTCACCGCGCCGACGGAATACGATTCGAACTGGAGACACAGGCAATTATGCGGAGAAGTTCACGACGAAGCCGCGGCGCTGATAGGCGGTGTTTCGGGAAACGCGGGATTATTCTCGCGCGCGAGGGATTTATACACATTCGTGAGGATGCTGGCAAACGGAGGAAAGTACTACAATCCTTACACGCGCGGCCTTAGAGAAGAAAGAATGTTCACAGAAACGACCGTTAATCTGTTTCTCAAAAAATACGAAGCGCTTGATTACTCAAACACACGCGCGCTCGGCTGGGACACGAAGCAGCCCCCTATCGGAAGTTACCGCTCTCAATGCGGCGAACTGATTTCCGAAAACTGCTTCGGGCACACAGGCTATACAGGTACAAGCATTTGGTGCGATAAAGAGAAGGATATTATAATTATATTCCTGACTAACAGGGTTTACCCGTCGAGAAACAACGACGGCATCAAGGAAGTACGACCTGAACTACACAATTTAATAATACAAACATTAACAAATAAATAAACAAAATTATGTCAATCTCAAAATTCAAGAACGAACCGTTTACAGATTTCACCGACAAGAAAAACAGGAAAGCATTCGAGAAGGCTCTCGAAGAAGTAAAATCAAGATTCACGAAAGAATTCCCGCTCGTAATAGGCGGCGAGAAAATATACATTGAAGAAAAACTGTATTCATACAACCCATCGAATCCTGAACAGATAGTGGGCACATTCCAGAAAGCGTCCGTTGAAATCGCCCTCAAGGCGGTAGAAACGGCGCACGCTAAATTCGACGAATGGAAAAGGGTTTCACCCAAGAAAAGAGCCGAATTCCTTTTCAAGGCGGCGAAGATAATGCGCAAGAGAAAACACATTTTCTCCGCGATGATGGTTTACGAAGAAGGCAAGAACTGGGCGGAAGCCGACGGCGATACAGCCGAAGCGATTGATTTTCTCGAATACTACGCGCGCGAGATGCACAGGTACAGTGGAGAACAGCCCGTCGTAAAATATCCGGGCGAAAAGAACAAGGTTGAATACCATTCTCTCGGCGTCGGTCTCGTGATTCCTCCGTGGAACTTCCCCCTCGCCATACTCGTCGGAATGACGACAGCGTCGATTGTTACGGGAAACCCAGTGGTGTTGAAGCCATCGAGCGACTCCCCCGCTATCGCGCAGATGTTCGTCGAACTTATGGAAGAGATTAAACTGCCGAAAGGCGTTTTGAATTTTGTAACGGGCGGAGGCGGTTCAATAGGCGACGCGCTCGTTCAGCACCACCTGACTAGATTCATTTCATTCACGGGCTCTATGGAAGTCGGTCTGAGAATTAACGAACTCGCGGCAAAAGCGCAGCCCGGACAAATCTGGATTAAGAGAGTTATCGCTGAAATGGGCGGCAAGGACGCTATAATAGTCGATAAGGAACTTCATAGTTTCGACGACGCTGTACTCGGCACTGTTCAGTCCGCATTCGGATTCCAGGGGCAAAAGTGTTCAGCCTGCTCGAGAGTAATTGTTGACGAGAACATTTACGACAGGTTCTGCGAAGCCCTCGTCGAAAAAGCGTCGGCTTTGAGAGTCGGTCCCGCGGTTACAAACCCGAACCTCGGACCCGTAATCAACAGTAAATCGAAAGAAAGAATAATGCAGTACATATCGACCGCGGTATCCGAAGGCGGAGTTGTGATACACGGCGGAAACGAACTGCCGGGCGGACATTTCGTCGAGCCGACAATCATTCGCGACGTAAAGCCGACTGACACGATAGCGCAGGAAGAAATCTTCGGACCGGTTCTCGCGGTAATAAAATCTCCGAATTTCGACGAATCACTGAAAATCGCGAACGGAACCAAATTCGGTCTCACCGGCGCGGCATACTCGAAGAACAAAAAGAAAATCGCGAAAGCGGATGAAGAATTTTTCGTTGGAAATTTGTATCTTAACAGGAAATGCACAGGTGCCCTCGTGGGCGTCCACCCGTTCGGCGGTTTCAACATGAGCGGAACGGATTCAAAAGCAGGCGGAAGAGACTATCTGCTTCTCTTCATGCAGGCGAAATCAACAAGCAAAAAAATTATTAAATAAATGAACTATATAAAATTTTTCGCCGCCGCCGCGGTACTGTTCGGGATACTAAGCTGCAGCAAGGTATCCGAAAAGGTAGAAGAGAAAGTGAATAAAAAAATTGACGAGACAATCGACAAGAGCCTTCAGAAAGTCGATTCCGCGATGAACAAGATAAATACGGACTCGCTCAAGAAGGTGATGGATAAACTCGATTCGCTTTCGAAAAAATTCGATAAAGACGATAACAAATAAAAACAATAATTAATGAAAATACACGAATATCAGGCAAAGGCGATACTAAAAAGATACGGCGTTGCCGTACAGGACGGCGTCGCCATAAAGTCAATCGATGAATTCGATAACGCCGTTAACTCGCTAAGAGAAAGAGGCGTCACGCAGTTCGCCGTGAAATCGCAGATACACGCAGGCGGCAGAGGAAAAGGAATTGTTTACAACAAGAACAACCGCTCCGAAGTAGTGGTTAACGGAGGCGTAAAGTTCTTCGGCTCGAACATCGAAGGCGCGAAGGAATTCGCTTCTAAAGTGCTCGGCAACATTCTAGTCACGCATCAGTCGGGCGCCGAAGGAAAGCAAGTGCAGACTATGTTCATCGCCGAAGGTCTCAATTACAAGAAAGAACTCTACCTCGGAATTCTCCTCGACAGGACAAATTCAAAGGACGTCATTATGGCGTCAACCGAAGGAGGCGTCGAGATTGAGAAAGTCGCGGCGGAAACTCCCGAGAAGATAATTAAGGTCTGGATTGAGCCGTCAATCGGACTGCAGAGTTTTCAAGCAAGAGAACTCGCATTCGGACTCGGTCTGGAAGGCAGCGCTTTCAAGGATTTCACGAAATTCATAATGACTCTTTACAAGGCATACTGCGAATCCGACGCGTCTCTGCTCGAAATCAATCCGCTTATAATCACGAATGACGACAGGATAGTCGCCCTCGACGCGAAGATAAATCTTGACGACAACGCGCTTATGAGGCACAAAGATTTCGAAGCGCTGCGCGACCTTAACGAAGAAGACCCTCTCGAAATTGAAGCGTCGAAATACAATCTCAATTACATAAAACTCGACGGCAATGTAGGTTGCATGGTCAACGGAGCGGGACTCGCGATGGGAACGATGGACCTTATAAAACTCGCGGGCGGCGAACCCGCAAACTTCCTCGACGTTGGAGGAACGGCATCGGCTGAAACGGTAGAGAACGGTTTCAGGATTATACTTACCGACCCGAACGTGAAAGCGATATTGATAAATATTTTCGGTGGTATAGTCAGATGCGACCGCGTCGCCAACGGCGTCGTTCAGGCATCGAGAAATCTTAACCTGAACATTCCGGTCGTCGTAAGACTGCAGGGAACGAACGCGGAGGAGGCGAGACAGATACTGAATGATTCGGGTCTGAACCTGATTCCCGCGGACACTTTGCAGGACGCGGCTGATAAGGTCACGCAGGCGCTGGCTAAGTAAACATTAACTTACATTTTTTTATCGGGGAAAGGAAGAAGTCTCTTCTCTTTCCCCTTTTGATTGAAAACAAAAATTTATGTCATACAAAAACATTTTATTCGACGATTCACTTACATACGACGACGTGTCGCTTCTCCCCAACCAGATATCGTCTGTCAAGCACCGCGCCGACTGCGATACATCCGTAGAGTTTTGCGGAGTCAAACTCGCGGTACCCATTATCGCGTCTCCGATGAACACTGTCTGCGGCGGCAGAATGGCGAAATCACTTTCGGAACTGAACTGTCTCGGAGTCATACACAGATTCAATTCGGCGGACGAGCAGATATCGGAGTTCGCCGATAATGAAATGCTCGCAACCGATTTAAAAGCCGCTGCAATCGGTATAAATTCGGATACTGAAATCGACCGTCTGAAAAAACTCGCGGACTACGGCGTTAAAATAATCTGCATTGACATTGCCAACGGGGGTTCCAAGATGATTGAGCGGTTTCTGAACGAAATCAGGCCTATTGTGGATAAGTATAAACTCAAAATTATCGCCGGTAATGTCGCCAGTTCCGAAACTACAGAATTTCTGATTAATCTCGGGGTCGACGCGATTCGTGTGGGCATAGGAAACGGAGCGATGTGCTCTACATCCATAAAATCAGGTATCGGTATCGGTCAGGTTGACGCGATAGTTCGCGCGCTTTCCGCAAGAGACAAGATGAAAAGCGGCGTGAAAATTATCGCCGACGGAGGCATTAGCAACCCGGGCGCGATGTGCAAGGCAATCGCTCTCGGCTGCGACGCGGTTATGTTCGGACGCGTGCTGGCGGGCACGGAAGAATCGCCCGGCGACGTTCTTAAATACAGCAACCAACGCTGGAAAAAATACTGCGGAAGCGCCTCATTTGCCGTGAAACAGGATAATAAGAACTACATAGAAGGTGAAGAATCGCTCGTTCCATACAAAGGAAACGTATCTAAACTCATAAAAGAATACCGCGAAGGATTACAATCATCTATGAGTTATTTGAATTCACTTACAATCAGCGAATATCAGCAAAAAGCCACTTTTGTAAAACTGACGAGCCATTCTTTCCTTGAAAGAAAGCCTCAGGTCGAAAATGGTTAGAATTCTCTGGTTCAGAAAGAACCTGCGAATATCGGATAACAGGGTCCTTAAGGTTTTTCTTGAAAATATTAGCCCTGATGACAGGTATTTGCTGCTTTATATCAAGAACGAAAACACGCTCAAATATTTCGGAAATAAACGTGTCCAATTTCTCAATCAGTGCCTCGATGATTTAAAGAACCGACTGAAAGACAGAGGGTTTAATCTACATATTTTTAAGGGAGATAGCCTGAATGTTTTTAAGCAAATAATACAATCTGATACTAAGGTCTATGCTGACCGTCAAATTGAGCCGTATTGCATAAACAGAGACGAAAGGGTCACGGCTTTTCTCAGAACAATGAATTCCGAATTGATTACCATCGACGACTCGACGTTGTTCGAATCAGGCGAGGTTCTTAAGCCTGACGGAAACCCGTACACCGTGTTTACGCCTTTTAAGAAACGATGCGAATTACTTATTAGTGAAAAGCACTGGTCGGAAGAATCCTGTGATTTTGCAAAACTCGCTCACTGCAAAGAGTTCAAGGCTAATGCTGTTGAGAATTACGAATTCCGGACAAATGATGAAGGATTTATCAAAGGCGGGAGGACGGAAGGGCTTAAACTCCTGAAATCTTTCGAAAGAAAAGGAATTGAAAAATACAATACGCTTCGCGACTTCCCTGCCGAAAACGGCACGAGCCGGTTATCTCCCCACTTGCATTTTGGAACGGTGAGCATTAGGGAATGTTACAGAGCCGCTCTCGGAAAACTTGAAACGGCGGACGACAAGGAAGAAGTCCGGACCTGGATAAATGAACTCCTCTGGCGCGAGTTTTATTACAACATTTCACATCATTTCCCTTACATAATAGACGGTGCGTTCAAACGGCAGTATGACAGAATAAAATGGTCGTACGATGAAGAATTGTTCGGAAAATGGCGCGAGGGAAAGACGGGTTACCCGATAGTCGATGCGGGTATGAGGCAATTGGTAAAGGAAGGGTGGATGCATAACCGTCTTCGAATGATAACTGCGATGTTTCTCACGAAGGACCTCTTTATCGACTGGAAACTCGGCGAGAAATTTTTCGCGGAACACCTGATAGACCTCGATTTCTCTTCCAACAACGGCGGATGGCAGTGGAGCGCGTCAACAGGCTGCGACGCCCAGCCGTATTTCAGAATTTTCAATCCGTATCTTCAAAGCGCGAAATTCGACCCTGAAGGAAAGTATATAAAGCATTACGTTCCCGAACTTAAAAACGTGCCGCCGAAGTACATACATAATCCTTCATTGATGCCTGATGAAATGCAGAATAAACTCGGAGTCGTATCAGGCAGGGACTACCCTCTGCCTGTTGTCAAGCATTCAAAAGCGAAAGACAGGATTATGAAAGAGTTCAGGTCCTTGTAATCTCGGGGAACATTATCATCCATTTTATCAAACGGATATTATTCAGGATTGTGCATAAATAAAACCGTTTCAACGATTTAATATTATGATTAAATTTGTAAGATTTAATAAAAATAGAAAATTCGGAATAACAAAATGAGAAAAAAAATTGTAGCAGGCAACTGGAAAATGAACAAGACTTTCGAAGAATCGAAAGCGTTAATGAATGAATTAAAAGCGAAACTCGGAAAGGAAACATCCGAAAAGGTTGAAACAGTGGTATGCCCGCCATTTTTATGCGTTCCGGCGGCTAATGAAATATTTCAGGGCACAAACATCAGATTCGGCGGACAGAACATTCATTTCAAGGATGACGGCGCATACACGGGAGAAATATCGGCATCGATGCTGAAGGCAATCGGCTGCGATTACGTCATACTCGGACACAGCGAGCGCAGGCAGTACTTCCACGAAACAAACCATCTGATAAATTTTAAAGTTATGAAGGCTCTCGAAAAAGGACTGAAACCGATTTTATGTGTCGGCGAAACTCTCGAACAGCGCGAGCAGGGCGTCGAGAAAAAGATTGTCGACGAGCAGGTTACTCTATGCTTAAAAGACGTATGCGCCGCGGATATGGAAAATGTGGTAATCGCTTATGAACCCGTCTGGGCAATCGGCACGGGCAAGACCGCGACGCCGGAGCAAGCGGAAGAAATGCACGTCGAAATAAGAAAATCGCTCGAAAGCCTTTACAACGCAACAGTGGCGGGCAGGACGAGAATACTTTACGGCGGCAGCATGAACGACAAGAACGCAAAAGACCTGATGGGCAAGAACAACATTGACGGCGGACTTATCGGTGGCGCGGCTTTAAAAGCCGACAGTTTCATAGCGATAATTGAAGCGGCAAAATAATTGTCAACATAATATATATAAAGAAAAGCCCCTCATTTGAGGGGCTTTTCATATAAATAATAACTTTTAATTTTTAACTGCAATTTTGAAATTTCAATTTTGCATTTTCAACTATTTCACCAGCATCATCTTCTTTGTTTCGGTGAATCCTTCCGATTTAAGAGTATAGAAATAGACTCCGCTGGATAGTTCGCTGCCGTTAATTTCCGCGTTGTAATACCCCGCCGTCACGTAGCCGTCAAGATACGTATCGACGAGTTTTCCCGTCACGTCGTAAATTTTAAGGCTCGCGTTCCCGTTCTTCGGAATCGAGAATTTTATGTTTGTTACGGGATTGAATGGATTCGGATAGTTCTGACCGAGTTCGAAACTGACCGGCACTTCCGTCTGTCCGTTTATTCCCGTCATCGTAATTCCCGTCTGAATCGACTGCTGAATCTCGGCTGTGTATATCGGCGAAGCATCCTTGTAAACGAAAATAATCAGTTTGCAGTTTGCTTCAAGCCAGCCCGCGCCGAGAGTCGTGCTGAAAGTCTTGTTTATAACCTGTCCGTTTGTCCAGGTGCCGCCCGTGTTAACGTTCTCGCCTGTAGCCGTATTTACCATGTTTCTCGCCACCCACTTATGCACATAAGAAGAACCGCCCGTGCAGTACGAGTTGCCCGACTGGTTGTAAACGAGATTATCCTCAGTGATGACGTAATTAATCTTGTATTGTCCCGTCAGATTTTCAAGCGCGGTCGCGTTGAGGTTAACGTCGAGCGTACGCGTGCCTGAATTGTAGTTTTTGCTGACGATATCAATCTTCACGGGAGATACGGGTGAATTCAGATACCTCATAAAAGGTCTCTCGACAAAATCACTGTAACCGCAGGACTGCGGATTTGTCATCCTTTCAATCGTGCCGGTAGGATATGCGTTCATTCCCATCAGAGAAAGAATATTGTTGCCGTTGAAGTTAATATACGGGTCGGAAGAACTTCCGCCGTGATACGCTATTACTACGGTCTGAGGATAAAACACTTCAAGATCCACAATTCTTCCCTTCGCGCAGGGACACCACTGGCACCACGTGCCCGTGCAGTATTCGATTAAAACATTTCTCGGATTGTTCGAAGCGTAATACGTGTTATAAACCGTATCGTTCGAAACGTTCTGGTCACCGCTCAACGTCGTGTAGGCTTTCATAGTAACCGTGCCGGATGCAGGAACTGTCCATTGAGGGAAAGTTACGAGATAAGACGAACCCGCCGCCAGACCAGTTACAGTCTGTGTCTGCGTGTATCCGCCGGGCGTTATCGTGAGCGTAACCGGAATGTTCTGTGTAGTCGTTCCGAAATTTCTCACGTAAACTTTCGGAGTATCTATCGCACCGGGAGAAAAAACCTTGTTGTATCTCTTGAATCCGCTCGCGCCGGCGTCATTGGAATATCGTGTCCCGATTTTTATGTTATCGAGATAAAGGTTGTTGCCGTATGCTGATATCACGGTGAACTTCAGTTTATTCGTACCCGCCGGAAGCACGTATCTTTTCGTCGCCCACTGCGCCGGAGTAGGTACGAATGCAAGACCTGTAGGAGGCGCCGTTGTCAACTCGCCCGAAGCGCCGCCGTTTAGAAGCACCAATTGCGTCCACGTTCCGCCGCCATCCGTCGAATACCAGATTTTCAACTGATCGTTCGAACTGCCGTAAGTTGCGTACGCGTGGTCGAATACGAGCGAATCCCCTGTCGTTGCGGCAGTGAACTGCGGAGTAATCATATCGTAAGTGAGCCCCGTGTTCGCGTCCGACATGTTCGCCTTGCAGGAACCGTAACTCGTTCCGTAACCTGAACAAATAATCGCCCAGTCCCAGTTGAAAGTGTTAGTGGTGGCAAGCGTCCAGCCCGCGGGGGGAAAACTCGGATTGTCAAAATCCTGCCAGATGTAAAACGCATCGGCGGAATTTATGAAAATCGTTGAAATCGTGAGTAAAGCAATAAGAAGAAGTTTTTTCATTTCACCCTTGATTGAATTTAAAAATTGTTTTTGGAATTTAACAACAAGGAATGATATAATTAAGTGAAATTTTGTGATAGCAAAAATCCCGGTACAAATTCTTTTTACCCCGCGTCCCCCTTTTTAAATTGCGGGATTGCAGAGATTTTTAAGAAATATTCATCCTGCTCGAAAGAAATCTTTAGGGTAAATCAAATTGCTCAGGTAAAGACATTCTGATTCACTTAATATCGAAAACCTCATCTTAATGCAATTTTTTGGAATTTATTTTGTTCTTTATAATTGTTATCTGGAATAATCCAAAATTGAACTTAAACCTATTATATTCAAATATGAAAGATGTTGTTATTGTTTCTGCTGTAAGAACGCCAATAGGCAGTTTTCAGGGCGCGTTATCTTCTCTCACTGCTCCTCAACTCGGCGCAATCGTAATCAGGGAAGCGGTTAATCGTGCCGGCATTAAGCCTGAAGACGTATCCGAAGTCATTATGGGCTGCGTTCTGCCTGCCGGAATCGGACAGGCGCCTGCCAGACAGGCATCGATTTACGCGGGACTTCCGAAATCCGTTCCCTGCATGACGATTAACAAGGTATGCGGCTCGGGTCTCAAAGCGGTAATGCTCGCGGAGCAGGCGATAAAAGCCGGAGATGCGGAAATAGTCGTAGCGGGCGGAATGGAATCGATGAGTAATGTCCCCTATTACCTTCCGAAAGCGAGAACCGGATACAGGATGGGAAACGGCGCAATCATTGACGGTATGGTGCACGACGGCCTGTGGGACTGTTATAATAATTTTCACATGGGAAGCGCAGGCGAATTGTGCTCACGCGAATTAAAGATACCGAGAAAAGAACAGGATGATTTTTCAGTTGAAAGTTACAAGCGCGCGCTGAACGCGTCAGAGAAAGGTTTTTTCAGCGAAGAAATAGTGCCTGTAGAAATTAAAGACAGGAAAGGAACGGTAACTGTTTCAGAGGATGAAGAGCCGAAGAAAACGAATTTTGAAAAAGGGCTCGCGCTGAAACCCGCTTTTGAAAAAGACGGTACGATAACGGCATTCAACGCCTCAAAGATAAATGACGGCGCGTCCGCGCTCGTGATAATGTCCGCGGAAAAAGCGAAAGAACTCGGACTGAAGCCTCTCGCGAAAATAATCGCTCAGACTTCATACGCTCAGGAACCCGAATGGTTTACCACCGCGCCCGCTTACGCGATACAAAACGTCGTAAAAAAAGCGGGTATGAAAATCGAAGATATAGATTTGTTCGAAATCAATGAAGCCTTCGCGGTTCAGGCGCTTTCGGTTATAAAAGTCGCAGGACTCGACCCCGCAAAGGTTAACGTAAACGGCGGAGCAGTCGCTCTCGGACATCCGATTGGAGCGAGCGGGGCTAGAATATTAACGACTTTAATTCACGTCCTGAATCAGCACGATAAGAAATACGGACTCGCAACGCTCTGCATAGGCGGAGGTGAAGCGAGCGCGCTTATTATTGAAAAGTTGTAGTTCCTGTTTCGGAAAAAATGAATTATTTATAGTAATACTTTGTTTTCTTAATAATTAAACTTTGAAAATGGATATCTTAAATATTTCGGTAATCGGCGCTGGCACGATGGGTAACGGAATAGCCCACGCGTTCGCGCAGTACGGTTACAATGTTACGCTTATAGACGTCAAGCAGGAATATCTCGACAAAGCCCTTAAGGTAATTTCCGGAAACCTTGACAGGCAGATTAAAAAAGGAACAATTGCCGAATCCGATAAAATGCAAACTCTCGGCAACATTAAGACATCGTTGAATATATCGGACGCGAAACAGTCTCAACTCGTTGTTGAAGCCGCGACCGAAAATCCCGATACGAAGAAAAAGATATTTAATCTTCTTGACAGGGAATGTCCCGCGGAAACAATTCTCGCTTCGAACACGTCATCAATTTCGATAACCGAAATAGCGGGTATCACATCGAGACCTGATAAAGTAATCGGAATGCACTTCATGAATCCCGTACCTATGATGAAATTAGTTGAAATCATACGCGGACTGGCAACGTCGAACGGGACTTTCGACACGATAAAATCGCTCACGGAAAAAATCGAGAAAGTGCCCGTCGAAGTCAATGATTATCCGGGTTTTGTTTCAAACAGAATACTTATGCCGATGATTAATGAAGCAGTTTACTGCGTAATGGAAGGTGTTGCCGAGCCTGACGCAATTGATACTGTGATGAAACTCGGGATGAATCACCCGATGGGACCTCTCACGCTCGCAGATTTTATCGGGCTGGATGTATGTCTATTCATAATGGAAGTCCTTTACAACGGACTCGGAGATTCGAAATACCGTCCGTGCCCGCTTCTAAAGAAAATGGTCGCGGCGGGACATCTCGGCAGAAAAAGCGGCAAGGGATTTTACGATTACGCTAAATAAAATTCCGCCTGTAAAAGGAGTTTTTAAAACTTAAATTCAAAATAATGGACTTTAAATTTACCGAAGAACACATACAGATTAGGGATACCGCGAAAGACTTCGCCGAAAATGAAATAGCGCCATCGGCTGTCGAGCGCGACATCACCGCCGAATTCCCTGCCGATATCATATCCAAACTCGGCGAACTCGGTTTCATGGGTATGATGGTCTCTCCCGAATGGGGCGGAGCGGGATTCGATACTGTCAGTTACGTTCTCGCAATGGAGGAAATATCAAAAGTTGACGCATCCGTAGGTGTGATTATGTCGGTTAACAATTCGCTGGTTTGTTACGGCATCGAAAAATGGGGCACCAGGGAGCAAAAAGAAAAGTACCTCACTCCTCTTGCCTCCGGTCAAAAACTCGGCGCTTTCTGCCTTTCGGAACCCGAAGCAGGCAGCGACGCTACTAATCAGAAAACCGTTGCCGAAAAAGACGGTGATTTCTACGTTTTGAACGGTATGAAAAACTGGATTACAAACGGCACGAAAGCAGACTATTATCTGGTTCAGGCGCAGACGGATAAGTCCAAAGGATATAAAGGCATTACGACCTTTATTGTCGAGCAAAAACTCGATGGTATCGAGGTCGGGAAAAAGGAAGATAAACTAGGTATTAGAAGTTCCGACACCTGCACATTAGGTCTCAATAATGTCCGGGTTCCAAAGGAAAATGTGCTCGGCGAGGAAGGGCTCGGTTTCAAGATAGCGATGGAAACGCTGAACGGCGGACGCATCGGCATAGCATCTCAGGCACTCGGAATAGCGTCTGCATCGCTCGACGCGGCGTTAAAATACTCGAAAGAGCGCAAGGCTTTTGACAGGCCGATTTGCGAACTTCAGGCGATACAGTTCAAACTCGCGGACATGGCTGTCAACGTGGAAACGGCGAGACTGCTGATATTGCAGGCTGCCCTGAAAAAAGACGCAGGCGAGAAATACGCGAAAGAAGCCGCACAGGCAAAACTTTACGCGAGCCGCGTGGCTGTTCAGAACGCGTTGGAAGCTATTCAGATACACGGCGGTTACGGCTACGTGCGCGAGTATCTCGTGGAAAGATATCTTCGTGATGCAAAGATAACCGAAATTTACGAAGGTACGAGCGAAATACAAAAGATTGTAATTGCCAGGGAATTGCTTAAAGATTAATTCTTTATATACTTCGAATAATTAAAATCCCGCTGTTGTTACGGCGGGATTTTTTTATCCCCTTTCACTGCTTTTGTACCATTTAATTCATTATAAATACGCGAATTAAATCAGTATGTTTTTGTAATAACTTTTATTAGTTTTGTAAATCAAAGCGGTTCAAAATCTATCTCAATATATTCTAAATACAATTTGCCCGGGTGGAGACATTCCGCGCGCAAAATTGGGCGTTTCCGAAAAGCCATAAGAGTAGGGTAAAATAAATTTGTTGACATGACAAAATATTTCATTTTAGCAGCATTGATTTTTTTCATCGCAAAAGGAATCAAATCTCAGGATCTTCCGACATTCGACGCGGATTTCGGGAAAAAAACAGTTTTCGGTCAGGAAATCCGCATTCCTTATACCGATGTAATCAGTTATTTCGGTTACATAAAGACTGAATCGGTTCCTGACGAAGAGCGCGGAGGAAAAAAATACTATTATCTTTATCTCTGGATTCCCGCCGCGATTCCCGAAATCGGAATACGTATGGTGTCGCCGGTACCGAAAGATTTAAAACCCGAGAAACTCGATTACATAACGGATGAATACAAGGAAAACACCAACGACAAATCGAGTTACTTCGACACGTGGGTGTCGCTTGAGAAGTCGGACGTTTACTTCAACGATTCCAATTTTGTCGAAAACGTGAAGAACGCTAACTGGACATTGCTCGGGCAGAATGATGATTCGAGCGAATTGCCGAAACAGCCGTCAGGACACAAATACAATTCCCTGATGAGAATCACGAGCAATACAAGCAATCCCTCGAAATCACTCGTCAAAGGACTTTACAGAATCGGCTTCACTACTTTTAAAACAGGCGACGTGAAAGGAAGTTTCATCGCACAAATCGGCGCTGTCGTGAAGATACCCGGAACGGTAATAGTCAAAAGCATCGACGCGATGAAACTCATACTTGATTCGAAATAAACGGACGATTTTCAGAAATAAAAAAACCCGCTCACTGAGCGGGTTTTTGCTTTAATAAAACCTTTTAGAAACTATAACCGATTTTCAATGAAAGAATCACGCTGTTGAGGTTTCCCGCGACGGACGAAATCAGAGGATATTTTTTGTCAACGGAAAGCGGAACGAACCTGTATCCGATTTCAATCCCGTAAGCGAGTACGGACTGTGATGAGAATCCCGCGCTTATCTGAAAGTTACCCGTCCACGTCGTGTTGTTGACCGTCCTGAACTCTTTCAGGCTTTGCATGTTCTCGTCGTAATAAATTTCATTATCGTATTCTTCCCTTATCATCATTGGTCCGCCCGCAGCGCTAATGAAAATTCCGTCCGCAAGCGAAACGAATTTTTGCGCAAAAGGAAATAATTTTACTTTCACGTTTATCGGAAGTGTCAGCAGGAAAGCGTTTCTGGGATAGTAATAGTAATTCTCCGAAGTCGTACCCGGAGCCGAATAATAAAATCCCTTCTCCGCGTTCGAGTTCGAGTACATCAGCCCGGGCGAGAACTCGAAAGCGATGCTCTTTGTCGGCTGATAACCCAGATAAGGATTCACCTCCGACTTGAGCGAATTCTTCCTGAAGTCGAATGACGGATAAACGTTCGTTACATCCGAGTTCGTAAAAAAGACGAGCGAATAAGCAAGCCCGCCGTACAATCCCGAACCGCCTGTTTTCACCTGAGAAAATGACGGGACCGCTAAACAAATCAATAATAGTATGACTGCTGTTCTTTTCATGATTATGTTTTTATAATATGTATCTGCTTAAATCCCGGTTCTTGACTATCTTGCTTAATTTTTCCGAGACGAGTTCCTTGTTTATTTCTATTACGGATTTCTTGTTCTTATCGGGTACGTCGAACAGAATATCCTCAAGCAGGTTCGTCAGAATCGTGTGAAGCCTTCTGGCGCCTATGTTTTCGACCTGTTCGTTAACTTCAGCCGCGACTTTCGCAATTTCCTTTATGCTCGAATCGCTGAATTTAAGTTTCACGTTCTCCGTTTCGAGCAAAGCAGTGTATTGTTTTATCAGCGCGTTCTGCGGCTGCGTAAGTATCCTGTAAAAATCTTCCTCGTTCAGACTGTTGAGTTCGACTCTGATGGGAAACCTCCCCTGCATTTCGGGAATCAAATCGCTCGGCTTCGAAATATGAAAAGCGCCCGAAGCGATGAAAAGAATGTGGTCGGTCTTCACGGGTCCGTACTTCGTAATAACGGTCGAGCCTTCGACTATAGGAAGCAAATCTCTCTGCACGCCCTCGCGCGACACGTCGGCTGTCGAAGACTGCTTCTGCGAGCCCGCGATTTTATCTATTTCGTCTATGAACACGATTCCCGAGTTCTGAACCTTGTCAACCGCTTCCCTAATGACCGAATCCATATCGATTAGTTTCTGCGATTCTTCGAGCATGAGGAACTTCCTTGCTTCCGCAATCGTGAGTTTTCTTTTTCGTGATTTCTTCGGCATCAGGTTGCCGAAAATGTCCTGAAGGTTAAGCCCCATTTCCTCGAGGCCTATCGGTCCCAGCACCTGAAGCATCGGCATGCTGTCGGAAGACATGTCAAGTTCGATTATCCTTCCGTCAAGTTTGCCTTCCTTGAGTTGTTCGCGAAACTTATCGCGTGTCTTCTTGTTATTCGTCTCTTCGTTTTCCTGAGGCTCCGCGGGTACTCCCGCTTCCGCGGGTCTTGGTTCGCCATTCTTCTTTTTTACCTGCGGCAGAATTATATCGAGAATTCTCTCAATAGTATTTTCCTCGGCTTTTTCCCTGACTTCTTCCTGTTTTTCAGTCTTTACTATGTTGACCGACAAATCCGCGAGTTCGCGTATCATTGATTCAACGTCGCGTCCCACATAACCAACTTCCGTGAATTTCGACGCCTCGACTTTAATGAAAGGAGCGTTCGCGAGTTTGGATATGCGCCTCGCAATTTCTGTCTTGCCGACACCCGTGGGCCCGATCATAATTATGTTGTTCGGCATAATCTCGTCCTTCATGTTCTCTGAGACCTGCTGTCTGCGCCACCTGTTTCTAAGCGCGATTGCCACCGATTTTTTAGCGCTTTCCTGACCTATTATGTATTTGTCAAGTTCTTCGACAATTTGTGATGGGGTTAACTGTCCGAATATTCCCTTACCGGTTCGCTTTTTTTCTGCAGCCGGTTTTCCGTCTGTTGCTGTTGCCATGTTCTCTTATGTTATTCTAATTCTTCGATTGTAATGTTGTTGTTTGTGTAAATGCAGACTTCGGATGCCTGCTTCAGCGCCTCCTCTACGATTTCGCACGCGGAGAGTTTCGTGTATTTCAACATTACTCTCGCTGCCACGTATGCGAACTCGCCTCCGGAACCGATAGCGGCTATTCCGTCGTCGGGCTCTATTACGTCGCCCGTCCCTGATATTATGAGCGTCTTGTCCTTCCCAACGACCGCGAGAAGCGCCTCAAGTTTTCTGAGGTATTTATCCGTGCGCCATTCCTTCGCGAGTTCTGTCGCTGCTCTCAGAAGGTTTCCCTTGTACTGCTCGAGTTTTCCCTCGAACCTTTCAAAAAGTGTAAACGCGTCCGATGTCGCGCCCGCGAAACCGACGAGCACCTGATTGTTGTATATCTTTCTGACTTTTTTCGCCGTGTGTTTCATTACGGTGCTGCCCATCGTAACCTGTCCGTCGCTTCCGATAACGGGCTTTCCGTTGCGGATTAATCCGATGACTGTTGTTGACCTGATTTTTCTTTCGTTCATACGTTATAATTTTCTTCTTAGCCTTGCCACGGGAATTTTAAGCGATTCCCTGTACTTCGCGACAGTGCGCCGCGCTATCTTGTATCCAACCTTGTTAAGTTCCGTCGTCAGTTCGTCGTCCGTTAAAGGCGAACTCGCGTTTTCTCCCTGTATAAGTTCCGAAATCCTGTTCCTTACTTCTTTCGTAGATATATCGTCGCCCATGTCTGTCTTGAGGTGATAACTGAAGAAATGTTTCAGTTCAAATATTCCGAAATCCGTCTGAACGTACTTCCCGCGCACAGTGCGGCTTACGGTCGATATGTCCATCGATATATCCTCTGCGACTTCCTTCTCGAGCATCGGTTTCAGATTCTTGCCTTTCAGGTCGAAGAATTCCCGCTGCCTGATTAGAATCGCGTACATCACCTTCATAAGAGTCTCTTTCCTCGACCTCAGCGATTCAAGAAACCACTTCGCCCTTTCGAAATTAGTCTTGATGAATTCCTTTGCCTTCTTGTCCTGTACTTTTACAAGTCCGCTGTACATTTCGTTCAGCCTGAGCGAAGGCACAGACCTGTCGTTTAGTTCAACCTTGTATTCTTCGTTCTCCTTGTACACGAGAATGTCGGGATAGATGTATATGTTGTCCGAAGTGTCGAGCAGGTAGCCCGGCTTCGGATTCAGTTTGGAAATCACTTCAAAAATCCTGTTGACCGTTTCGATGCTGATGCCGTATTCCTTCATCAGTTTTTCGTAGTTCTTTAGCCTGAATTCCTCGAAGTTGTTATTTAGTATGTCTATGCATTTTCTTTTAAGCGGCTCGTCGAGTTCAAGGTCCTCCAACTGCGCTATGAGGCATTCGCTCAGGTTCCTTGACGCTATTCCGACGGGTTCAAACGTCTGAATTACTTTAAGCACTTTCAGTATTTCTTCGGATGTGAACGACTCTCCGGGATAACCGGACTCGGATTTCTGCTTCTCGAGGTCGGCTGCTATCTCATCGGGATTGTCCCTGAAATAACCTTCGTCGTCGAGCGACCAAATCAGTTCTTCACCGATAAACATTTCCCTCTCGCTCAGTTCGGATAGATGCAGCTGTGTCAGCAGGTTATCTTTCAGCGTTACTTTCGAACTCCACATGTTTTCATAATTGACGCGCTCTTTCACGCTCGTGTCCTCGCTCGCCTTGTATCCTTCATAATCCGAATCAACGAAATCGTCAGTATCGAATTCCTCGTCCTCTTTGCTCGTCTTCTCGACAGGCTCCTCGCCCGCGGCTTCTGCCTTCTCCGTTTCTGTCTCGACGGGTGATTCCTCGTCCAGAGTCTGCTCCTCAAGAAGTTCGTCGGACTCTTCGAGGAAAGGATTCATCTCGAGTTCCTGTTTCACCATTTGCTCCAGAGCAATCGTAGGTATCGCAAGCAGATTCTGTTTTTGTATTATCTGCGGTATTAACTTTTGAAGCTGCTTTTGAGATTGTGTCTGTTTTAACATTTATCTTTATTTTCTTTTGTGTACCTGTTATAGAATTCAGTTCCGAAACGTCTTATCACGGCGTCCTTAACGTATTCAAAAATCGGAATTTTTTCACTTTCGCCTTTCAACAATGCATCTTGGCAAAAATACGATTTTTCATATCTTAATTCGTTACCTTTTTCTCCTCCTACTCTTATAGGAAAAAGTTCGCAGGATATCGGTTTCTTGAACTTGATTTCCCCGTTGTTGTATGCCTGCTGGAGGCTGCACTTCGCTACGTCACCGTCGTAGTATGAAAAAACGCAGTCGTTGTTGTTAACGCAGTTCATCCAGATGCCGCCGTCATACACTACATAAAATCCCTCTCTGTCAATAACTTCCCTGTTTACTTCGCTCAAGTATTTCTTCGCGTATTCGTACGAATAGGCTATTTCAGCGATTTCGCTCCCGTTAAGCGGAGCGCCGAGCGTGCCTTCCACCGTGCAGCAGGCACCCTTGCATTTATCCGCGTCGCAGGAAAAATTTATCGAGAATATTCTCTCGTCTATATTGTATTCTTTATCAGTCATCTCTTTAAAAAATATTTCCCGGGAATTTGAATTACGAATCCCTTGAACTCCATCATTAATAAGTTAACGAGGCAGTCTGAAATATTCAAGCCCGACATTTCACTGATTTTGTCGATGTGCGTGGGCTCTTCGCCGTCGAGCGCGGCGTAAATTTTCGTCTCGAATACGCTCATCTGCGGAATTTCCTTCGCGGGCTTCGGATTAATCTTTTTATCGAGAACATCGCGCAGTTTGTAACTCAACTCCGAAACAATATCTTCCGCGGACATTATCAGTTTCGCCGCTCCTTTTTTAATCAGGTTGTTGCATCCCTCGGATTTCCGTGAGCCGATGTTTCCCGGCACTGCGAATACTTCCCTGTTCTGGTCAATCGCGAATTCCGCCGTAATAAGCGAACCGCCCTTGATTCCCGATTCGATTATGACCGTTCCGAGTGACAGACCGCTTATGATTCTGTTCCTTCTCGGAAAATTCATCCTCTCCGCCTGCATACCCGTATCGAATTCGGATAGCAACGCTCCCTGCAAGGCGATTCTCTCAGACAGAGGCTTGTTTACGGGAGGATAGATTTTGTCGATTCCTCCGCCGAGCACGGCATAAGTGAGACTGCCCGCGTCAAGCGCTGCCTTGTGAGCCGCCGAATCAATACCCATCGCCAGCCCGCTTATAATCGGAATACCGTCGGATGACAACTCGCACGCAATGTCAAGACAGGCTTTTCTTCCGTAATCGGAAGGATAACGCGTCCCGACGATACTTATTGAATGATTCAAACGCTCCGAAAGTTCCCCTTTGCAGTATAAAACAGGCGGCGGGTCGTATATGTTCTTCAGGTTTTCCGGAAAATCGCGGTCGAGCAAAGTCACGGGTTTTATTCCCTTGCTCTCCGATATTTCAAGCATCGTGTCCGCTGCCTGAAAAATTTCCCTCCTTCTTTTAAACAGCGCGTGAATGCCGTCGATGAGACTCTTATTAATTCCTTCAATCCGTATCAGGTCGAAATCGGACGCCGATTCGAGCATATCCGCGTTCCTGTAAACCTCAAGAATCCTTTTTATCCTTACGTCTCCCGCATTCTTCAAATTCTTAAGGAAATACACGTAGCGGAAATTCTCATTTCCGTTGTTCTCCATTTTCCTATTTTTTTAGTTTCGGGTCGAAAGCGTCTCTTAATCCGTCGCCTATCAGGTTTACGG
>CALGII010000254.1 GCA_937915485.1 uncultured Ignavibacteriota bacterium | reverse complement strand
GGACACAAAACTTAGAAATAGAAATGGAAGCCGAGGTTGAATTCTTTCGTGTTCGGGTTAATGTCATCCGATACGAATCTCAGCATTGCCTCTGTTTCGACACCCTGAAGAGGGAATAGAGCCGCGCCGACGCTCGTCCGTGTCTGCCTGTTGCTGCCCGCGTCCCTGTCGGGTTTCATATATTCATATTGTCCGCGCAGTTCGACGCCGTTAACAATCCGGACGTTGAGTTCTCCGTAGCCGAACAGACCTCTTTTAATCGCGTCGTATCTTTTGTCTTCAAGAAAATCGACTTCGCCGATTATCGCGATTCTTTTAAGCAGACCGATTTTTGTAAACCCTCCGAAAGCCTGTCTGTTAGCGTTGTTAGTAACGGCAGTAAGCGGGTCGACGAAATTATACGGGTTGTTATAGAAAGACAATCCAAGATTTACGTTCACGTTGTTTTCTTTTGAACTAAGCATGACGTCAGCCGACGAGACAAAGAGTCTTTTTGAGTCGCCGCTTATGAAATCAGTACCAAGTCCGTTGTAAAGCCCCGCGCTGAAATTGAATATTCCCGGAGAAAGCCCCGCTTCGACTCCGTCGAGCATGGAGTACGGCGCGCCGAGAAGACGCGTCCTGTGATACGCGATGTGCTCGGCGATTCTCACTCCGAAAACAGGCGTCATTCTTCCCGCCCTGAAATAAATTTCCGCAGGCAGGTTATGAACCATTCCGTAAACTTCGTACTTCGCGGGCGTGTTCGGTATTTCATAACCCGGCGCGAGATGAACGCTTATGTAATCGTTGACCGAAGCATTCACGTAAAGGTCGCCTTCCATAGTGAGAAAAGTATTCGTCGAGGAAGTGTTGGGATTTTCGTTACCGATGTGAAAAACTCTCAAATCGCCCCCGACTGAAATATTCTTATTGAGCTGCGTGGAAAAATCGGTTTTCTTCACGTACTTTTTCAGGAAATCCATCTGCAGATTCTGTTTCGCGTAATTGTTTCCGTAAGCGTTTCTCATTCCTCCTCCGGCGGGTGAAACGTGGCAGTCGGAGCACTTGTCGCCCGTGTACGCGGAAAATCTCGGATATGAAAATATAATTCCGAGAGGCGAGGTCAAAAGCAATAAGGCAAATAATATTTTTTTCATAAGGATTATTTTTTTACATATTTATTGTAAGCGTGTTATCGTCGGAGTTATAAGTCGTTTTATAACTCTTCAGATTCTTTGTCGCGGGACCGTTCGTCACTTTTCCGTATTTCGTGTAGGTCGAGCCGTGGCATGGGCATTCGAAACTGCTGCCGTCAAAATCTACGTCGCATTTCTTGTGAGTGCAGGTGTTGTTTAGCGTGATGAACTTGGACGATGAAACGCGTATGACGATGACGTTCTTAGAAATGAACGCGTAGCCGCCAACCGATGCGAGTTCGGGATAATCTGATATTTTGATTGTCCTCGCGGGCGCTTCGCTGTCCGCGTGCTTGTCGCGCGCGACCAGTTTTACGATGTCAAAAGCGCTTAACGCAAGCGAACCGATCATGACTCCCTTGAAACTTTTTGATAAAAATTCTCTTCTGTCGATTTTGTTGTTTTCCATTTTATCTCCTTGTTTGCTGTTTTATTCAAGAACAAAAATTATCCAAATAAGTTGCTTAATTGCTTAATAAACAATAAAAAAATCCCCGTAGGAACGGGGATTAATCATAAATATTTTAACTGCGTTTATTCGTTTTTCTTAACCGCGGTGAAAATTCCTTTTTCAATTACGCCGCGCATAGTAGAGCGTTCCCAGGTGCCGTTTAGCGCCGTATCGGAAACGCTGAAGCGAAGGAAAATATTGTTGTCGGCAATTTTAGGATTCAGGTTGACGAATCCTTTTTTGTTCTTCTCGTCGAGCGAGCCGAAAAAATTTCCGCCCGTTCCAAGCAGTGATTTGAACTTATCATCGTACAGCGTGAACACCTTGAAGAAGCCGGTAATGTCGGGGTCTTCGAAAATCTTAGGTCTGAACTGCCCTTCGGCAATATTGTTCCCGAGAGAGTCCGTCATAGTAAAGTCGTACGAGCCGAGAAACGTTTCGACAAACTTGCTCGTGAAAATCACGTTGTTGTAGCATCTCATGCATCCGTAAAAAGAGGCGCTTATAAGAACCAGTATGAATAAAAGTTTTACAGTCTTCATAAGATTATTTTATTAATATCATTCGTTTTACTTCCGTGAACACCGCGGATTTCGTTGAGGCGTCAAGCGCGGTTATCCTGTACAGATACACGCCGCTGGCGAGCGAATACGAACCCGCGTTAAACGGAACGCTGTAAACGCCCGTATTGTAAACCACGCCGTCGATAATACGCGCGACTTCTCTGCCCGAAATATCATAAACCCTGAGCGTTACGGCCGCGTTTTGCGGAAGCGCGAACCTTATCGTTGTAACGGGATTAAAAGGATTCGGATAATTTTGCATCAGGGCGAAATTCGTCGGCGCTTCGGATGAATTAATCACAGGACCGAATTTCGAGCACTGATTGTAGCGGAGTCTGATTGTGTCGCCGGGCAACGGTCCGAATCCGAGCCTCGGGTCTATGCCTCCGCCGTTATTCGCCTGAAGGTGGCAGTAAGACATTATGGTTCCTTTAGCGGGCGCGACTTCCAAATCGCTGAAGCAGTTGCCTTCGGCGTAATAACAGGAATCTATCGCGGACTGCTGGTTAGCGTTATTCACGGGCCACCAGCATGCGTGCGTGTGCATCGAACCGAAATTATGACCAAGTTCGTGAGTCGATACCATCACAGTCCAGGAATAAGTCGGGTATGCGAGGTACGTCGGGTCTATGTTGCAGAACGAGAATCTTCCGGACGAATCCTGCGGACTGTAATTCGAGCAGAGTGTTCCAATCCAGGCAATACCGCCCGCGCCGAGAGGCCTGGTTGTCAGGAACTGTGCGAGGTCTCCGTTGAAATTATCTTTCTTCGCCGCGCCGAATTCGAGTAGGTATTCATAAGAACTATTTATAAACCTGTACGGGTCGGGATTAGTCCACACGCTTATTCCCGCGATTTCAACGGGAATGTATTCGTTCTGGTATATCGTCGCGACGGAGTTGTAATAACCCGTAATGAAATTTCCGACAGCGTTAATGTCAGAGCCCTTATCCGTGTACAATTTGTTATCCGCTTCAATGTATATTTTCACGGGAAGCCTCGCTCCGAAATCAGGATTGTCGGAATGCTCTTTATGCGAAGGAAGGTTCGAAGAAGTTTTGTAATACTTCATATCCTTTCCGTCTATGCCGCATTTAAAATTATTTCCTTTTATAAGGTCTTCTTCTCTGTAGAAGATGTAAGTATTTCCCGCATCCCTGACGGGACCGAGGTTATAAGTTCCGCCTGCGCAGGATATGACTCCCATAACGAGGTTGTCAAAAACACTTATTGAAGCGAGCGAGTTCTGTTCGCCCTTAACGATGCCCCTGTAATATCTTCCCTGCTTGTACGGAACGGAAGTTTCGCCGTTTTCGGTTCTTCCCGCCGCTTTGAAATCCGTAGAAAGGAGTTCCGCTTCAACGAGTTGAAGTTCCATATTCTCGCTGCCGCTTAACGGAATTGAGAAATTAATATTCTTTCCCGCCCTGAAACCTGTGAGTTTCAACGGTTCCAGTTCGAGGTTAACCGCTTTTTTAATGTCAGTCGTTATTTCTTTCTGCGAGAACCGCTTCCCGCCGTAAGTAAAGAGATTCACGTCATCGAAGTTTTTCGACTGAAGCGCGGACTGCACGACGTCGTTTACTTTCTGCACGGGAGTCACCTTTGTTTTGATAGTCTGTGTAACGGCCGTTTCGGGTTTCATTCCCAATACTCCATAGAGCAGGGCAAGAGTCGTCACAAGTATTACCGCGAAGCCTAAGTTTGTTATGGTTTTTTTCATTCTCTTCTCCTTCAATTAATTTCTATCGTAAGTTAGTTTTCTGTCAACCGAACCCTGAGCAGTAAGCACCATTTTTTCAACAAAGTTGGTAGTTGTGAACGTGACGTCATAACTGATACTCGAAGACGTGTAAGTCAGAACGCTGTTCGAGAAAGTGTAATTCTTAGTTACGGAATTCTGACCCGGGCACTGCAGCGTGGCGATGCCGCCGCTGAAGTTCGCTGTTTCTCCGAGACAGACGTCCTGAAGCGTACCTTCCATTTTAACAAGAGTCCAGTTTCCCTCGACGGAACCGGTGCCTGTTAAAAGTTTCTCGCATTCTGTGCCCGTGAAAGTAAGTCCGAGTAAAATCATAAAGATACCGTACTTCAATAAATTTGAATACTTTTTAAACATTTTTTGTTTTTTTATTTTTTCAATATATTAATATAATCCCTTAAATTCAATCAAATGAAGCAACTAATATTCTTTCCGTTCAAATTAAACGACTGTGATATATAATTCGTACCCGAGAGTCTCCCCGTTTTAAAGGGGGGACTCGGCAACGTTAAGGACTAAAGTCCTAATGTATTGTTTACAAATAACCCCACCTTAAAAGGTGGGGTTACAAAAATAGATTTATGAGTCGTTTTTCGGAAGTCTAATCAATATTTGAATAGTTTTTTTTATGCGATTAGCATAATTTCACTTCAAACTCATGCACCTCAGGGAATTATTATTAAAATATAAGAGACTGATATTGCTGGCTCTGTCGCTGGTAGTTATTGAAGACGTCGCCTGGATAGTCGAGCCGTACATTTTCGGCAAGGTAATCGACGCGGTTATCGACATTCAGGTGCTTTCGAAAGAAACGAAAATAATCGACGACAGCACAAAAACAGACGAGGAAAAAATTAATACATTAAAGGAGCAGGAATACATATACAACGAGACAGAAGTTGACGACCCTAAGAGTTTTTTTGATTCGCTAAAAATAGAGATAAAAAAGGAAAGCGACATAGACATACTGCTGCCTCTGTCGATTTGGATTCTTGCCTTCGCAGTTAATTCGGGAGTGGGAGCGTTAAGGCGTTCCGTTGACCCGAAGATATTCCTGAAGATATATACGAAAATAGCCACGAGCATAAGCAGAATGGCCGTTCATAAAAAATTATCTGTTTCGAAAACGACAGCGCGCGTACAGTTGTCGCACGAGTTCATAAATTTCCTCGAGTTCAGGGTTCCCGAATTAATAGAAAACCTCATATCAATTACGGGCGCGGTTATAGCGCTTTACTTTTTCGACTGGATAATTTCTCTGACCTGTCTGTGCATCGTTGTTCCGATGTACATACTGAACAGGATATACCTGAAGAAAGTAATGGTTCTTCAGAAAGAGTATCACGACAGTTACGAAGATGTTTATGACGTCTTCGCGAAGAGGGACCCCGTTCACGTAAGGAATTATTACACGAATCTCGCGAGACCTCAGAAGAAGATAGCGAACTGGGGCGCGTTCAATTTCGCAATGATGAGAATCGCGCTGCTGCTGATTTTTCTCGTGGTTCTCTACGTCGCGATAGGGCTCGACGAATTTACTGCGGGTGAGTTGTATTCAATAGTGGCATATTTGTGGACGTTCGTGACGGCGACCGAATATCTGCCCGAACTGCTCGAAAACTGGACGTCGATGAAAGACATTTCGCGCCGGCTTAAAGAGGAGAATTAATTATTTCCCGCGAGTTTTTCCGCCCTGTCGGCGGTTTTCAGTTTATCAATAATTTCTTCGAGTTCGCCTTCCATGACTTCCGTCAGATTATAAAGCGTGAGACCGATTCTGTGGTCTGTAAGCCTGTTCTGCGGGAAATTATAAGTTCTGATTTTTTCGCTTCTGTCACCCGTTCTTACCATTTCCTTGCGCTGCGAACTTGTTTCCTTCGCGCGTTTTTCGAGTTCGAGTTCGTACAGCCGCGACCTCAGCACCTTCATCGCTTTTTGTTTATTCTTCAATTGCGATCTTTCGTCCTGACATTGAACGACTATTCCTGTTGGAATGTGGGTTATGCGTATTGCAGTTTCGACCTTGTTCACGTTCTGTCCGCCCGCGCCGCCTGAACGGAACACGTCTATTTTCAAATCGTTCTCGTTAATTTCAACGTCAAAGTCTTCTGCTTCGGGAAGCACCGCGACCGACGCGGCGGATGTATGCACTCTGCCGTTGGCTTCGGTCTTCGGAACCCTTTGAACGCGATGAACCCCGCTTTCGTATTTAAGTTCTCCGTAAGCGCCTTTCGTGATAATGTTCAGAACTGCTTCCTTAAGTCCTCCGGGAATTGATGATTCGCTGTAGTCTATGAGTTCGGTTTTCCAGTTATGTTTTTCGAAGAAGCGGTTGTACATCCTGTAGAGTTCCGCGGCGAAGAGCGACGCCTCATCACCGCCCGTGCCCGCGCGTATTTCGAGAATCGCGTTCTTATCGTCGTTCGGGTCTTTCGGTATGAGGAGTTCTTTTATGATTTCTTCCTGATTTGTGATTTCAGGGTCAAGCCGCTCGAGTTCCTCTTTCGCAAGTTCCTTCATTTCCGCCTCGCCCGAATTATACATTAAATCCTTGTTATCTTCGTATTCCTTCTTGAGTGCGAGATATTTGTCATAGGCGTTGACGACTTCCGTCAGGTCGGAATATTCTTTTGAAAGTTTTCTGTATTCCTTCTGGTCGTTTACCGTTTCGGGAAGGTTCAGCAGGTCGGAAATTTCCTGATAGCGCTCTTTAACTTTATTTAATTTTTCAAACATTTTTTTCGAAATAAAAAACTTAGCGACCGGAAAACAGAGGCTAAGCGAATTACAATAAAATACTAAAAAAACGCGAATGAATGAATTCAAATCAGAGCGCGAAATACGCGAACACGTTTCTTGCGACCCAGAACACGAGAGTTAAAATCGCTGCTGAGGTTATTACGTATTTGTTGTACGGTACGGCGAACAGGTCCCTGCCGGTTAGGAGGAAGTAAGCGTAATAAAGAGCGGAATAAATTATCAAAGGCGTCGTAACGAACACGAAAGGATTGAAATGAAACGCCTGAATGAAATCAAGATGCAGCAACTCGTGCGTGCCGCGAAGTCCTCCGCATCCGGGACAGTAATAACCCGTAACCGTGTAAAACAGGCATTGCGGATAATATCTGTCGGCAGATGGATTCCAGAAATACAGAACGGCTATAAAAAAAACTGCGGCTGATATAACCGCAGTTGCACGAACTCTTTTGTTCTCTAAAAATTTGCCAGCGTCCAATTATTTTACCAAATTGAACTTTTCCCCGAATTGGCCTATAAGCGGAAGAGGTGATACTTTGCCGCCGAAAGCGTTTATGATGCCGATAATGTAGTATACAATTACCGCAATGTAAAGAATGTATCCAAAACCGCACGTAACTATTCCGAGAATGTTTACGAGAATATTTACGATGAGAAGTACGATTGACTGTTCGGTATGGAACATTACGAATTTATTCTTCTTGTATTCATCCATTAAAAGTGGAATGAAGAAAATCAGATAGGCTACAAACGCCATAGTTTTTCCTGATTCGATTTCCTCAGGAGTGATATTAAGATTCCTTGTAGATTCGGCCATTCTTGCTCCTTTCGATTATTTAAATATTTTAAAACTCTTTTACCTGAATATCGCTTTAATGCTGCCCCAGGTATTTTTTATCCCCGAAACAGTATGAACAACAGTTATTGTATTGGTATAGGAATAAGATCCGTTAGAGTTAAAGCATTTAAGTCTGTAGTAATAAACCGAAGAGCTTGACTTGCCTTTGAAATCAACACCGTTATCCTGATAAGAATAATAGGAGTTATTGCCGCTCGCGTTTATTGTTTTGATAAAAACGAAATTGTTAGGCACCAACGCGCTTCTTTCAACCTCATATTTAGCGATACCACCCTCGTCACCAGTCTTCCATTCAAGAAGTATTCCCTCTGCGTTCGTTTTACCCGTGAAATACTCGAAAGTCAGACTTCCAAAAGCGACACCGGCAATAAGAAATATTAAAAATATAGTAATGGTTTTTTTATACATAGCAGTCCTATCTTATTAAAGATAAAACCAATATTTATATTATGCAAGTGAAAATATAAATTACTCAAAAAAAAGTACACTGCGTTTAAAGGTTGATATCGGGAGTGCAAGTACATTATTCCTGACGCGTTGTAATAATTGCCGGATATTAACTGAATTTCGTCGTTATTGAAGGTTGTCCAAATATGACGCGAAATAGACTAACCTGTATATTACTCCTCGGTCTGATTTTACTTCGCGTATTGAAAATTTCTTTTTAGTCAATTTCTATTTTGTTATATATTTGATAATTTGAACGCGTGGACCTGAAAAAACTTTTCATAGGCATAGATTCGGGAGGGACTAACTGCAGGATCGGTCTCGGCGGCAACTCGGGCAAAATAATTCATTCCGGCAAATTCGAATCGGTTCATTATTCTCAGGCGGGCGCCAAAGCATTCGCCGCGCACATTTCAAAAATCATAAATGATTTCTGCGCCGGGATAAATCTTGAGTTGCGTTCGGTGTCGGGCGTTTGCGCCGGGGCAGCCGGAGCGAGGCACAGGCAGGACAAGCAGAGAATTAAGGAGCATCTTTCGGACATGCTATCGTTTTCTAATATAATAGTGGAATCGGATTCTGAAATCGCTTATCAGTCGGCGTTCGGCGACGGCGACGGACTGCTTCTGATTTGCGGAACAGGCTCAATACTTTTCGGAAAACGAAAAGGAGTTGAAGTCAGAATCGGCGGCTGGGGAAAACTTCTCGGAGATGAAGGCAGCAGTTATTCGCTTTCTCTCGGAATGCTCAGAAGGCTGGCGGTTCGCATCGACGAAACAAATGAAACGGGCGAACTGGAAATATGTCTTCGCAACGAATTCGGCCTGACAAGGGAGAACCTGCTGGGTGAAATTTACCACAAGAACTTCAGCATACAGTCGCTTGCTCCTCTCGTCGCACGGCTGGCGGGAGAAGGCGAAAATATTTGCAGGGAAACAGCGGACTCTGACGTAGAAGGGCTGCTTCGCCTGTTCAGGACATACAGAAAGAGGTTCAGTGATTCAGTTCCTACAGATGTCGCTTTTCTCGGAAGCGTAATAGAAAATGAGAATTATATTTCCTCATCTCTCAGAAAGGGGATAGAAAATGAATTCGGGAACGCGTTCGTCATAAGCGAAGAAAGGATTAATACCGTAAAGGGCGCAATAAAAACGGCAATAAAATATTTCAACGAATGAAAACAGACATAATATTAATACTTGATTTCGGCTCTCAGTACACTCAGTTAATCGCGAGAAGGCTTCGCGACATGAACGTTTACTGTGAAATACACCCTTACAGTATCGGAATAAGAAAATACATTGACGGACTCGACAAGCACAGACTAAAAGGCATAATACTATCCGGAGGACCTGCGAGCGTGCTCGCTAAGGATTCGCCTGACATAAGCGGCGATAACTACGAAGCGATGAATAATTCGGGTGTTCCCGTTCTGGGAATCTGTTACGGACTTCAGTTAATCGCCAAAAAGTCGGGCGGAAGAATTCACAAGGCAAAGGTAAGAGAATACGGTTTCACGAAAATTAAAACATCGGTTGATTCGATACTATTCAGAGGGTGCGCGAAAAGTTTCACGACGTGGATGAGCCACGGCGACTCCATAGATTTTCTTCCCCGCGATTTCAGAGTTACCTCAAGAAGTTCAAACGGAATCATAAGCAGTTATGAGCATCGGGAGAAGAAAATATTCGCTCTTCAGTTTCATCCCGAAGTAAACCACACCGAATACGGAAAGAACATTCTGAAAAATTTCACTTTCGGTATCTGCCGCGTGGATTCTCTGTTCAAGCCTTCTTCGTTCATAAAGGATAAGACGGTTGAAATCAGGGAGAAAGCGGGAGACGACGGTGTAATATGCGCGTTGAGCGGCGGCGTTGATTCCTCCGTTGCCGCGATGTTAGTACAGAAGGCAATAGGAAAGCGGCTCGTGTGCGTTCACATAGACAACGGACTGATGAGAAAGAACGAGAGCAGGAAAATAGTCGATATGTTCAGGAAGCACTTCAGGTTCAACCTCGTATTCGCTGACGCTTCGGATATTTTTCTAAAGAGGCTTAAAGGAGTGTCCGACCCTGAGAAGAAAAGAAAAATAATCGGCAGGACTTTCATCGACGTGTTCGACGCGGAGGCGAAAAAGTTAAAAAGCAAAGGAATGAACATAAGGCATCTCGTGCAGGGAACGCTTTATCCCGATGTAATTGAATCCGTGTCATTCAAGGGACCTTCTGTTACGATTAAATCGCATCATAACGTCGGCGGTCTTCCCGCTAAGATGAAAATGAATATAATCGAGCCGTTCAGAGAACTATTCAAGGATGAAGTCAGGAACATCGGAATTAAACTCGGGCTGCCGTCATCGTTTATCAAAAGGCATCCGTTCCCCGGACCGGGGCTTGCAGTAAGGATTCTCGGCGACGTAACGAGAGAGAAACTCTCTATTCTCCGTGAGGTTGACGATATTTTTATCGGCGAACTGCACAGGAATAATCTTTACGATGAAATCTGGCAGGCATTCGCAGTACTGCTTCCTGTGCAGAGCGTAGGAGTAATGGGCGACGAGCGGAGTTACGAGAACGCGGTTGTACTGCGGGCGGTCACGTCACTCGACGGAATGACGGCTGATTTTTACCAGTTCGAAAAGAATTTTACGACGGCTGTATCAAATAAAATAATCAACAGCGTGCGCGGTGTGAACAGGGTGGTTTACGATATAAGTTCGAAACCTCCGGCAACAATAGAATGGGAATGAAATAACGGATAACCAATATAAGGCCGGAACGTTTCATACAACAGGACAAAATGCGAGTAGTTTTGATGCAGTGACTGCAATTCCAACCTCAATGGGCAATAGATTAAATTAAACCCGCAAAATTCTGAGATTAAAAGATTGATAAAACAATTATTACGGGCATGTCTATTTTATTATAAAAAAGATGTCCACTTTTTTAGAATTTGACTTGACAAGATATATTAAGACATATATATTTGTTTTGTCTTTAAACAAACTATTTTTTAAATCCGCCAAAAATACAGGAGGTATTAAATGGCCAAAATTAAAAACATGTTCTTCGTATTGCTTACCGTAGCATTCCTTTCAGGAATCATTGCAGGTTGCGGTGGTGTAAGTGAAGAGCAACTTAAACAGTTAAACGACCTGAAAGCGGAAGTCGAATCACTTCAGAGTCAGGTAAATGCAAAAGAGAGTGAAAAGTCTCAGTTGCAGAAGCAAATTGCTGATAAAGATGCAAAGATCAAAGATTTCCAAAAGCAAATGGATCAAGCAAAAGCCAATTGCAAGTAATCTTAAGTTTGTATTTTAAAAAGCACAAGTAAAAAATTTTAAAAAATTTTTAAAAAAAGGAGATTTTAATAAATGAAGTTTCATAAATTATTAATCGCATTGCTTGTCCTCTCCTTAACTCTTGGTGCAAAGATATCAGTATTTGCTCAAGAAGAAGAAGAAGCTCCTGAAATGACTGAAGAAGAGTGGCAGAAGCAAATGGATGAGTATACCGCAAAGAAGAATGAACTTACCGGTAAACTTGACCAATTAACAAAAGACGTTGACGCGTTAAAGAAAACCAATTCCGACAAAGACGCTGCAGTCGTAAAAGCGGAAGAAGATCTTTATGCATCAGTCGGCTCGACAAAGAGCGGTGTCGCGGATTTCAGAAAGAAATTCGAAGCGACAGAAAAGTTCATAAATAAAAAAGAAGGTAAGAAAGAAGATGCACAGAAGATGTTCGCAGAAATCGAAGCATCGAAGATTAAATGCTTACCCGAATTTTATGACAGATATAAAAAGATGAAAGACGCGCTTGCGAAGTGGGAAGAAGTCAAGAAGGAAGCCGGTTACACTGTTGTAAAGGGCGACTGCTTGTACAAGATCGCGGGCAAGAAGGAAATCTACAACAACGTCAAGATGTGGCCCGTACTCTGGGATGCAAACGAAAAGGGCGTTGTGAATGCTCCTCCGAAAGTTCCCAAAACCATCAAGAACCCGAACTTAATTTATCCGGGTCAGGTTTTAAAGGTTCCGGCACTTACCGAAGACCTTAAGAAGAAAGCTCTTGACAAATCCAAGAAATACAGATGGCACAGAAAGAAAAAAATGGATAAAGAAGAGCCCAAGAAAGACGATAAGAAAGAAGTAAAGAAAGATGAAAAGAAAGACGTAAAGAAAGAAGAAGTAAAGAAAGACGTGAAGAAAGACGTAAAGAAAGAAGAACCGAAGAAAGAAGAAAAGAAGAAATAATTTTCTTTCAAATGATAGTAAAGGGGCCTTTATGCGAACGCATAAAGGCTCTTTTTTTTAATTTTTAATAGACACTACGGAAAAGAACATATCATTAACCGGCATTGACCTGTTGTCATTCACTGGGGTCAACGAAGAGAACCTGAATTTTCTCAAGGAAAAATTTCCCGGAGCGATAATAGTCGTTCGCGGAGACAATATTTTTCTGAAGAGCGGCGACGAGAAGGAATTCTCGACAGCGTCGCGCATGATCGACGAAATGGTGTTCCTCGCAAAGAGGCAGGAGCGCGTTACCGCCGATGATGTAAGGCTAATTGCCGATTTGATTGACGATACGAGAAACGGAAAGGCCGCGGGAGAGAATGGAAATCAGGACAGGGGCGACGTAATACTTTACAATAAAAACGACTTGATAAAGCCCAGGACGCCGACTCAGATAGATTATTGCAATACGATATCCGAGAACGACATTATATTCGCTATCGGACCTGCCGGCACGGGAAAAACCTATCTGGCAGTCGCTTTCGCGGTAGCCGCGCTGAAGAACAAGCAGGTTGGAAAGATAGTACTTGCAAGACCTGCGGTGGAGGCGGGAGAAAGCCTGGGATTTCTGCCCGGCGACCTTTCGGAAAAAATCGATCCTTACCTGAAGCCATTGTTCGACGCGCTTGAGGCTATGCTGCCGAACGAAAAACTTCGCGGTTACTTCGAAAAGAACATTATCGAAATTGTTCCTCTCGCTTACATGCGGGGAAGAACGCTCAACAATTCGTTTGTAATACTGGATGAGGCGCAGAATTCGACTACGATGCAGATGAAGATGTTTCTTACGAGACTCGGTCCGAATTCCAAGGCGATTATTACCGGCGACGTGACTCAGATCGATCTCGCGGCGAAGGAAATGTCGGGACTGATTCAGGCGGCGGAAATTCTAAAAGGCATTGAGGGTGTTGCATTCGTATATTTCAATAAGAATGATGTCGTAAGGCACAGGCTCGTAAAGGAAATAATAAATGCCTACGAAAAGCACGAAGGCGGATAACCGAAGTATTTGAGATTTCGGAAAAATGCTGAAATTTCAATTATTTCGTTGTTTGTATTAAATATGTTTTTTATATTACACATGATTTATATATTATAAGAAATAATTATTTTAACTTAATTTTACAATAAAATAAGTTTTTAACATGGCAGACAACAATTCTACACAAGAATCAAAAATTCCCGCCGGGAATTTTGACCCGAAAGCAAACAGGATTGAATCAAAAATCAGTCAACTCAAAGAAGGCTTCTCGGAAATTGTCGAAATAAGAAAATACCTCGTTGAAAAGAACCTGAACAGAATCAGCAAGGCAGGAACGAAGGACGTTATCAGGGCGCTGATTCCGTCTTTAATACTGCTGATTATTTCTTTATTCGTCGACGTCTCTTATGTTCCTGTTCTCGGCAACATTTCCTCGGACCTCGCAAAATCATTGTTCCAGTACGATATAACTCAGAAAGTTATTCCGATGCAGTTCTGGTGGCTGCCGTTTGTAGCCTATATATTATTTCTGATATTTGCATGGGCGAGCAACCACAGTCTTAAAAAGCAGATAGCGCTTAAAGGCCCGTCCGGAGAGATTATCACGAGAATCGTAGATAATTACAGCGGGCTTGTGGATTCCATTTCGACTGCCATGCCGTTGTTGGGTGCCGCCATCCTGCTTCTTTCAACGCAGTTGGGTGAAAAGATATTTCTGGGATTTTCGGTGCCGTTTGAAATCAAGTCTATCGTGATTCTTGCTATCGGCAAGTTGTTTGGAACCGTATTCGAAACGCAGGGACTGCAGTATCAGGCTATAACAGAAGAAGTAGGAAACATCGAAGAAGAATACAATTTCTACAATCAATATCAGTTGCAGAACAGGCTTCTCGAGAGCATTCGTTCGACTAACGAACAGCTTCTCGTCGGAGTATCCGGTGCAGGCAGCACGAAACAATTGTCGAAAGAAGACGCTGAAGTCATATTCAAATATCTGAAGATGGCTAAAGAGGTAAACGATGAGCACGCGAAGAACCTTGGCACATTCAAGGCGATGGTTGAGGATTTCAGCAAGATTAAACTTACAGACGCTTCAGTTGCGAACCAGATGAACGAAGTTATCAACAACGTGAACAACGTCGCCGCTATAATAAAGAAAACGGCGGAATATTCGGAAATCATGAAGAATAACTTTGAAGTTATGAAAGGTCTGTCTAGCGCGATCGGCGAAGTTAAACTTCCCGACCAGTCTTCGCTACTTGAATTACAGAAGACTGCGGCGATGCTAAGCGAAACAGTCGGTCACATGAAAGACTCGAATGCACTGAAGAGTCTCGAAAATTTAGTTTATCTGACAGGAAAGCGTCAGTAATAGCTTAAACTTTAATTTTAAAGCGATGAGTAAATCCAATAGAGACGTTAAATTCATAATATATCAGGTATTATATATCTTTGTTCTTGTCGTATTGACCATGAAAGGCGCCGATATAAATCTGCAGAAAGTATTGACCGAAGAAGAAGCCGTGAAGAAGACATACGCGGACTCGCTGAAAAAATACATCGATTCGATGCTTGCGCTCGGTCTCGTTCCGAAAATCGAACTTGATTCGCTGAGGAACATCGCGGATTTAAAGAACTTCATTCCGCCGCAGATTACACCGAACATGATTACCCTTCAGACAGGGCAGATGGTAGTTTCACAGTCGGAGTTTGAAAGATTGAGCAAGCAGGAACAGGAGAAACTGAAAGAGGAAATAAAAGAAGACGTCAAGATGGAGAACATTGACGTTACTCCTTTGGTTGCTGCTCCGCTCGTTCAGTACACGACTAACTCCATTACGAACAGGGGAAACATGCCGCTTGAAATATACGGAGACGACGGAGGTCAAATTGCATCGATTCCGGCAGGCGGCTCAAGGTCGTTCACTATGGGCGGTCAGAAGACAGTAACATATAAACAGGGCAATCAAAGCAAGACAGTTAATACGAGAGAAAATCAGAAACCAAAGATTAATATTCAGCCGCTCAAGTCAGGCGGTCCGGACGCTTCTTTAAGAGAACTTCAGAGCGTAGTCGGATACAGAATATCCATCGAGGATGATTTCGTCGGACAACTTGACGTAAACATAGTAGGTCCGGTTAAGGTAGAAACAAAAGGAAACGGCGTATATGACCTCGTCCTCAAATATGCTGCTTCCAAAGAACAATTTGAAAGGATGACCGAGAACGGTTCGGCGCCTTTCAGGGCGTCCTTCACCGTAACGGTTAAGGATAAAATAGCGCCGCACAGTGTTTCCAGACAGGGGCAATACACGTTCGGCGATTGGTAGAAAGATAATTTTTTTATTAAAATAATTAGTATGAATATTCTAAAAACTTCTGCTTTTGCATTTTTTACGTTCTTGATTATTGCTGTTAGCTTCAACGTAAAAAACACCTACTCACAGGAAGTGAGAGAAGACGATCCAAAGACGTTCAGGTATTTCAAGATTAATGCGAATACGGACGACGACAGCGTTTACGTGAAAATTCAGGACGAAATGGCGGTGGACCCGAAACTGTCCTCATTTACGCTTATCGTAAACGTTTCTGACGCGGACCCGAACAATCATTATGTTGTAATCGGCGAAGAAACGGATCCGACAAAGATTCAGGTGCCCTGGAACAACATAACAAAAGAGGTTCAGCAAAAACTTCTTAACTGGTCAGCTCCTAATAAGATTAACCTCGCGCAGAAAAGATACAATTACATTTCTGTGTTTGTTGACGCTTTGAAGAAGGTTAAGATTAAAGAAGTGATAGCGCCTCCCAAGAAAGAGAAAGAAATTCTAAGCACGACAGCATACATTAACCCGTATCTGAATTTCTTCGGCGGCGAGCCTCTCGGTATTCCGCTCAAGAAGAGTTTCGGCTTTTCGTTCCAACTCGGGACACCGTATTCCGGTCCTTTTGAAACGGACCTCGTTGGCGCGAACTTCCATCTCCTCGGCGCGAAAATCGGCGTGACGACAAGAATCAAAGAACTCGTCAGGAAGCGCGACGCGGGTGCGACATCAGGTGAAAAGGAAAGCACGTTCGGAAATTACAACAATATTTTCTCGCCGAAACTCGGTATTCAGGCGAGTTATGTGCTTCCGTTCGGTAACTTCTTCGAAGTCGGATTCTTCTCCGTAATTGACAGCGGCGATTACGATCCCCCGCTTCTGGTGAAGAATAATTATGACACGCTCAAAAACGGAAGGTACATGCCGAATCTTAGCATCCCCCGCGGCAGTTTCTTTAATTTCGAATTCCGTTATCCTATTAGAACTTTCGGTTCGACAAGGGCAAAGATTTATATTGCTAAGTATTTCGGCAACTTCCACGCGGGTTATACCGCGAGGGAAATCAGGGTTGCGGGCTCTGTGTTCGACGTTAGAATGGATTACATGTTCGGAAACGCGGACAGAAACTGGCAGTTCCTGTGGGAAGCATACGTTTCGAATATCGCGGAATCTTTCGGTTTAAGTTCATTTGCTCTCGGACCTTCCATAAGACTAACGAAATCTCCGAATTCCGCGTTCGGTCTTGTAACGGCGATGATTAACGCGAGAATTAAACTCGGTGACTTCTACGACGAGAAGTAACTTTTTTTATATTTGATATAAAAATAAATTATCTTAATTTTTTGACGGCTCAGAAATCTGAGCCGTCACTTTTTTTATTAAATCAATTTTTAAATTATGAAAAGGGTAGTTCTAAATTTATTTCTCATCTCAATCCTGTTTCAGTTTTTGCCTTCGCGTATTTTTTCGCAGGACGATGATTGCTGTCCCGAAGAGGATAAGTACGGTAGGGAAGACGAATTATTGATAAACGAATGGCAGAAACAAATGGACGATCTTGCCTTGAAGAAAGAGCAACTCTCGCTTCAAATTCAGAAGATGAACGCTGATATCGATGCGCTGAAATCACATTCCATTGATATGGATAAAAAAGCGCTTGATGCCGAAAACGAACTGTATTCCTCGGTCGGTACGGACAGGAACGGCATGGCGGAATTCAGGAAGAAATTCGATGAAACCGAAAAAAAGATTAACAACAAACTCGGCACGCCGCAGGATGCCAGAAAAATGTATTTTGACTGGATAGAAGCGTCGAGAATAAAGTGTCTTCCGGAATTTTATTCACGCTATATTGCAATGAAGAGTAAACTCGAATCGTGGGAAAAAGCGCCGTTGTCGAAATCAAATCAATATACAGTCGTCAAGGGCGATTGTTTGTGGAAAATCGCGGGTATGAAGGAAATATACGGCAGGAACAACTACTGGCCGAAGATCTGGGAAGCGAATGAAAACGGTGTAATTACAGCCCCCGCGCACACTCCTAAGAAGATAGTGAATCCGAATCTCATATATCCCGGTCAGGTGCTGAGCATCCCCGTTCTTTCTGATGCGGACCTGAAAAAGTTCAAGGACGTCACTTATCAGGTTAGAATGCAAAGACAGGCGGATGAACTCAGGAAAAACAGGAGCAAGGATAAATCTGTACTCAAGAAAAAGGAAATCAAAAAGGATGTGAAGAAGGATTCGAAAAAAGAAATTAAAAAGGAAATTAAGAAATAAAAAATAATATTAGATTTTAAGGAAAAAGCCCTTTAAAAGGGCTTTTTTATTGTCTTATAAGTCTTGCTCCGAATGCTCCGTCAATGTTGTGCACGTGCGGCAGCAGTTCGATAAATCCGTTCTTACTAACAACATCACTGCTTACGAAAGCCGATGCGTCATCCGCTTTAAACTCCGAGTGTCTTTTGAGAAAAATATCCACCACGTCTTCGTTTTCTTCCTTCTCGGTCGTGCAGGTGCTGTACACGAGCGCTCCTGCCGGCTTAACATATTCCGCCGCTTTTTCAAGAATTTCAAGTTGAATTTTCTGGAGTTTCATTATGTCGCCCGATTCGCGTTTCCACTTAATGTCGGGTTTTTTCGTTATCACTCCCAATCCCGAACACGGAGCGTCAACGATAACCTTGTCAACCTTGCCTATAAGTTTCTCGCGGATAAGTTCCGTCTTCGGTTCCTGAATATCTTCATGGAAAGCGAGAACGTTTGTCATTGCAAGCCTTTCGAAGTTCTTCTTCATTATTTCAACTTTTGAAAGATATTTGTCAATAGCAATTATCTTTCCCTTACCGTTCATTAGTTCCGAAATATGCGAAGTCTTCCCTCCCGGCGCTGCACATACATCGAGTACCAGTTCGTCTTCTTTCGGGTCGAGTAGTTTTGACATTAATCCCGCGCTTTCGTCCTGTATGCTGAAATACCCCTTCTTAAAAAATTCGTCGTCATAAATACGTGACATCATTTTGATGTGTATGAAATCCGTAGAATAACTTCCTCTCCTGAACTGTATCCCGCGCTCTTCAAGGTGTTTTTCGAGTTCCTCGGGAGTTATCTTCATCCTGTTTACCCTGAGGGAAAGTTTCGGTCTTCTGTTGTTAGCCTCGCAGAGTTTCTCCGCTTCGTCGAATCCGAATCTTGCGACCCATCTGCGCACCATCCAGTTCGGATGGGATTGAATTATTCCGAGGTAATTGACTTCGTCAATTTCTCTTGTCGGCCAGACAAGACTGTCCAGAGTTCGGATGATTGTCCTGAGCAGACCGTTTACGACTCCGGCGTGCTTGTCGCCGCGGAGTTTTTTTATCAACTCGACGGCTTCGTTAACCGCCGCCGCGTAAGGAATTTTATTCAGGAAAAGTATCTGGTACAGAGCGACCCACATCGCATTCTTCACGTCCGACAGGCATTTTTCATACTGTCCTCTGTAGAAGCCGTTGAGGAACCAGTCGAGTCTTCTGAGCCATCTTATGACGCCGTGAGCGATTTCGTTCAGCAGCGCCTTATCAAGGTCATTCAGGTCGTTATTCCTGATTTCAAAATCGATGATTTTATCGAGATAAGCGTCAGTTCTCTCGCATCTGACCAGTATTTTCACCGCGAGCGCTCTCGCGTTGTTGAAGATTCTTTTATCTACATTTGCGTAATAGGGAAAATTATTATCGGGATTCTGAAGCGGTATGTTAGCCGATGCTGTTTTTTCATCAGCGGACAGCGGCTCATCGTCAATCGAAGACAGGTTCTGTTCATCGGGCTCGTTGACCTTTTCGTTCACGGGATATTTCTTTTCTTCTTTTAAGTTGTTTTCGTTTTCCATTCTTAAAGATAATCATTAAGCAGCACAGATTAAATGAAGTAAATACCGTCAGAGAATCGTTACGGGGCATTCGTCGATGGAATTAAGAAAGTGCCTGCCGTACGGCTTGGAGAGGATTCTGTTGTCAAGCACGGCTATTATTCCTTCGTCCGTTTTGTTTCTGATCAATCGTCCGACTCCCTGCCTGAATTTCAGTATCGCTTCGGGAAGGGAATAATCCGCGAAACTGTTTCCTCCTCTCGACTCGATAAGTTCGAGCCTCGCCTGAACCAGCGGGTGGTCCGGTACTACGAACGGAAGACGTGTAATAATCAAATTGCTTAGTGTTTCTCCGGGCGCATCGACACCGAGCCAGAAACTGTCAAGTCCCAGAAGAACCGAATTTACATCGTTCTTGAATTTCTCGAGAAGATTTCTGCGGGATTCGCCTTCACCCTGCACCAGAATATCAAGACCGTTGATTTCCGGATTATCCCGGAGACGGCTTCCGATTGTTCTCATAAGATATGAATTCGTGAACAGCACGAGCGCCTTGCCGCCGGTGAGGTTCAGGAAGTAAGTTATCCATTTCTCGAGCGCCTTCGCGTACAACGGATTATTGTCCGTTTTCGGAATCAGGCTTCTGTCGTTCGGAACATAGAGGTTGACCTGACGGAAAAAGTCAAACTGCGTGGGAAGTTTGATTGATTCGGCGGATTCGGCTCCAAGCCTGTTCTTGTAATAATCAAAATTATCGTCTATGGACAGCGTGGCGCTTGTCATTATGCACGTGTTATTCTCCCTGAAAATATTTTCGCGCATGTAATCGGAAATATCCGGAGGCGAGGCGCACAGTTTGACGTTTGATTCGAGAGAATGATTCCCGAGTTCTATCCAGTAAACGAATTCGGGATTGTCAAGGCGGATGAAATCGTTTATGATTTTATTGAACATCGCGAACTT
>CALGII010000253.1 GCA_937915485.1 uncultured Ignavibacteriota bacterium | reverse complement strand
GTTTTCAGCGCCGTCTTTTTCCTGTAATCGTTTGTCGAATCGGACGTCAGAGAACAAAATACGGGAATCGCTCCAACAGGATTTACGAGAGGAAACAGGACCACAAAAGCAAGAGCAACGGCAGACGAAAAATTTTCCATAATATGTGATTGAAAAATCTGTTTGAATTATAAAATCAAAATAACAAACTTAAATCATTTCTTTAAGTGTAATTTCCGGCAGAGAAGCGAAACAGAGCATTCAGTTTCTATATTTATTTTCAGGGATATATTAAATAATTTCCGCTTAAAGCACGGGGTACTGTCGGCAGCGCAATATATTTTTTGAACAGGAGATAATTTTACGATAATTTAAATCCAGTCCTATGAAAATATTTCTTGAACTTCCATTCGTTGTTTCAATAATAATTCTATCGGTTGCTAGCATAGCGGTCTTTTTTACGGCAGAGAGAGTATTTAGAAGAAAAATACCGCATGAATTGATGATTGAAAACCACGAGGTCGGCGGTTTTCTATATAACGCAGTGTGCGTTATTTACGCCGTCCTCATGGCATTTGTTGTATTTGTAATTTGGAATAATCTGGAGGAGACCAATTCAAAGATCGAGGGGGAAGCGAACAACCTTCTGAATCTTTATTATGACGCGGCTATTTATCCGGATTCCGTTAAAAAAGAAATTCATTCTCAAATCCGTGAATACGTTAAACGGGTTACAAACGAAGAATGGCTTGCGCTGGGTGAGGGTAAAAGGGATGATGAGGCGCAAAAGATATTTATAAGGCTTAACAGAATATTTTTATCCATCAACTCCAACCAGATACCAAACAGCGAAGTCCTCTCGCAATCCGTAAAGAACCTGCACGAATTGAGAGAGTTCAGAAGGCATCGCCTGCTGGCAAGCAAGCAGAGCATGCCGGATATATTATGGCTTGTTTTGATAGTGTCGTCCGTAATTCTTGTCGCTTTTACATTCTTTTTCAGCACTAAAGTTAAATTGCATCAGTACATAATGACGGCATTTCTGGTTTTAGTATGCGTGCTCGTGCTGTATCTGATTTACGTGCTGGATCATCCGTTCGTAGGAACGAACGCGATTAAGCCTGACGCATTTCAGCCGTTAATCGATATCGTCAACAGAGCCGCAAAATGATTCAGTTAAGGATTAAAATACCGTCGAGAAAAGAACCTGAATAATATTCAATGTTCTGATTATTTCAATAAAAAAGTTTATATAATTTAAAAAATTCCGGTACAATGAAAACGAACGAATTCAGAGGCATAATATCTCATCACAGGGCGCTGCCTGTTACTGAGGGTGCGGGAGTCAGGCTTCAGCGAGTTTTCGGGAACGCCGCACGGAACATTACCGACCCGTTTCTTTTACTTGACAATTTTGGTTCGGATAATCCCGATGATTACATAGCAGGTTTTCCCTGGCATCCGCATAGAGGAATTGAAACCGTGACATATATGCTTGAAGGCGAGGTCGAACACGAGGATTCACTGGGCAACAAAGACGTCATAAAATCAGGAGACGTGCAATGGATGACCGCGGGCAGCGGTATAATACATCAGGAAATGCCGAAGATAACAGACAAATCGCTGCGCGGATTTCAGTTATGGGTGAATCTTCCCGCGAAAAGTAAGATGATGAATCCGAGGTACAGGGATGTCAAATCGACAGACATGCCTGTTTACGAAGACGGCGATGTGAAAGTTAAAATCATATGCGGACAATACGAAAATCTCAATGGACCTGTGAAAGACCTTGAAGTCGACGCGCGATATCTGGATTTCGAAGTCAATAAAAGCACCATCAAGGATATCGGAACCGATAAAGATCATAATATACTAATCTATATCTTCGAAGGTTCGGCAGTGTTCGGGAACAACGACAAAACTGTTTACAGAAAAGGACAGTTTTTGGTTTTCGGTAGCGGTGATAAAATCAGAATTAAGGCCAAAGAGGACGGAGTAAGGTTCCTTTTCATATCGGGCAAACCGCTCGAAGAGCCCATTGCCTGGTACGGACCGATAGTTATGAACACGCGCGAAGAACTCGAGACGGCGTTCAGGGAATATTCCAACGGAACATTTTTGAAGACACAAAAATAGCAAAGCCGGTAAATGCATTTCCGGCTTTGCCCATAAGTATAACTATTTCATCGGAACGTCCATAAGCAGCACCTCGGCATCCTGCGATTGAGCAACAAATGAAATATTATTCGTTTCCCAAATTCCCATTCCGTCTCTTTCATTCAGTGTTATTCCTTCAATACTGAAACTTCCTTTAATTACAAAAGCGTAAACACCGTTTCCTTTTCTTTTTATTTCATATTCGGATGCAACTCCATTATCAAATTTTCCAAGATGGAACCATGCGTTCTGGTAAATCCATACTCCTTCGTCGTCCGGATTCGGTGAAACTACCTGCTGGAGCCTGTTCAGGCGGTCGTTAGTATTTAATGTTATCTGGTCGTATCGCGGAGTCACATCTTTTTTATCGGGAAAAATCCATATCTGCAAAAATTTTACCGGTTTATCTTTATTCTTGTTATATTCGCTGTGGTAAATACCTGTGCCCGCGCTCATAACCTGTATGTCGCCGTGATTAATTACCGTGACATTGCCCATACTGTCCTTGTGTTCGAGGTCCCCCTCGAGAGGAATCGATATTATCTCCATGTTATCGTGCGGGTGTTTTCCGAATCCCATTCCCGGACTGACAATATCGTCGTTAAGAACTCTCAGAACGCCGAAACGCATGCGTTCAGGGTCGTGATAATCGGCGAAGGAAAATGTATGGCGGGTGTCCAGCCAGCCGTGATTTGCCCTGCCCCGCGTTTCGGATTTATGTATTATTGTTTTAGACATTTTTACACCTTTTAAAAAATTATTTTATTAAAAGCGAAGTCATGGAGATTGAGCCCATGACGGTTTTATCGTTGAAAAAAGAGATGCTTTCTTTTTCTTCTTTGAGAGCAAGAACGTAGAGCAACGGAAGATAATGCTCGGGTGTCGGCACGGAAAGCCCGACTTCCCTTCCCAGTTTTTCATATTCAATCAGACTTTTATGGTCGCCATCAAGCATTAAATTTTTAAGTTTTAAATTTGCTTCTTTAGCCCAGTCATATCCCGCTTCTTTATTTTTCCAATCAATCATTCTAAGATTATGAACGATGTTGCCGCTTCCCGCGATTAAGACTCCCCGCCTTCGCAAGGATGAAAGTTCTTTGGCAAGGTCATAATGATAAGCGGGGTCCTTCGTATAATCAAGGCTCAGTTGAATGACGGGTATATCAGCATCGGGATACATGTGTCTTAGCACGCTCCACGCTCCGTGGTCAAGCCCCCATTTATCGTCCGGTTCAATTTTCGTTTTCCTGACCGTATTCTCCGTGTATTTTGCAAGTTCCTGACTTCCGGGCGCGGGATACACGACTTCATATAGTTCTCGCGGAAATCCGCCGAAGTCGTGAATGGTCTCGGGATAAGCCGTCGACGTTACGCGTGTGCCGTTAGTTTCCCAATGCGCGGAGACGCAGAGAATGCTTTCGGGCTTCGGTAATTCGCCCGAAATCCCGCGCCATCCGCGTGAGAATTCAGTATCTTCGATTGCGTTCATCGGACTGCCGTGCCCTACAAAGAGCACAGGCATTACTGTTGAATCGTTTTTTATTTTATTCTTTTTTGCTATCATATAATAATGTTCGCGTTCACGTCATTAAGTAATGCAACAATCATATCTTTTTCCGAATTCACATCAATCAGCAGCATATTACTTTTGTTTCAGCAATTCAACGTCAATAATTATTTTTATGTCTTCGCCGACGAGCACGCCGCCCGCTTCAAGAGCCGCGTTCCAGGTCAGTCCCCAGTCTTTCCTGTTGATTTTACCGCTTATTGAAAAACCGGCTTTTTCATTCCCCCAGGGATCTTTCATGATGCCGCCGAATTCCACCGAAAGTTTTACGGGTTTCGTTACATCTTTAATTGTGAGATTGCCTTTCATTTCAAAAGTATCATCACCGAGGTCCACAATCTTCGCGTCCGAAAAAGTAAGTTTAGGATACTTTTCCGCATCGAAGAAATCGGCGCTTTTCAGATGCGTGTCCCTGTCGGCTATTTCGGTATCGACAGATGCTGCGTCAATTGTAAGTTTGATTTCGGCGTTCTCAAAATTATCGCCGTCTGTAAGGACTTCGCCCTCAAACTGCTTGAAGTTGCCGAGAACGTTGGATATCATAAGGTGCTTAACCTTGAATCCTATTTTGCTGTGTGTCGGGTCAATAACCCATTTTGTTTTTTCCATGATGTTTTATTATGTTTAAAGTTTATATTTCAAATTAGTTACTATACAAAAATATATGTACCTACATATATAGCGGTAATACTTTTCGGAAAATGAGTGGTACTTTTAAGCAGAAATTGAAAACGATTGCGATCTGAATTGTGACGGTGTTGAGCCTGTTTTTTCCCTGAAAACCCGCGTGAAATAGGATTTCTCGTTATATCCGAGTTCGAAACCTATTTCTGAAACGGATTTTTCGGTATTAAGAAGAAGGCGGCGCGCTTCTATTAGTTTGCGGGTTTCAATTAATTCCCTGACGCTTTTATTTATTAACTCCCTGCATATAATGTTGAGATTTCTAATCGACATGTTGAGTTTCTCTGCATAAAATTCGACTCCGACTGGACGGCGGAAATTATCTTCGAGAATTTTCAAAAAGTTTTTAAAAGTAACGGCGCGGTAATTATTCCGGTTTTCTTCCGGCAGAAGTTTATTCAGTCCGAGAGTTTCAAGTTTTGAAATCAGTGCTTCGAGAAGATGTTTTATCGTATTGAAATCCGGCGGTTTCAAATCGAGTTCGCTTTTCATAAGTTCACAGAGTGTTTCAATATTATCAAGGCAGTAGCCGGGATTTATCATATACTCCACATTATCGATATAACAGGAATAGTAATGAAATTTGCTTTCAGGAATAAATCCTGCTTTATAGCGGATAACCCAGCCCCGCGCGCCTGATTGCGGAACAAACTTGTGCACCCTGCATTGAGCGACGTATATTACCGAAGGTGCCGACACCTTTTCTTTTTTGAAATCTACAAAATGTTCCGCGTTTCCTTCTGTAAGAATTATCAATTCTTCGTGGTCGTGCCTGTGCGGCACCGGAGGAAACTTCTCAACTTCTTTAACTGTCTCCTCTGTCAATTGGAATATATTAAAAGGCGATATCATATTAGACTTATTCTCTATGATACAATATACCAAAAAGCGACACGATTTGAAATAAAACATACCTGTACCGGAGGGTAAATTACGGGATGAGACTGCCGTTGAAGAAGACGTAAGATATGAAGATGAGAATCAAGGCGCTCAAAATGTTTATGAGAGGAAACAGCGACACTATAACCGCCCACTTATATTTTTCAAAATAAAAAAATATCCAGGACGTGAACGAAATTAAAATTACAAAAGGAAAAGAAAGAAACACTGCGTATAAAACAAGAAGAAAAACGCTTTCTGTCGAGCCGGGAGAGTCAAACAACATCACGCCTGACATTGCTATCCAGAATGCCGGAACGAGAATAATTCCGAAAAATCCAGATGACACTATCAGCGTAATAAGAGGCTTGATGCTGTTTTTTTCTTTGTTTTCATTCATCGGTTTTATAACAACATACGGAGTAAAAAGGTTTTCCGTTTTTAAAAATCCGTTTTCTTCCCGGGCAGTCATATTTCCCGCTTCAGGAATATTATTCAAGAAAACAATTAATGTTCTGTTCAGCCCGCGTGAAAAGCGTGCATCGAAATAAATCCGACAATGAACACAATAAGAATTACAGCCAATATGGCTTCTTTGCTGACGGCTACAGTTTTTAATTTATGAACATAATTCAGAAGCGCGCGTCTATTCAAAAAAATGTGAACGATTGAAAACACTGCGAACAGAATTGCCGCAACGTCGTGCACCGACATCCAGAAATGACGCGCTGTCGTAAGCGTTTCGAACTGCAATATATGGTTCATGTATCCCGAGAGCGGCAGAGCGAGAAGAGATGTGAACATCGCGACGGAAACAAATGCTCGGGTGTTAAAAGATTTTTTTATTTTAGTTTCCATTATTGTAATTTTAATTTATTGTAAATTAGTTTTCATGTTCGCGGCGAACCAGGCAAAAGCAGACAGTATGTAAACATTCTGATTCAGGTCGTCCTGAGGAACGCGGTCAAGATAGTCCATATTTGTATGATAGATTCTCATATAGTCAAGCGGGTCCTGAATGAAGGCGAATCCCGGAAGTCCCGCGTCATAGAACGATTCCTGATCGGAATTCTTGACGCTGCTCAAACAAACGGTCTTGAATTTTTCATCGTTGAGCACGGAAATCCAGTCTTTGAAAACCGACGCGGCGCGAACGTTTTCCTCGGCATATATTCCTCTGAATCTGCCGACGCCGAAATCCATATTAAAATACGCGCAGAGTTTTTCATTTCCGTTTTTGAAATGTTTATCAATATGATATTTCGAGCCGACAAGACCTTCTTCTTCGGCGCCCCAGAGGGCGATGCGGATTGTTCTTCGCGGCTGAATGCCGAGTGATTTAATAATACGCAGGGCTTCAATGCAGGCAACAACGCCCGTTCCGTTATCAACCACGCCGTTTGCTGAAGTGTAGGAATCGAGATGACCTCCCATCATTACGATTTCATCTTTCAGGTCGGTGCCCGGAATTTCCGCTATCACGTTAAATCCGTCTGTCACACCGTTTTTCTCGACCTCAAGATTCGCTTCAATCATCACTTGAATATTTTTCGACAGCATATCGATTATCGTATTGTATTGCTCTGTCGAAACAACCATCTGCGGAAGTGATTCCGGTATATCCGGATCGCCCGCATACTTAATGAGGAAATCAAAAATATCGTTCGGCATTACCGCTGAAATATTTCCCCAGGCAATATTAGTCCCGTACTGTCTCGCGCCCGCGTCAAGGATAAGCGCCGCGCCTTCTTCCTTGCAGAACGCGACTTTCTTCGAGAAGAATGAAAAATATTCCACATAGAGTTTATTGTTCTTTTTCTCCTGTTCCTCCGCTGAAAGTTTTTCTTCTTTTGTCGGAATCGTATAGTTTGAAAGCGCGTTGAGTGTGTCGTCGTTAAACCGCGACACCATTGGTCTCATTGCCATTCTCTGAGGTATCGGGTCGGATATGAGCACGATCTTTCCTTTGAGTTTACCCCGGTACTTTTCAAACTCTTCGGTTTTCGAAGCCTTGAAATACACCGCTTCGCTTTTTATGGTACCCTGAGTTCCCGGCGACCAGCATTTCGGATTTACAATCAGGTTCATAGAATAAGGTTCGATTACGGAAACGTGATATTTCTTCAACGACCAGGACTTTCCTTTCTTGTTTATGTCCTCAAAATAGACATCGGGTATATTCCATTCCTTCAGACCGGATTCAATCCACGCCGCGGCTTTTTTGTATTCAGGAGACCACATAAGACGGGGACCGAATACATTGCAGAGATAAGAAAGTGTTTTGATAGCCTTCGGATTATTCAGAGCCTCGTATTTTATGCGGCCGAGCCCAGATGTATCAACGGGTGCCGTCTGTGCCCGGGTGACTGACAAAGCAGCCAGCACAAAAAGCAGAAGAATAATGTTTTTCATTTTTAAACAATTGAGGTTAAGAACAAAACGAATAACAAGAGTTTAAACAGGGAAAAATTATCCGTTTTTGTTTATATACGATGAAATAAAAACGCGTGTTTCAAAATATCCGTATCATTTATTCATTAATGTGAGGCAATTATCAGATGTTGGAATAAACAAAAAAATATAATAAATTAAGAAGAATTAACATTTCATAAACCAAAAACTACGTCAATGAAAAAATACTTTGCAGAGTTAATAGGAACTTTCACGCTTGTATTGTTCGGATGCGGCACCGCCGTTGTTGCGGGCGCCTCCGTAGGGGTGCTTGGAATCGCGTTCGCTTTCGGTCTGGCTTTAATAGCGATGGCATACGGCATCGGTCCGATTTCCGGATGCCACATTAATCCCGCTGTAAGTCTTGGGGTTTTCTTCGCCGGCAAGATGACGGGAAAAGACCTTGCGGGTTACATAATTTTTCAATTCATAGGCGGAATACTCGGAGCCGCGGTAATTTTCCTCATTATGACGGGTAGAGCCGGATACGACGTTACCGTAAGCGGTCTGGGACAGAATGGCTGGGGACTGGGATACATGGGCGGATACGCTCTACAGTCGGCGATTATCTTTGAATTCGTAGCGACTTTTCTTTTTGTAATAGTAATACTCGGCTCGACTCAGGATGGAGTTCACACGGAACTTGCGGGTCTCGCAATCGGCATAACACTTGTAGTGATTCACATATTCGGAATACAGATAACGGGAGTATCCGTAAATCCAGCAAGAAGTTTCGGACCCGCGATTTTCGCAGGCGGAAAAGCAATCGAGCAATTGTGGCTGTTCCTCGGTGTTCCGAGCATAGCGGGAATCCTTGCAGGAATATTATTTAAGATAAAAGCCTTAACAAAATAACAATTTCGGAAAAACCGGAATCAAAATATTATCTTATGAAAAGAGCCTTACTACTTTTAATACTCGTATTCACGGCAGCGCTTTTATCCGCGCAGGTTGATACGTCGTTGAAATACGGCTGGACGCCTCGCGGAGCTGTTGCGCTAAACCTGAGCCAGATTTCATTTTCAAACTGGACTCAGGGAGGCGAAGACGCCGTAGCTTTCGCAGGGCTGGGAAATTTCGGCGTTCATTATCACAGCAAGAAATGGAATTTGTACAACAGTCTCAAACTCGCTTACGGAAAATCCAAGACAAGCGGTTCGTTCAAAACGACTGACAACGAACTGAGGCTGAACTCGATTCTGATAAGGCATCTCGGCTGGGTGGTCAATCCTTATTTCAGCAACGAAGTCCGTTCGAGCATTTCCAACGGATATGATTACAGCGTATCTCCCGAAATTCAGACGGCGGCTTTCTTCGACCCGGGCTACATAACGCAATCGCTTGGTTTCATCTACTCGAGGAAGAATTTTTCGACCAGACTCGGCGTAGGCTTGCAGGAAGTTATCACCAGCGAATTCACGAAATACTCCGACGACCCCGACACGCCGGATAAAATCGAAAAATTCAAACTCGAAACAGGCATCGAATCGGTTACCGAAGCGAACGTTGACCTGATGCAAAACATACTTTACTCTTCGAGACTCAGATTGTTTTCCCGCTTCAACACACTCGACGTCTGGGACGTTAACTGGGACAACATTATTACGGCGAAAGTCAACGATTACATAAACGTGAATCTTGGCGTCAACATTATTTACGAAAAGAAGGCGTCATTCAAGACGCAAATAAAGGAAGCACTTCAAGTCGGATTTTCATACGTCATATTTTAGTCTTTCACAATAATATTTTTAAACTGTTTACGGTCTTTCCGTCTCGCGGCGGAAAGACTTATTTTTTATACGCATCATCCGAGATTCAATAAAGGAAGAAGCAGTCTTAGAATGAGCCAAATCAGGACGCCTCCAATAATATCGAAGAAGACGCCCGACCTTATCATTTTCGTAATCGGGACCATTCCCGAACCGTAAACAATCGCGTTCGGCGGCGTCGATACCGGAAGCATGAATCCCCAACTCGCGCCGAGCGTCGCGCCTATGGCGGGCGGAACGGGATTGATGTTTCCCGCGATGCAGATTGAAATCACAACGGGAACAATCATATTGGCGGACGCGGTGTTCGAAGTCGCTTCGCTCACGATTATAGCGATGAATATTGCCGCGAACGTAATTCCCCAAACCGTTTCAAGCCCGCTGAAGTTTATGAACGATTTTCCGAGATAATCCGCGAGTTTAGTTTCAAACATCAGATTGCCGAGCGAAAGTCCGCCGCCGAAAAGAATCAGCGTGCCCCAGTCGATGCGCGTTACATCCTTCCAGTTGATTGTAAACTCCATTTTCTTCCTGTCAACGGGTAGAAGAAAGAGCAGCGACGCTCCGATAAGAGCCGCGGCGGCTTCAGGCAAATGGTTGTTGTAATTTTTAAACACGCCCGATTCGGTGCCGTATATGACGGCTATGAATCCGGGAATTATCCAGAGCGCGACGGTAACAAAGAAAGCAATCATCGAATTTATTTCGCCGCGTTTCATTTTACCGAGATCAAGTTTCGATGATGACACGAAAGAATCCGAGATTTTAAGCCCCGATACTTCGGGCTTGTTCAGAAAATAAATCAGAAGAAAAAGGAACACGTACATTATTACGAGCATCGGCAAAGCGAACATAAGCCACTCGAAGAACGAGATTCTCAGACCCGCGAATTTTTCAATCATCGCTATGCCGATAAGATTCGGCGGCGTGCCTACTGGCGTTCCGATTCCGCCAATCGACGCCGAATAAGCCGTCATTAGCATCATAGCAGTACCGAACCTGAACTTCCTCACGTCGATTTTCCTGCCTTTTTCTTCACCCGCTATTTTCGCGACAGAGCCGACGATGCCGACGGCAATCGGAAGCATCATAGCCGCGGCGGCGGTATTGCTAATCCACATCGAAATGAACGCCGTTATCGCCCCGAAAGTGAAAAGAATCCTTCCCGTGCTTTTCCCGACGAACTTCATCCTGAGAATTCCGAGCGCGAACCTTTTATCGAGACCGTGCTTGCTCATCGCTTCCGCGAGAATGAAACTCCCGAGAAAAAGAAACACAATCGGGTCGGCGAAAGGAGCGAACACTTTTTTAATATCCGCCACGTTTAAGACGACGCAAAGCAACGCTCCGAGCAGAGCCGCGGCGGGTATCGGCACGGGCTCCGTTATCCACCAGACAATCACGAGAAGAATAACCGCCGAGAGCGCGTGCGCTTCATACGAAACCGACGAGTAAGGCAGAAAATAAAATATCAGAAAGACGAGCGGACCGAGCACGAGCCCGGTTTTGCTTCTCATTTTTTCAAATTTCTCTTCGGCGGGCGAGATGATTTCTTTCGTCTGAACTTCCGGAATTTCAGGCTCCATTTGTATGGGATAATTTCGAGGAAATTAATCCTATTCGGATTATAAAGAAAGGAATTATTTTCGACGTATAGTTTTTTCCGCGAAAAAAATTATTTCGGCGTAATTATTTCCCCGCGAAAGGAATTATTTCGTTCCGAAATCCCTGAATTTCATTCCCGAAGCAATGTATCTTTTCCAGTATCTCGTGAGCGAAGTGTATTCGAAAAATCTGTTTATGAATTTCACTCTCAGCAATTGCGCGAAAATGAAATATCCCGCTATCATAAAAAGGAACACCGCAACCCAGTTAATCACGCGGATTAATACATCCTGAAGAATGCCGTCCGCGGGAAGTCCGAGTATGTTCACGGCGGCGGCGGTTACGGGAATAAGCGAGAACAAATACATCATCGGTATCACGAATGAGTGCGCAGTCTGTATCGATTTGCTCGGACAGATGCTGATGCATCGCATACAACTCTCGCAGGTGTACCGCCAGAACGGTCTTTTCCCCACGAGCACGATTGAATTCGTCGGACATTTCTCGATGCACAGCCTGCAGTCGTTGCAGTCGGCGGAAGCGTAAAACGATTTCGCGAACATAAACCTTCCGCAAAAATAGTAACCGATTGTTATCGGAGCAACGGCGATATCCAGCGGCAGGTACACGAAGAATTTGTAACTGAACGCGCGCCCTTTTTCGAAAAGCCTTTCGGCGAACTTACCAATCTGCCGTTCGCGTCTTCTTGAAATCTCTCCAGCAGCCGAATCAGTGAGACCCGGATGAATCGAAACCCAGTTCGAAGGCATATCGAAAGGAAGCGAGCCCTTTATTTTATAACCCTTCAGAAGAAGCAGGAACATCGGAAGCAATTGCGCGACGCCGCTAAGTCCGGGAAAATAAATCTTTCCGAACTTCAGCCCGCCCCGCGTGTTAAGAGTTACGACTCCCGATTTACCGCGCGGAAACTTCGCGATGTACTTCATCATAATCGGCGCGAGATTGAAGCCGTGAGTCGGATAGCAGAACAAGATAAGAGTCTTCCCGTTCAATTCGGGAGGAGTGACTTTTTCAAATCTGTCAATCGAATGAAGATGAACTTCCATTCCGTACTCCGATGCCCTGTCAGCGAGCCACCGCGCGGCTTTGAGAGCGTTGCCTGTGCCCGAGAAGTAATAAACGACGAGCGTGTCGTACACGGATATTTTGCGGATATCTTTCATATTAAAATTTAAACCGCCTTAATGAACAGTGAATACAAAATCGGGCGGGGAATTTTTTGTTATTCGTGAATTGTTATGATAAATCGTGTCGAGAACGTGCCACTTGCCGGTTTTTGTGAAGTTAACGGAACCCGTATAAATTCCGCCGCCTTTCCACGCGGGGTTAATGTTGTTCTGCGAAACCTCTCCCGACTGCTCGAAATATGTTTTGATAATCATAGACGCGGAATCAATTTCGGCAAAATTAATATCGTCGTTCGTTCTGTGAAGAATGCACGTGAACTCATTCGCGCCCGCCGAAACAGTGAACGGCTTTATGAGCGTAAGGCAGTAAGTGCCGCCGTGATTTACGTCATCCCAGTAAGCCAGTTGCTTTCCTGAAACAGCGGTAACCGTGAAGAATGCGGAATCTACCGCGTACAGGTCGTTGTAAACATAATCGGCAAACCACATTGCCGATGAATCGGAAATCATAGTGAAGCAGGCGTAACCCTTGAAAAGGTTATACTCACTGCTGTATAAATATTCCGGAGAAACCGGAGACGAATGCCCGGGACCGCCAATCGAATGATACATCATCGGCTTGAATTTGACCGAACCCGAATTCTTTTCGTTTCCGTCTATGAAAACCTTGAAACCGATATCGTTGTAGCCGTAAATCATACCGCTTCCCGAAGCGCTGTAAACCTCGAACTTCGCCGCGCCCGACTGCACCGTAAAAATCTTCGCGTAAGAAAGTTCCGTCTGCTGACCGCCGTTCGAAACTACGTCGTCTTTATTGCAGGAAAAAAGAAAGAGCGCAGCCGCGGACAGAAGAAAACAAAAAACAATATTTAATAAACTCTTCAAATTATTTTAAAAAACTTTACAAACTATTTTGAAAACTTTACAAACTGTTTAAGAATATTTTCATAGTATAAAATGATTCTTCACAATCAACAATTGCCTAAAATATCCTTTTACAAAAATTTTTACAACACAATAAGAATAATTTACCGCCCGCCGGCTCTCCATACTTTTTCTTTTCCGTTTATTATTCTTCTTTACCATTTTTTTTAGTTTGTCATTCCGGCATGCTCTTAGCCGGAATCCATAAACGGTTATACCGTCATTGCATCTGTCGTAGCAAACCGGAATCCATAACCACTCCTGTTGTTATTTTCTTTTGTATTTCATTCCCTTTTTGCTTGTCATTCCCTTTTTGTTTGTCATTCCCGTCCGCTGCGGCGGACTCTTAGCGGGGGGTACCCTTTGGGTCATCCATAACCACTCCTGTTGTTATTTTCTTTTGTATTTCATTCCCTTTTTGTTTGTCATTTCTCGCCACCGCCCCATTACGATATAATATTATGGAGAAAGCATACGCTTTCACTCCTTGCGGACATGCTTTTATTACTTCGGGGGCTTGCGAAACGATATCGGAGCATTACGAAACTCCTTCGGAACATTGCGAAACGATTTCGGGGCATTGCGAAACGATTTCGGAACATTGCGAAACGATTTCGGGGGCTTACGAAACGACTTCGGAGACTTGCGAAACTCCTTCGGAACATTGCGAAACTCCTTCGGAGCATTACGAAACTCCTTCGGAGCATTGCGAAACGACTTCGGAGCATTGCGAAGCGGTTTCGGAGGATTGATTTAGAATTAAAAATGCTGATTCTGTTCAAAAAACGGCTTAATCCGCAATTTCCCGCAGATTCCCGGCAGTTTCCCGATGATTCCCGACAAATTACCGCGGATTCCGGGCAAATTACCGCGGAAGAAAAATATGAAACCGGAGGGGCGCGGCAATTTTTATACGCCGTTGTTAATTATTTCGTACACTTTCATTTTTTAGACTTGATTAATAGGGATTTATTTTTGTAAACTTGACTAATTTGCTTTTTAAATAATTTTAAATTTCTTTTTCCTAAAATTTAAAACTCTGATTAAAAAGCAGAGCAGGAGGAAATAACAATGAAAAAACAAAAAGCAATCATTAACTTTACGAAAGTAAAGGATAATGACCTTACTGAAACGGCGACACTGATTCACGAAAAACTGAACGCCAATCCCGATTTCCCGACGCCGAGCCCGACACTGCCCGTTTTTCTTACGGCGATTGAGGACTATTCAAACGCGCTCGTGAAATCAAAAGACGGCACGAAGCAGGACACTGCGGACAAAAACGCCAAGCGGAAAATTCTCGAAGATATGATGGCGGACCTCGGCAATTACGTTAACACGACAGCGGACGGCGACCTCGTAAAACTCGAAGGCTCGGGCTTCCCGCTGAGCAAGGTTCCCGCTCCGGTTGGAGTTCTTGAACAGCCGTCGATATTCCGTGTCGGCGAAGGCATAGACCCGGGAACTGTGAAGATTGAAATCGGACTCGTGGCGAGAGCGACGGGCTACATTGTTCTTTACTATGAAGTGCGGTCGGATGGAACCGTGCCGGGAAGCGACGCCGAATGGCAAAGCAAGTTATTCTCGAAGACAACCGGCTTAATCACGGGACTGAAGAGCGGCAAGAAATACGTTTTCAAATCCGCCGCGACAAGTCCGGAAGCAAACACAATCAACCTGTATAACTTCACCGAGCCGGTCGAAAAATTCGTTCAGTAATATCCGTTCTTTGATTAATAATATTGTCAGAATAATTCCGTAGTACTTTGTTTTGGGGGTAACAACCGGGTTATGAAATAAGAAAATATTTCATAACTTTTATAACATCCTCCCGCAAGGGAGGATGTTTGTATATAAATTGAATATTTAGTTTCATCTCCAATTAATATATTCTTTAAACAATTCAAGCTTAATAATTTGGAAAATTTGAATACTCAAATTCAAAATGAATAATATTTGCAAGGCTAAAACAACTGCAGGGAAAAAATGTTCAAAAGTAGCTGGACCTTCTGGATTTTGCAAACAACATGATAAGATAATAAAGGAATATACAAAAAAGCAAAAGTATAATCAGATTATTGATACTATTTTAAATGTTTGTAGAATAAAAAGTTGGAAAGCAAAAATCGAATCTGAAGATAATGAATATCAATTTGCTACCATACATGTCTCGAAATTTTACAGTTACCATGAAATTAAAGGAATCCTTGATATATCATTCACCGATGTTTTGAAATATACAATACAACCAACTAGCCCAAATAATTATGGACTTAAAGAGCTTTTCGATGCTATATCGATAAAGATAAAAGAGTTAAAATGGATGGAAAATAGAAAAGGACTCAGAAACGCTGAACAACCAAGACCATCACAAGTATTATTGACTATTTTAAGGAACTTTGATAAATCTGCACGGCAAATTCAAAGAAGGTATAATAATAGAAAAACTATTGAAATAGAAGATGAATATGACGTGCAAGATCTCATGCATGCTATCCTTAGAGCATTTTTTAATGATGTTAGACCAGAAGAATACACTCCTAGTTATGCTGGCTCAAATTCTAGAGTTGATTTTTTATTAAAAACCGAAAAAATAGTAATCGAAGTAAAATTCGCATCACAAAAATTGAAAGAGAAAGAAATTGGCAATCAATTAATAATTGATATTAATAAATATCAAACACATCCAGATTGTGAGCAGCTCTATTGTTTCGTTTATGATCCAAACAGAGAGATACGCAATCCTGTTGGAATCGAAAATGATCTATCAGGCAAGCAGAATAAAATCGAAGTTATCGTTTTAGTTGTTCCACATTAAAATGATTTTTAAACGTCTTGATATCGTAAGGATTTATATTTTATAGGCAAAGATTTAGTCACAATAAAAATTAGTAATGAATAAAAAGCAAAATCTTAAATTAAATAATAAAGAGTTTTGTAAAAAATATCTTAAAACAGATTGGGATGGTTGCTCTGCTAATGATTTCTTTATTGCCGAATACGATGCAAATTCAGAAAGCAAATATTTTGGGAAACCAAATAATGACTTCTATAATGGATTAAGAGAAATATCTATTTCATTATGCGAAGTGTTTTCTACCCTTGCCCCTTTAGCATTTGATAAGAATAATATAGTTAGCTTTCTTAATGCTGTAAATAGGGATAAAATAATTGTGCCTGAAACTATTACAGATAAAGAGAAATTTATTAAGGTTTATATGGACACATGCAAAGATATTCTAGAAAATATAAATAAACAGGTGTATGATTTCCAAAGACCAAAACTGTCCTAAAAAGATTTTTCTCCGTTATTATCGTCATGAAAGTTCTGAATTGCGGAAAATATTTTATTACTATCTTAGTTTATATTGGGAAAGAAACGAAATATTGATTTAATTACTGAATGGGCTGTTTGGGCTAATTTACACCCCAAGGTCGATTTAGTTTCACTATTATTAAAAGGACATTTGCTTTTAGAGGTCATTTTAAATGAAGTCCTTAGAAGAAACAAGATTCATGATTATGAATATTTATCTTTCTATAGAAAAATTACTTTACTTGATGAGTTTGTAGTTTGTAACGAGAAGAAAAAGAATTTTATTGTATCCACTTTAAAAGATATCAATAGTTTGAGAAATAAGATTGCGCATGAGTTAAATTTTGATATTAGAAACGGTGATTTCGCGGATTGGGCTAAAAGAATTACTAATAATTTAGAAGGGGAAAAGTTCACTAGATATACTTTTAGAACTAGAATCCAAAATTCTTTCTCAATCTTATCAATAAATTTACTCGGTTTAAAAGACAAGAGAACAAAAATCCATCATATGAATTGAAAAATATTCATTGATTTAGAAAAATTTATGCATTTAGTAATGATAACAGAATATAATTGGAGTGTAATTTATAGATCTATAGAAATTATTTGAAAAGCAAATTTAATTTATCAGCCATAACACAATGGAAATATTTTTTAAAGATACCCCTATTATTATAAGTCTCATTATTGCATCAATTGTTGCTTTTATTGCATATCAACAATATAAGTTAGCAAAGTTTAACACAAAAAGAGATTTATATGAAAGAAGACTGCCAGTTTATAAATCGGTTATGCAATTTATAGCAAAAGCAAATATTAAGGCAATACTTGAAATAAATGACTGCTTACTATTACTTAATGAAACAAATGAAGCAAATTTTTTATTTAGAAAAGAAGTGAAAAATTATGTAGATATATTATATAAAAAGGGTCTCGAATTACATAAAACATACGATATGCTAGAACATTTGCGTGAAAAAGTTGACAGAGACGAAGAATATAAAAAATATTGCAACGAAAATTACGATTTGATTATGTGGTTTAGCACACAATTCAATGAATCAGAAAAAATATTTTCAAAATATTTAAAAATCGATTTGAATTAAGCAACTAAATTATTTATCTTATTTTTATCAAAAAACAGTAAGTGTACTTTTCCAAACTGACCAGTGATTTCTCTTCACAGATATATTGCGAAGACTATAGTAAGTTCATTTAATATTAGAATATTAGTTTTCATCTGCAATTAATATATTTAAAACAAAAAATTAAAATGGGTTTTGATATCACAGATTATCAAATCATATGAAAAGTAAAGATTACAGTAAGCAGATAAAAATCGCAGTAAAAAAGTTCTGGCAGACACGTTCAAAACAGATACTGAGTCATAAAAGTAAGAATATTTATTCCGCAGGGAATAGAGGCGCCGTAACCGGGGGAAAACAATTAGATGGATTTTTAAAACTGTTTTATTCTATTGCAGTAGAAACAGGGATTCCTAAAGAATGCATATATCTGAAGGGAAACAATCTGCCGGGTTTTTTTCGCCCTACAAAAGATTGGGACATGCTAATCATTTCACCGACAAAGAAATTAATAGCAGTCATTGAATTAAAATCGCAGGTTGGTTCTTTTGGAAATAACTTTAATAATCGAACTGAGGAAGCCCTTGGAAGCGCAGTCGATTTATGGACGGCATTTCGGGAGAAAGCATTTCCTAACCAATCCGCACCTTGGATAGGATATTTTATGTTAGTTGAAAAATCTGAAAAATCAACTACACCTGTCAAAATAAGTGAGCCGCACTTCAAATCATTTCCGGAATTTAAAGATTCATCTTATCTAGAAAGATATAGAATATTATGCCAGAGATTAATGCTTGAAAGACATTATTCTTATTGTGGCTTGATTTGGTCCTCAAGAAATTGTTCGTTTGGTGATGTAGATTCAAGTATTTCTATTGATGCTTTTATTCAATCTTTTATTGGTCATTTAATCGGTCATATTAATGAATTTCATTAATGAGCAAATAAAGAGAAAAAACGGTAGAAATCACGGCGAGGTTTTTACACACAATAAAATCGTCGAATATTTATTAGACGAGGTTAACTATAAATCTGAATTTAATTTAAGTGCTGTAAGAATTCTTGAACCGGCTTCAGGAACAGGTTCTTTTGCCATACAAATAGTCAAGAGATTATTCGAATCTTCATTAAAATTTGGATTTTCTTTTTTAAATGCCTTTGAGTCAAATGTGCGCTTCATTGAACTGAATGAAGAAAATTATAAAAATTTAGTCAACCGGATAAAAGAGAATTTCTTAACATTTGGGATAGATAGTGATTTGAGTAACTCAAAATCAATAATTAGAGGTGATTATCTTACTATTGAATTTGAAAATAATTTCGATTGTATAGTTGGAAACCCGCCATACATAAGACATGAATTGATAGACGATAATTTAAAAAAGATATATAAGTCACACTACGATACTTTTAAATACCGTGCTGATTTATATATTTTATTTTTCGAACGTTCGTTGCAATTATTAAATGAAAACGGAACATTATCGTTTATTTGTTCAAATCGATGGTTGTATAATCAATACGGTCAAATATTAAGAGAAAAAATTGCAAGACAATACAATCTTAAAAAAATCATAAATATAGAGAAATCGTCTCCATTTGATGAAAACGTATTAGCATATCCAAGTATTACAACAATATCGAATAATATAAGCCAAGGTGAAACCCTCTTTTACGAAACCAAATCAAAAACCATAGATTTAAACTCAGTACAATTCATTAAAGCACAAAGTCCTAAAGGTGGTTTATGGCAAAATTTATTCATTAAATATAATCTTGAGCATATTGCATTAACAAGTATAGAGAAACAAAACTTCAGAATAGGAATTGGCGTGGCTACAGGCGCTGATAAAATATTTATTAGAGAAAAATCTGACGTTAAAGAAATTGAGAGAAGTAGATTATTACCCATTGTTACTTCACGCGATTTGAAAGATTCCGGAATAGTATGGGACAATAAATATCTGCTTAATCCTTACAAAAACGGCGTTTTGTGTGATTTAGAGGATTACCCAAACTTGAAAAATTATTTTAATTTTCATAAAGAGGCATTAATAAAACGTCATACTGCGAAAAAGAATAATATAAAATGGTATAAGACAATTGATAACATAAAGCACGATTTATTACCGATGCCAAAATTATTGTTACCTGATTTTTCCGGAATGAAAAGATTATTAATTGATGAAGGCAAATACTATCCTCACCATAGTTTATATTATATCATCGGAGAAAGCATACCCAAATTAAAAATTCTTGCCTGTATTCTAATGTCCGATTTCATTAAAGAACAGGTCTCTCAAATTGGAATACGTATGAATGATGGATTACCCAGATTTCAAGCGCAAACACTTAAGAAATTAAGAATTCCTATTATTAAGAAATTTGAGGAGATAGAAAAAAATAGATTAATCGAGGCTTATGATAATTCCGACGATAATTTAGTAAATCAAATAATTTCTAGATACTGCGAGCAAAATTCTTTAGAATAATAATTATTATCCATCCTATTTTTCTCATAATACATCATTATTAAATAGTTGAGATCGGAGCAGAAGATGATAATTTTCGCGGTAGATACTATCCGTGACTATCAGAGTTTTTCAGGATTCTTGGTACAGACTCTGACAGAAACAACCAAAGTACGGTTCTATTATTTCACTTTCCCGCTTTAATTCCTTCGGGTTTAATACATATTCTTTTTGAGTCAAATACATTAATTTTTGCGGGATGAGAGTTTCGCTTATAATATCGGTTTACAAAAAGTTGCGGGAACTGGAGTTGGTTCTGTCGGCTTTGAAGGAGCAGACGGAAAAGGATTTCGAGGTCATTATCGCCGACGACGGCTCGGGCGCGGAGATTGAAGATTTCATCAACGCGTTCCGCAAGGACTGCGGTTACGAGATTACTTTCATCACGCAGGAAGACAGGGGATTCAGAAAAAATAAAATTCTGAACGAGGCAATCAAGGTTTCGAAAAGCGATTACCTTATTTTTCTCGACTGCGACTGCGTGCCTCATCCCGATTTCATTAAGGGTCACGCCGAAAGCGCAGAAAAGAACACGGTGCTAATCGGCAGAAGAGTTCACCTCGGAGAAAAACTATCTGGAATTCTCGACAGGGATTTCATAACCACGAAATATTTTAAGAGGCTTTCGCGGAAAGCGTTCCTTGATTCGTTCCGCGCCGGGGATTCGACAGTCGCCGCGGAGGAAGGACTTCTCGTGAGGAATAAATTTCTGAGGAGCGTTACGAAGTCGAAGAACAACCACATAGTCGGATGCAACTTTTCCGTGTGGAAAGAAATGATGCTGAAGATAAACGGTTTCGACGAGAATTACGTCGGCGCGGGAATCGGCGAGGACACGGACGTCGAGTACAGGCTGGGGCTTACGGGCGCGAAGTTCAAGTCGGTGAGGAATCTTGCCGTTGTGTTTCATCTTTACCATCCGAAGACAAAGGAAGCGAACACGAACTACGATTATTTCCACAAGAACGTCAAACTGAAGAACGAGTTTTATTGCAGAAACGGAATTGACAAGACTTACGGCGGTTAAGCGCCCGCCTCAAAAAACCTTTTCGCTTTTTCGAACGCCTGCTCCGCGGTTATCAGGTTGATGTCAGACGAAGGAGATTCGAGAATTTCCCCTTTCATAAAGTACGGCGACCATTCGAATGAATCATCTTTAAAGAAGAAAGCGAGAGTGTTCGTTCCGTTGAACGAGGCGAGATGCATTACTCCCGTGTTGTTGCAGACGAAGAGCGTCACGTGTTTAAGAATCGCGGCAAGTTGAAACGCGGGAACGTCAACCATTACCGAGTATTCAATGCCCGCAGCGCTGAGCATCGATTCGAGTTTGTCCGTTATTTGCCTGTCGATGAAACCCGACGAAATAACAATGTAAGGATTATATTTTTCGCTAATCAGTTTTATGAGTTCGAAATATTTATTCACGTCCCACGTGTTTCTTTTCTGTCCTGCGCCCGGATGGAAGACCGCAATTTTCCTTTTCCTGTCGGGAAAATTACCTGCGATATAATCATTGCCATATTCGATTTCCGCGGGACTCAGTTTTATCCGCATAGACGTTACCTCTTCGTCGGGAAGCGCGCATCCCAATGCCTTCGCGGCATCGAGGAACCTGTTGACCTGATGAATCCTGTTCGTGTTCCAGTCGTATTCCGGTTTCACGTCGAGGAAAAAACTCAGCCTGTTCTTTTGCGAATCCATTCTCCCGACGCCCGCCTTGATTTTCCCTCTCGCGAGCAGGGCGATTAAATAGGAAGTGTAAGAGATTCTTATTGACGACGGAACCATCACGATGTCGTATTTCTTTTTTCTCAGCGCGATAAGAAATGCGAGAAGGCTGCCGAGTTTGTCTTTTCTGAAAATAATTAATTCGTCGAGCCAGGGATTGAGTTTTTTGAAATTGATTTTATAATTCGTGGGACAGCCGACGAGAGTGATTTTCGCATCGGGATATTTTGTCTTCAGCGCCTTATACATAGGAAGAGTGCAAATCGTATCGCCTAACTGGTTGCTCTGGGGCCGTATTACAAGAATTTCCGTCATTGTTTTGAATGTGAGAAAAATAACCGAATAATTTTTTTAACGGTATGCTTAAATTGAAGCATAGAATTTTCAGAATTGAATTCTGCCAAGAATAAAATTAACGCCCTCTATGATGTCGCCGTCTTCCGTTTGCCTTACTTCAACGCTTCCTGCGTTCGAATTAAATTCAAGAGAGCGGCGGGACAAATCGTCGGGCGACGGATAAATCCTGTACTTTCCCGGCGGAATATTGTCGAATATGTATTCTCCGTCGGAAAATGTAATTGTCTCGGTTTTAATTTTTCCGTTTTCGGATTCAAGAAGCATTTTCAATCCCGAAACGGGTTTCGCGTCCTGACCCGCGTTTATTGTAACGCTGCCGCTTACAATTCCCGAAGCGTAAACTGGAACGGGAACGACTTTGAACCTGTTCGGGTCGATGAAAACGCCGTATGTCCTGTACTTCGGCCTGTAGAGCGGGTTGTCGAAAGAGACGGGAGATATTTCCAGACGGTAAGAATAGTAAGGGTCGAGGTCGGAGTATCTGCACTCGTTTTCTGTTTTAAGAATTTTGCCCGCGTTGATTCTCGAATCGAATCCCGTATTAAGGATTTTTTCGTTATCGTCGGGATAATCGTTTCCGTTAGCGTCGAGGAAAGGAACGAGAGAAAGACCGCCTCGGGAAACCATATTTCTATTGTCGAAAATAAAGTTGTTCCTGAACTGGTCGTAACCAACGGAGCCGTACACTGACTGCTGAAGGTCCCATCCGTTTTCATAAGACGAATACCCCGCGTTGTATCTGCCGAAGGATAAATCAAACCGAAGGGCGAGCCCGCCTGAGTAATTGTTGTTCACGTAATCTCTCGCTGCGTAAACTGTCATCCATCCCGCGCCGAAAAGCCCCTTGTCTATGTAGAGAGCCGTGTTCGAAAATCTTCCCGACGTATGGTCGATTTCCGTCTGCTGTCTTATCATCAGGTCGCCGTAAACTCTGTACGAGAGGCTCGCGGAAGTTCTCGTTCCCGCGTCTTCGTAAGAATCCGATACCTTGCTCCGGGAAACGTTTATTATGATGCCGCACTGAAGTCTCTTATAATTCAGGAACAGCCCCGAGTTCAGGAAAAGCAGTTTGAAATTATCGGAGACGGTTCTTCTTCCGTTCACCCTGAAACTAACCGAGAGTCCTTTGAAGTAAAAGGGAACGAAAGCGGAGACGTTTTGCTCTTCACTGAATTTTGAAGGATTGAAGAATTCGTTCGCGCCGTATCTGATATAAGAGAATGTCGTGTAAATCTGCGACGGAAGCAGAAGGCTCAGGTTGGCGCTGCCTTTCAAAGCGTGGTAATAGTCGGCGCTGAAAATCAGATTGTCGAGAATTCTGACGGACGTGTTAACGTAAGGATAAAACTTTTTCAGGTCAGGCTCGTTGAGGTACAGCATTCCCGCGCCCGAAGTAAGAATTTTATTTATTCCCCAGGACACGCTTGATTCGGAGAAAAGGCTGTGGTTTCCCGATTTGAGCGTGCCTCCCGTAATATTGTATTCAACGGTTTTCTCCGGAAGGAAATTAAAAGGCACCTGAATCACGCGTTCTTCGGTGTGAATTTCACCCGCGGTGCCGTAATACTTGAGCGTGATGTAGTTCGAGCCGTAGAGCAGCGGCACGTTGAATTCGAAATATCCGTCGTTTCCCGATTTCGTGTAACCGATAAGTTCGTTGTTGATGAAAAGTTCTACGTCCCAGTTCGAGCCCGTCCTGTCGAAGATTTTATATTTGCCTATTGTCCTTCTTGAAACCGGCGGAGAGTTTGTAATCTGAATTCCCTGAGTGTTGGAGAGCAGCCCCGACTGAAGCCTCATATTGCCGACAACAGCCTGCTTGAACATTTTCCTGTCGTCAACGAATCTCCATCTGAACTCGGCGCTGTTGTTATCGAACAGGTCCTTGTCATCTCCGTTTATATTCGCGATGAAATCACCGCCGAGAATTTCCGAGCCGTGCGCGAGGTTGTAATAATACCTGTCCCCGATTCGCGACGAGTGCGAGTGGTTGACGTTCCAGTCCATAACGCCGAGACCGAGAATTTTTCTTTTTCTCGGAATGAAAATGTCGGCGTTTTTTATGTCCGTCCGGTTGGCGGAATTTATTTCCCTTAAAAGGTTTCTTTCAATTTCCGCGACGACAGGAAGTTTCATTTCGGATGAAACGTGAATGTTAAGACGGCTGAGGTCGGCTTTAAGAACAAGACCGAAAAGTTTTTCAATCAACTCGGAACTCAGGCAGACGTCCGATTCCGACAAATAAAAATCGTTTCTGTTAAAGGGAACGGATTTTTCCTTTATCACGGCGGAGTTTTTCAGGAAATCAATTTCATACGTTTTGCTTTCATCGATGTAGAAGCCTTTCACAAGCGACATTTCACGCGAGAACCTGAAATCAATTTTCAGACGCGAGAAAAGTTCTCCGAGAGGCACGTAAACCGTTTTTCCCGAGACGAAGCAATTGAGGTCGAACTTTCCCGCCTTGTCGGCATCAACCTGCAATGGCGCTTCATCGCAGGCGGGGTTTGATTTTACGAGATTTGAGTCGATGAATGGAAACGCGCCCGCCTGTGCGCAGCAACAGAGCAAAAAAAAAGATATATTCAGAAAAAGAAATTTCATTTTTCTATAGTAAGGAAAATCGTTCTTTCCGCGGTATTTCCTTTAAGAATATTTCCTCCCGTTTCTTCCCTGTCGGTATTGACCTGAACTGTAATAGTATATTTTCCCGGAGCGAGTTTTCCGGTTTCAATTTCGACGCGCTTGTTGAGTTCGTAGTAAACTGAAATTTCCTGACTGACGCTCTTTATTACTTCTGATTTTTCGTCTGTCAGAGTTGAGACTATGTTGCCGATGTAAGCGGCATTTCCTTCACGCTTCAGTTCTGCAAACAGAATAATTTTGCTTCCGTTGTATGAACAGGTAAGGTTTGAAAAGTTTATTCCTGTCGAGACTTTTCCTCTTCTGTAGTTAAGGGCGATGACGGAGCGAAATTCAACGCCGAGACCCGCGTCGATATTTTCCTTTCCCGCGGAGTCGTTCAAGGCAACCTGCTTTGATTTGATGACAGGGCGTCCCCAGTACTCGCCGTCCTTAAGATTTTTCGGCTTCGCCGCAATTCTGACTGTTTGTTCACCGAGAGGAGAAAGTATGAACTTGCGCGGATAGAAACTGATAAACTTAACCGCGGACGGGTCTGTTTCCGATTCCGTATCGGGAAAATGAATAACCGTCTTCCCGGACGAGTCTGAGACGGGATATCCGAATTTCATATCGATGCTCACTTCCCAGGAAGCGCTGTTCGAATTGTTCCTTACCAGAATGTAGCCGTTCCTGTCGGCGTCGCTAAGATGCACCGTTACAGGCGCAACGGTCACCTGTCCTTTCGCGGTCAGGTAAATCATCAGAAGCAGTGATATCAGAAATAATTTATTCATAATCTAATTTGATACTGTTGTAAGAACGATTATAATTTGCGAGTTATATTCACCCGCTTTTTGAACTGCGGGTGGATTTACCGTGCCGCCAATCCTGATAAAATACTCTCTTGTCTTGTCGTCGAACTGGAGCGTCGTGCCGGAGTACGGATTAAACGGAATTCCCGGCTGGTCGTCATTCGGATTAATGCTGCTGGAAGCCGTAAAAGCGACGGGCAGAACGCCCGCGCTGCTGTTGATGCCGCCTGCGAGATTAAAGGAAATATTTACGACGAAACGGCTGCCGTTCGATTTCAATATAAACTTTCCGGCGTCGGGTTCGTTCTCGGAAATTGTTTTCTTAACGCCCGGAATGATGCTGCCGAAATCAAGATTCCGCATATATGTGATTTGCAGGCCGTCGGACTGCGGCAGACATTGAGACGAAAACAAAAAAATGCAAAATAGTATAACCGCTTTTCTCATCATTC
>CALGII010000252.1 GCA_937915485.1 uncultured Ignavibacteriota bacterium | reverse complement strand
CCGATTATTGACCATAGAAACGGAATTATAAGCAGCGTAACAGGAAATCTTTTGTCCGATATTAGAAATAAACCGAACGTGAAAATTGTCGTCGGACAGGGAAGCCCGAGCAAAGGCGACTGCGGATAGCCGTGTCCGGCGAGCATCCCTATTACGGGATAAATAATCAATGCGTAAACAATTAATACAATTCCTGTCAATCCGTATAAATCCGGTTTGAACGCGAACGATAATTTCTTCCTTAGCGTAAAGTACAGCGTAAGCAGCGATTGAATTATAAAAAATATTCCGAACAGGTATGCCGCCTTGTTTATTGACGTGAAAAACGCAATGTGATATACGATACCCATCCAGAGCCAGAAGAAAGAAATCAAACAGCCGGTCAGAACATCATATTTCTTAAGGAATATAAATACAACCGCCGCCGCCGCAATCAGATAAAATATTATCTGCGCGGGAAACACCGCGTTGTTGTAGTCCTCGAACACATTAAGAAACTGCGTGACGGTAAACGGGGGATTCATAACCAATAAATAATTTTATTATTGTTACGCTATTTTATTTTACTTGTTGCTGCCGATGCGCATGGGCTTTATTTTTAAGCCTTTTTCACTGTCCGAAATTAGTTCTCCGAGACGCTTCACCCTTGTCTGCTCCTGCTTTGCAGTCATCACCCATCTCGCGCAGATTTTTCTGTAAGAAGGCGGCATTGATGAAAACCACGACCACGCTTTTATATTTTTTCTGAACGTGTTTAAGTAGGATTTGTCAAGTTCCGTGGTTTCGGCTTCATAAGAATAATGATGCTTTGATTTTATTTTGAATTTGTTGAATGCTTCGAGACCCGCGGGACGCATTAGTCCGAGTCTCTTAAGTCGCTTTACCTTGTTTATGTTTACCAGACTCCAGTTGCTTCTCGGATTGCGCGGAGTAAAACGGTTCGTATAACTTATGTCGTCGAGTTTCCTGCGTATGCTGTCAATCCATCCGAAACAGATTGCTTCTTCTACGGCTTCCGGCCAGGTAATGCTTTTCCTGCCGGAATCCACTCTGTAGAATCCGACGATTAATTCTTTTTTTGTATTGTGATTTTTCTCCAGCCATTTTCTGAAATGGCTGCGGTCAGAGAAGAATTTTGGTTTCATAGCCGAATATTTTTTTACAAACTATATCTTCCAGGATTTCATGTTCTCGTAAAATCCGTAATCCGTCAGGTCGTAGTGTATCGGAGTTACGGAAATGTAACCTTCGTCAACCGCCTTCACGTCGTATTCTATCGTCTTGTCGAGTTTAAGCATGCTGCCCGTGAGCCAGAAATACTTTCTGTTCGCGGGGTCGAGCCTGATTTCGTACGTGTCGTCCCAATTCGATTTTCCCTGCATCGTTACAACGGCGCCTTTTACTTTCTTTATCGCCGGCACGTTGACGTTCAAAAGAGTCCCTTTCGGAAGTCCTTTCCTTAATACGACCTTCGCTAGTTTTGCCGAAAACTTCGCCGCGATTGAAAAATCCTTGTACGTGTAACTCGTAAGCGATACTGCGATTGACGGCAGACCTAGTATCGTGCCCTCCGTAGCAGCCGATACCGTGCCCGAATAGATTATGTTAATCGCCGTGTTCGCTCCCTGATTTATTCCCGATATAACGAGGTCGATTTTCCTTCCCTTGAGAAGCGTGTGAACCGCTATCTTGACCGAATCCGCCGGCGTGCCTTCCACAGCGTATCCGTAAAAGTCCCTGAACATCAATGTCTCTTTCACGCGTATGGGATTTGCCATCGTTATCGAATGCCCTACTGCGCTTTGCTGTGCGTGCGGAGCCGCGACAAATACCTCGGCGAATTTTTTGATTTCCTTCGTGAGCGCTTTTATTCCGTCGGCGCCTATGCCGTCGTCATTACAGATTAGTATTAATGGTTTCTTCATTTTTTCTTTTCTTCCGTTAGTTTTTTCCAGAGCAGGTCTTTTAGTTCCGCGAGGTTTTCTCCTGTAACGGAACTGATTGCTATCTTATCGATTCCCGTGGTCCTTACGCCCTTGAGTTTCTTCTTTAGTTCAGCGCTTATCGCGTCGGTCTTCGTGAAACAAATGATTCTCGGCTTGTCGAGAAGATTCGCTTCGTAGTTTTCAAGTTCGCCGAGAAGAACTTTATAGTCTTTAAGGAAATTCCGCTCTCCGATTTTTAGTTGTGTCGAATCTATCATGAACAATAGAATCCGCGTTCTCTCTATGTGCCGCAGGAACTGTATTCCAAGTCCCTTGCCCGTCGACGCCCCTTCGATTATTCCGGGTATGTCCGCTACTACGAAAGAATCGTATTCGCGGTATCTTACTATACCAAGATTGGGCTTCAGTGTTGTGAACGGATAATCCGCTATCTTCGGCTTCGCGGAAGATATTTTAGAAATCAGTGTCGATTTACCCGCGTTCGGAAAACCTACAAGCCCGATATCGGCTATGAGTTTCAATTCTATTACGGCAATTATTTCCTCGCCCGCGCCGCCTTTTTCCGCGTAACGGGGAGTCCTGTTTGTTGCGGATTTAAAATGAGTGTTTCCTTTTCCGCCTCTCCCGCCTTTCAGTATTATTTTCTCTTCGCCGTTGTGAAGCAATTCGGTAATTACCCCGCCCGTTTCGAAATTCTTTATTACGCTTCCGCAGGGGACGAGTATGATTTCATCTCTGCCGTTCCTTCCGTTTTTGTCGCCGCCCTGCCCGTGCGCACCCCTGCCCGCCTTGTGATGCCGCTTGTATGTGAAATCAACGAGAGTGGATAACTGCGATGATGCTTTGAAGATTATGTTTCCCCCGTTGCCGCCGTCGCCGCCGTTAGGACCGCCTTTCGGAACGTATTTCTCGCGCCTGAAACTTATGCATCCGTTCCCGCCGTCGCCCGATTTTATGTATATCTTTGTATAATCTATGAACATGTTTTATCTTTCCCTCTTTTCAAAATAATCGCTTAGAATATCCGTAAAAAGAATTACGCTCTTGTCATAATAATCCACCTTGTTTTTGATGAACAGTTTTTTCAGGTATTCCGTCGTCGCGCGCCAGTTATGTAATTTTTCAATTTCGAGAAGCGAATCGAACATCAGATGCTTTCTCCCCTTGAAAATTTTCTTCGAAATGTTTTTTATTTCCTCCTCTTTAAAAAGATATCTTAAATGATGCTCCTCGGCTTCGGGAATTATCGCCGCCTCGGGAGGAGTTTCTTCTATTATCGTCTCCGCAGGAGGGGTTTCTTCAATAATTGAATCTCCGGGAATTTCGCGGATTTCCTGCTTTTCCTCAAACTGATTTCCGAACGGCTTTTCCGTGTCATCGGGCGTTTCTTTCGCCGCGGATATTTCCTTTTCTGGTTTTTCCCGTTCTGTTATCGGTGCGTCATCTGCTTTTCTGACCGAAAACGCGGCTGGAACCTGCGTGAAAGTTTCGTCTTCGGACCTTCTTGCGGTATCGTAAACGGAATATTTTCCGGTGAGAACTTTTATGATTGTCTTGAGTTCAACTTCACCCGCGTCGCTGAATCCGCTTCCGAACCTTGAAAGCAGGTCGTCATATCCTTTATCGTCGAGATATAACTTTATGAAATAGTACGGCACGCTCATGTCAAGACTTATTTCCGAATTGTCGCCGTATTTGAGGCGGAACACCTGAACAAAAAGATTTTTTATCTTTAAACTTGATATATCGGTCGTGAGTTTTTCGTAAATGTCCTTGTTGACGCTTTCAAGTGCCGAATCGATAGTTATCTTTTTGACTGATATCTGCTCGCTGTCGAGCGCTATGCTTCTTATAAGTTCGAGATAGTAATGATAAAAAGTGAATACCTCCACTTTCTTTAGTATTTCTGACGACGGCTTTGAATCCAAACTGCCGAATATAAAATTGACTATCGTCCATTTCGGTCTCAACGTATAATTTATAAGAAGTTTGACTGCTTTCTCCGCGGCTTTTAGTACCGCTTCCCTTGAGCCGTAATTGCCGCTTTCGGAAAGTATGAAGTTCTTCGTGAATTCGTTGAGACCGCTGTTTATGACGGACTCGTATGTAAAATCCCGCATCCTGCTTACTTCTCTCGAAGCATCGTTGATACGTTTTTCGGTTATTTGTTCAAACATACTTTAAATATATCAAAAATAAATTATACGCGTTACAGATTAAACACATTTAAACAGGACGGTTTTACGCTGTATTATTTTTTCACGGATACAAATGACTCGTAATCGCGGACAAGTTTGTCTTTGAGTTCGAAAATGTCGGCGTTTTCCACTGTCGCTCCCGCGGCGTTCTTGTGTCCGCCCCCGCCGTATTTTTTTGCTAATTCATTAATCTTGATTTCGCCTTTTGAGCGGAATGATATCTTGCAACTGTCGGGCAGTTCGACTATAAGGAATCCCGCTTTAATGTGTTTCATCGTCATCAGGAATGACGAGAATCCCTCGACGTCTTTCACGTCGGAATGAAATTCCTTGAAGTCTTTCATCGTAATCGTTCCAATAACGAGCGTTCTCTTAAAATGAAATGTCAGGCTGTCAATAAATCGCGCAAGCAGTTTTACTTTGTCCTGCGGAATGTTGTTGTAAATCATGTCGTAAACGTGCACGGGATCCGTCCCCTTTTTTATCAGTTCGGCGCATATCCGGAATGTTTTTTCCGTCGTTCTCGGATATCGGAACGAGCCCGTGTCCGTCATTATTCCTGCGTAAAGATTATCGGCGATTCTTTTATCTATAAAATCAGGACTGTCGGTACAAATGAAATCATAAAGTATTTCGGACGTAGCCGGAGACTCGGGATCCGTAACGTACGCGTCAAAACCGTTAGAGTCGAGTCCGAGATGATGGTCAATGCATATTTTTTTTGCCTTTGATTTTTGAATGGCCTCTTCCATAGAACGCAGCCGCGCGTATTCATTCGTGTCGATAACGAAAATTAAATCGGCATCCGAGATGATTTTGTCATTCTCTTTTTTCCTGTCGCGGTACCTTCGTATTTTGTTTTCGGAATCGAGGAATAACAGATGGTCGGGGGACTCGTTATGATTGATAATGCTTACTTCCTTGCCCTTTTTTATAAGATAATAGCATAGTGCCAGTTCGCTGCCGATGGCGTCGCCGTCGGGAAGAAGATGCGTCGTCAGTACAATTTTCCTGTTTTTGTCAATAAGACCTTGTATGATGTCAAATTTCGTATCCATTTGTTAAAATATTATTAAATTGGTATTTTATAACAACAAAATAAACGTTAAAAAAATTATATTCTTGCAGGAAGAAGACGAATATGACTTCATAGAAGAACCGGACGAAATCGATCCCGATGCGGAGGCGAATAAGGTCAAATTCAGGATTAGCGTTGTTGTAACTACGGCTTTCGTGTCTGTGTTGTGGTTAGTTAAAATTTTCGAACATTATACGAAAACTGACCTGAGTTTTCTCGGTGTATATCCGATGAAAGCGGCGGGGCTGGTCGGAATACTCACCGCTCCGCTCATACACGGCGATTTTTCGCATCTTGCGTCGAACAGCATTACGCTTTTCGTGCTTATGATTTTTTTGTTTTACGCTTACATAAATTCTTCGCTGAGGGTTTTCATGATTATATATTTCCTGCCAAACGTGATTGTCTGGTTTCTCGCCCGCCCTGCATATCACATCGGAGCAAGCGGAGTAGTTTACGGAATACTCGCGTTTCTTTTCTTTGTGGGACTTGTCAGGCGTGACACCAGGTCAATAGGTCTGTCGCTCCTCGTGACTTTTCTCTACGGCGGACTTGTCTGGGGAATACTGCCGTATGACCCCGCCGTGTCTTATGAAGCGCATATCTCGGGCGCCGCGGTCGGAATACTGTGCGCGATTCTCTTCAGGAATTCCGACCCGAAACCTCCGAAATACGAATGGGAAGAGGATGAGACGATTAACAGTTAGCTGTTAGCAGTTAACAGTTAACAATTAGAAGCTAGCAATTAACCGTTATTTGTAATCCCGCCTTTTGTTGCGGATTAAGAATAATCAAGACAATATTATCTTAAATCTCTTTTTGTAACTCCACCTTTTGTTGCGAGGCAAAAATAATCAAAACAACATTATCCTCAATCTCTTTTTGTAATCCCGCCTTTTGTTGCGGATTAAGAATAATCAAGACAATATTATCTTAAATCTCTTTTTGTAACCCCGCCTTTTAAGGTGGGGTGAAAGACGAACATAGCAAGAGGACTTTAGTCCTCAATAAAAAATTTTCAGACTACAACCCGTTTTTTATTGTATTCTTTATTATAAATCCCTAAGTACTAAATAACGTTATCTAATCGCTAACTGCCCATCGATATTTGGTAATCTCTAATTGCTAACGGCCTTGATGTAAGATAATCTCTAATTGTTAACCGTTAAATGTTAAATGTTAATTGAACAAAGTTTTTCTTCTGAAAGCAAACAGTGTCAGATAATACTCCGCCATGACCAGAAGCGCGCCGCCGATAATAATAATCATCCATACAGTCGTCCAGTTGATTTCGAACTGCAGTCCGAGCATGTGCTTGATTTCATTCGGTGTATTCTTATGATTCACAGCGAGCGCGGCGGAGGCGGCGCAGAACACGGCCAGAACGAATGATGAAACCGCGGCGGAGCATACACCCGATTTTCTTTTCTGCTCACCGTTTTGCCTCAAATATCCCGCGCGTAGGGCGCAGTATCGCCCCGCGATCAATCCCATCACTGCGTTGAATACGGGAACTCCCATGAAAAAACCGTATATGCATACGGAATAGAACAGGAATACGAGCAGCGGAAAAATCAGATGCATGTCGAAAACATTTTTCATGATTCTCTTTAGATATAAAGCGTCGAAAACCAGACCGAGAATGATTCCGGAAAAAGCAAAAATGAAAATGTATTTTTCGGGAATTATTTTTATAGTGCTCCACCAGAATGCCAGAAATAGAAACACGGGCATCGCGCCGCCGTATATAATGGTAAATATTATTCTATCAATCCTGCTCATTTTCTTATATCACTTGTTTTCCTCATTCTAATGCATGGGATTAGTATTTTTGTTCGAGTCTTTCCCATTATCTTTTTCGGAAGTCCCTAAGTAAATACTATTCTATCAATCCTGTTCTTTTTCTTATATCACTTGTTCTCCCCATTCTAATGCATGGGATTAGTATTTTTGTTCGTGTCTTTCCCATTATCTATTTCGGAAGTCCCTAAGTAAATACTATTCTATCAATCCTGTTCTTTTTCTTATATCACTTGTTCTCCTCATTCTAATGCATGGGATTAGTATTTTTGTTCGTGTCTTTCCCATTATTTCTTTTCAGAAGTCTATAATTACTAATTATTAATTACTAATTACTAATTACTAATTGCTTTCTGTATTTCCTTCTTCGCCAACTTGTCGGCAAGTTCGTTCCAGTAAACTCCCGTGTGACTCTCAATCTTTACCCAGTCGATATCAATCTTCACGTCCTTCATGAAGTTCTGGTAGTACTGCGTTATGAAAATTTTCGCGCGCCAGATTCCTTTTGCCCAGTATTTCAACCCGTTGTAATCGTAGTACAGGCGGAGTTTTTTTATCTTATTATTGCGGCAGTATTTGATTGTTTCGATGACGGCTTTTATCTCGCCCGCTATCTGGTGAGAGTTCTTAATGCCCGTTGTATCTACAAGTCCCGATAATTCGGCGATTATCTCCCCGTCCTTTCTTATAATTGACGCCCACGATGTGACTTCGCTGAAATATGAACCGTCAACATCCGCTTCGTATCCCTTATCGGCATATACACTGTCTTTAATTGATTTCTTCTTTTTTGATTCCCAAAGGCTTGAGATTTCATGCGCGGTATTTTCGTCCTTAATTTCCTTCAGTGTAATCTTGTACGCGTCTTTTGAAGGGCTGTAATATACGCACACGTTTCCCTTATCCTCAACCGCTACCTTTACGGAGTATTCCCGGAACGTATCCTCGTCTATTGATGCCCTGTAACCTTTCTTAAGAAGTTTTTCCATCAGAAGGAGCGCGCCCTTCTCGAGTTTTTCTTGATTTCCGGATGATTGCGGTTTTTGCATTGATTAAATTTTTTAATATTTCTGTTTGCCGCTGCTTGACCCGCTTGTAATAAAACGCGTCAGTAACTTGTCTCGTCAAGTTTCACTTTTCCCTTGTACACTTTATGTATGATGTACGTGTATGCGACAACAAAAGGCATTCCGATTATTGCGATTATAAGCATTACCATCAGTGTCTTCTGCGAAGACGCGGCGTTATACACCGTAAGGCTGTTTTCGGGATTCGGTACCGACGCTACTATGTTCGGAAATATGCCTATTGCGAACAATACAAGAAGCAGCGCGATGCTTGACGCGGATGATAAAAACGCCCTGAACTCCCTGCCCTTGTGGATTTCCCTCGGTATGTTCGCAATCGCTAACATGTTCAGTATTGCTATTAAAAACAAATACGGATATTCCTTGAAATGCGCTGCCATCGAAGGATAATAAATCAGTGTCGTCATCGTCGCCGTTACGAAACAAATCACAAAAAATATAATCGTGTTGTTTACCCACGAACGGGCCTGTTCCTGAAGCGCGCCTTCCGTTTTCATTACAAGGTATATCGCTCCGTGCATCATGAAGAGCGCGACAGTCGTGATTCCGATTAGAAGTGAATATGGATTGAGAAGTCCGATGAAAGTGCCGGCGAATTCCTTATCTTGGCCAAGGGGAATACCGGCAATTATATTTCCCAGCGCAGTCCCCATCAGCAAAGCGATAATAATACTTGAAACGCTGAATGCCTTGTCCCACGCCGAACGCCAGCGGGGACTTTCCTGCTTGCTCCTGAACTCAATCGCGACTGCCCTGAATATAAGCACGAAAAGCAAAAGCATGAATGCGGTATAAAAACCCGAAAATACCGTCGCGTAAACGTCGGGAAACGCCGCGAAGAGCGCCCCGCCGCCTGTTACAAGCCAGACTTCGTTTCCGTCCCAGACCGGTCCGATTGAATTAAGCGTTATGCGCCGCTCTTCGTCCGTCTTCGTCAGCAGATGCAGCGCCCCGACTCCAAGATCGAATCCGTCAAGTATCGCGTATCCCGTCAGAAGCACTCCGATAAGTCCGAACCAGATTATATTCAATTCCATACCTGTTATTTGTTTTTTTCAAAAATTATTCTCTGCTCGGAATAAACCGAATCACTGTCCGATGACTCTTCAGGACCGTGCTTGATTTTCCTGTCAAGCAGAAAAAGAAAAAGCACGAAGAGCAGAGCATAAATAATCGTGAATAATATCAATGAGAACAACACCCCGCCCGATGTTACCGATTTTGAAAAAGCGTCTTTAGTCCGAAGCAGGTTGTAAACTATCCAGGGCTGTCTTCCGACTTCCGCCGATATCCATCCTAACTGGTTCGCTGCCTGCGGCAGTAAAACAGATACTACAAGTATCTTCATCATTAGTTTCGATTTGAAAAGCCGCTCCTTTCTAAGAAGCGCTAACGAAAGAAAACTTAGCCCGATTAAAGTCATTCCTATTGCAACCATTAAATGATACGACTGAAAAACAATGTTTACCGGCGGACGGTCCTCCGGCTTAAACTCGTTAAGACCTTTAAGCGGAGTCTGTACATCACCGTAAACGAGATAACTGAGCATTCCGGGAATTGCGATTCCGAAATTCACTTTCTGCTCGCTGTCGTTCACCCATCCGAATAAGTATAGCGGAGCGGATTTCGTTTCGTAATGCCCCTCAAAAGCGGCAAGTTTTACCGGCTGGGTTTTGCTTATACCAACTGCGCTCTGATGCCCGGTAAACAACTGAAACAGCGACGCGAACACCGCGAGCGACAAGGCGATTTTCATCGACTTCTTTCCGAAATCGACGTGCCTGTTCTTGAGTATGTAAAAAGCAGATACGCTTAAAACAAGAAATGCTCCCGCGAGCCACGCTCCTGAAAGCGTGTGCAGCAGCCTGTCAACAGAAGAAGGATTGAATACCATCGCCCAGAAGTCCGTGATTTCCGCGCGCATCACGCCGTTGTTATTCTGCAAATGATATCCCGCAGGAGTTTGCTGCCATGAATTCGCGACTACAATCCATACGGCGCTTAGCATCGAGCCGAATGAAACCATTATAGTCGAGAAGAAGTGCATTTTCGGCGACACCCGCTTCCATCCGAAAACCAGTATCGCGAGAAAACCCGATTCGAGAAAGAATGCGAACACCCCCTCCGCCGCGAGCGCGCTTCCGAACACGTCGCCCACGAAACGGGAATAAGTAGCCCAGTTCGTCCCGAACTCGAATTCCATAACTATGCCCGTCGCTACTCCCATCGCGAAAATAAGTGAGAATATCTTTATCCAGAACCGCGTTATGTTCTCGTAAATCTTCTGCTTCGTTTTGATGTACATCCCTTCCATCACCACGAGAAGCACGCCCAGACCTATGCTGAGCGGGGGGTATATGTAATGAAACGCGATCGTGAAAGCGAACTGAATCCTTGATAATAATTCTGTGTCCATTATATTATAATTCAATATTCAAAACAATAATAACGCTTATGGAATCTCAAAAACATGAAAAAGCGTGTAGGAATTTGATTTAACCCGCCTGCTTTTAATTACTTAAATTCGATATTACGAAAAATATACTTTTTAATGAATTATTTTTTAGTTAAAATTAGTTTTTGGTTTCAAGCGTAAATAACTTTTATTAACTAAATAAAAAGTTTTATGAAGCTTGTAATTTCAACTATCGTTTCCGCCATCGTTTTACTGCTTCTTGCTTTTCTGTTTTATTCGGTCGTATTCGCGACAGGTCACATGAGTAGTTTTGTTCACATAATGCGCGGGGAAAGCGACCCTAAGTTATGGGCAAATATTGTCGGCACCCTGTTTCAGGGATTTTTCCTGAGCCTCGTGTACAAAATGCATTACAAGGGCGTATCCCCGTTCAAGGAAGGATTCACCTTCGGCATTCTGATGGGTTTGCTGCTTTCCGTTCCTTATGTTTTCTTCATGTGGGCGAATTACCTCGTGAGGTATTACGGCGTCATTCTTGACGGCGTGGGTATGGGATTCAGAATCCTTATCGCGTGCATAATAATCGGACTCATATTCGGCAAGAAGGAAGTCAAGCAGGCGTAAACGGCAGTACACAGGGTATTTGAGCGGACAAGGGTAATTATTTCCGCGGCAGCGGCAGATATTTGTGCACTGCCATGTATGAATACGTTTGAAGCATCGAGTAAACGTATGTCCTCATTGAATCCGCAAGCGGGGTATTTTCACTCAGGTAATTCGAAACGTCCCTCTTTCTGTATTTGTAAAGGGATTCGGGACCGTTGCTTCTTATGAGCAGAAAGTAGTCCTCATTAATGCATCCTATCTTCGTATCCGCGGCAAAGAAAGAAAACGGCCTGCTCTCTTTCGTCAGGTCAATTCCAAGTGTGTTGTTCACGTACGGCATCGAAATGAATCCCATCAGTGTAGGGAACAAATCCATCTGCGTTCCCATCTTCGAATACGATTGCGGCTTTATGATTGCCGGAGAATAATAAATCATTGGCACGTGATGATATGAAAGGGATATCTCGTATGTCGGGTCGAAATTCTGTCCGTGATCGCCAACTATGACGAATATCGTGTTTTTGAACCAGTCTGTTTTTTGCGCATTTTTGAAGAACTCCGATAACGCCCAATCGGTATACTGGAAAAGTTTATCGTAATCATTCTCGGCATCAGGCTTAAATCCCGCGTCCGAAGGCGGTTTCAGGGCTTCGTGCGTGGAAACGGTCAGCAGCACCGAAAGAAACGGTTTGCCCGATGATGCAAGCGTGTCCATTTTTTTCAGTCCGTAATCG
>CALGII010000251.1 GCA_937915485.1 uncultured Ignavibacteriota bacterium | reverse complement strand
GAATAAAAAAACTCCCTTCTTTCGAAGGGAGTTTTGTCTTATAAGTGTCGAATCATTTTAGCGTTGCTAAACGTCGTATCGAAGACTAAACATATAATCCGACTGACTCCATCGTTTCTTTTTGCTTCTTTCTTCTCTCACTTTGTATTACCATCCGGTTTACCGCAATTTAGAACATTACTTCAATAATTATGAACTGCGGAAACTCGCGTGCTAAATCGCTAATTTAAAATTCAAAATTTGAAATTGCTCTTTAGTACATTCCGCCCATATCGCCCATTCCGCCCGGAGGCATCATCGGCGCTTTTTCCTTTTCAGGTTTTTCGCAGATTGTTGTTTCCGTCATCAGGAGCAGTGAAGCCACCGAAGCAGCGTTCTCGAGCGCGACTCTTGTAACCTTAGTCGGGTCTATGACGCCGGCTTTTATGAGGTCTTCGTAAACTTCCGTTGCCGCATTGTAACCGTATCCTGCTTTTCCGTCTTTCACCTTATTCAGTATGACCGAGCCTTCTTCGCCCGCGTTCTTGACAATCTGCCTAATCGGTTCTTCGATTGCTCTCTTTATTATCTTTACGCCGAGCATTATATCCTGATTGTCGTTCTTTAAGGAATCGAGTTTATTCGAAACGCGGAGAAGCGCCACGCCGCCGCCCGGTACTATACCTTCCTCGACAGCCGCTCTTGTCGCGTGCAACGCGTCTTCGACTCTTGCTTTCTTTTCCTTCATTTCGACTTCCGTCGCCGCTCCGATTTTAAGCACCGCAACGCCGCCTGAAAGTTTCGCGAGTCTTTCCTGAAGTTTTTCCTTGTCATAATCCGATGTTGTCTTTTCAATCTGCGCTTTTATTTCGTTAATTCTTTTCTTAATGTCAGCATTCTTGCCCGCGCCTTCGACGATTGTTGTGTTGTCCTTGTCGATGACGACTCTCTTCGCTGTGCCGAGGTAAGCGACAGTCGCGTTTTCGAGTTTGTAACCCTGTTCTTCAGAAATCACAGTGCCGCCCGTAAGTATCGCGATGTCCTCGAGCATTGCCTTTCTTCTGTCGCCGAATCCCGGAGCCTTAACCGCAGCAATCTTGAGAGTGCCGCGCAATTTGTTTACGACGAGAGTCGCGAGGGCTTCGCCTTCGAGATCTTCGGAGATTATTAGCATGCTTCTTCCTTGCTGCGCTACTTTCTCGAGTATCGGAAGAAGGTCCTTCATTGTCGAAATCTTCTTGTCGTGAATCAGAATCATCGGGTCTTCGAGTTCCGCTTCCATTGAATCCGCGTTCGTGACGAAATACGGCGAGAGGTATCCTCTGTCGAACTGCATTCCTTCGACTACGTCAAGCGTCGTGTCCGTGCCTTTTGCCTCTTCTACGGTTATTACGCCGTCTTTTCCGACTTTGTCCATCGCTTCCGCTATGAGCGAGCCGATAGAGGCGTCGTTGTTAGCGGATATCGAACCGACCTGAGCAATTTCCTTGCTCTCCTTAATCGGCTGTGATAATTCCCTGAGTCCTTTTATAAGAGTTTCGACTGACATGTCGATTCCTCTTTTGAGGTCCATGGGATTCGCGCCGCCGGTAACGTTCTTAAGACCTTCTCTGAAGATTGCCTGCGCGAGAACAGTCGCCGTAGTCGTGCCGTCGCCCGCCACGTCTGATGTCTTTGACGCGACTTCCTTTACCATCTGAGCGCCCATGTTTTCAATGGGGTCCTCGAGTTCAATTTCTTTTGCAACAGTGACGCCGTCCTTCGTGACGTTAGGCGCGCCGAATTTCTTGTCTATGATTACATTGCGTCCCTTGGGACCGAGTGTTACCTTTACCGCGTTTGCAAGTTTGTCAACGCCTTTAAGAAGGGCTGATCTTGCTTCGGTATCGAATGTTATTATTTTTGCTGCCATAATTTATTTTAATTTTTCTTTTTAAAATTCTTGTTTAGATGATTGCGTAAACATCTGATTCTCTCATTATAAGATATTCTTCTCCGTCAATAGTAACTTCGGTTCCCGAATATTTACCGTACAGTACTTTGTCTCCGACTTTAAGTTCGAGAGGGGATACCTTGCCGTCATCTGCTATGCGGCCTTTGCCTACCGCGAGTATTTCTCCCTGCATCGGTTTTTCTTTTGCCGTGTCGGGAATAATGATGCCCGAAGCGGTTTTTTCTTCTGCCTTGGAGGGCTTAACAAGCACTCTGTCTGCAAGCGGCTGAATTTTTAATTTTGCCATAAATTTTCCTTTCGTATATTTTTTGAGATTTAGTTGTTTACATTTGCTATCTGTTAGCACTCGCTAACGTACAGTGCTAAAATAATATGAACGATTTGGTTTGTCAAGGGAAAAATGAGGAAAACGAGAGAATTTTATGATGAAAAGTGACTAATAATGCGTGATATTGACGGATAGTGCATTTTCTCATGAAAGAGATTAATGGAAGAGGCATAAAAAAAAGCCGCTCCGGGCACCGGAACGGCTTTTTTTACTCAACTTAAAATCTTAATAATCTTCGCTTTCAAATTCATTTCCTTAATTGTCATAGCGTCTTTCGTTGCTCCATCTTCATCATCGTAGTAGCCTACGAAAACTTTAAAGTTGATCGAATCACCATTTACAATCTCAACCAGGATTACGTCGTTGAACTGTGATTCGAGTTTGTCCATCAGTCTAACAGCGTCGGATTCATTTCCGAATTCATCAACCTCAATAGAATAACCGTTAAAAGTGTTTAACTTGTCGGATATATCCAGGTAATGCAGCCGGTTGTCATTCAAAGACGAACCTGCGATGCTGTTCAAGATACTGTTATTGTTATCAACTATGACCTTTACCTTCTTGAAGGAGTTCAGGACTCTGCGGAATTCATCACCGGGACTGTTCTTCAGGCTGTTTAAATTGCCCGTAGGATCGTTGTATTCGATGAATACCCTTGAGTTCTTGGAAACAGCATCTTCAAAAAGAGTAAGTAGTGAGATATCTTCGGATGTTTCTTCTTCTTCGTTAGCATTTACAATTTCAATCTTAACCTTAGCCAATCCGCCCATACCTATTTCAGTTTTTGCCGCGTAAGAGAGGTCTATTATCCTACCTCTTGCATACGGGCCCCTGTCATTCACCCTTACGATGGTATATCTTCCGTTTTCAAGATTGGTGACCCTCAATAAAGTATTGAAAGGCAATGATTTATGTGCCGCTGTTAAATCATTTGTGTTGAACCTTTCGCCGTTCGCGGTTTTTCTGCCGTGAAAACCGGGGCCGTACCAGGAAGCCATACCTTCTTCCGTATATTCAGAGTAACTGCCAGAGGTCTGTGCCAAGACAACAGTATCTCGTCCGCTGAATGGAACAATAAAAATTAATGCGAGTAACACCGCACTAAGGAATTTTAACAAATTACATCTCCTGTTTATTTATTCAAAAAACTCTTCGCTTCAATTTTTTTTTATTCTATCAGTGAGCGATTCTCTTATTTCAAAGAACAGGTAAATATTATATGAATTATTACCTATAACGTTTTATAAGCAAGCAATATATGAATAACCGATTTTATTGTCAATTCCTAAACAGTATTGCCCGTGATTCGTATTTTACCCCATACTTCAGTGCTTACCATAAGTATTGAAAAAACAATATAATATCCAAATAATCAACCTGAGGGTCATTTACAAAAAAAATTCCCGGTATGAAGTGCGATTGTGAAAAACCGGCCGATGACAAAAAAAAACTCGTAAATTGGCCGTCTAATAATATATTGTTAAAACAACAGTATAAGCGAAATTATCGCCGATTTACGAAAAATTTTGAAGTTTTTCCCTTCTCAGGGCTTTAAAATTACCCCTAATTTTTTATGGGGGTTGACTATGATTTGAAGAGGTTTCGGGAGTCTTATATGTTTCACAAAGCACATGCCGTCATTAACATTCTGTGAATCGAGCCATCTCCAGTCTATGTAGGCGTGTTTCGAGTCGTTCCGAACGGTAAAATAACTGACGGAGAATGAGGTCAGGTTCTGGAAAAAGTGAGAGCCCTGCGACGGTTCGACGACCAGGTCTTTCATATCGGCTTCGATTATCGCTTTAGCGCCTGAAATATCCGACCAGATGACGGGAATTCCCAGCCACGGGTCGAGAGTGCCCCAGCGTCCGTAACCAATCAGCAAATAGGGGAGTTTCTTATCGGTTAAATTCAGGTTATACTGCTTGACCTCAGAGGCAATTTCCTTGGTTTTGCTTCTGTCAAATTTCTCGAAATCAACGTACAAAATATCTGTTATTTCGCTATTTATACCGCTTCCGAGAACTTCGTTAGACTTGCATATTAATTCTGATTTCGAATAGGAATGTATGTTTATGTTTTCAATTTCCTCATTAATGACGAGCGGTCTCATTTGAAGCACGCCGAATTCCTTATCCGGTCTTTTCAGGTTTACCGCGAACTCAATCTCAACAGCGGAGCCCATTCCCTTGCTTCCGAGTTCAAGCAGTGTTTCAACGATATCAGGCAGAGGGAACGTCTTATATTTTAGTATTGGTGAAAATGTCACCATTCTGATTCCCGGTCTCGAAATGCCGTCATATATTATGTCGTTCTCTCTTGAGTATGTCGAGCCCAGCATATCGAGCGTTCCGTCATCCTCGGAATCCTTTAGTGTGTATGATTTGGTGAAAAGGTCCTGAATAATGCAGTCAAGAGGATTATCTTCTGTTTTCGTATTGAGGTCGAGCGCGAAGAAATTCGTCTGGTTGTTATTAAGAAAAGACTTCGTGGAATAAAACTGTATCAGATGCTCGGGATATTTCGGCGAGAACTTAACGGTATTTCCACCTTCGACGATAGTTTTACCGAGTCCGAGCGCTACCGACACGATGCCGTCTTTAGTAGTCTGCGGATGAATGGGGTAGAAATTATAAGATTTCGCTACGCCTGAAATATCTGGATAAAAACGGATCGAGTGTTTTTCTCCGACCATTTTCTGAATAATCACCGCCATCTTTTCCTCTTCGATGCTGTGCGATGTCATTTTAAAGTATTCCTTCGAGGCGTTATAATAAGTCGATGCGAAGACAAGTCTAATGGTGCTGAGCAGGTTTTCCAGCCTCTCGACAATGTTGGACTCGTTATTCGGAATCATATACGTGTCATATACTCCAGCGAACGGATGGTATTGCGAATCCTCCATCAGGCTTGACGAGCGTACGGAAAGCGGAACGTCTATCAACTGGAGGAAACTCCTCAATGCTTCGCGAATTTCTTCGGGAAAGAATTTCGCATCGAGGAATCTTTTTCTCAGCAGCGCGTCGTCTTCGCATTCGTAAACAAACTCCCCGAGATTATTATACTTGATGAAATCGTCGAACACGTCCGTTCCGATAACGATTCCCGGAGGCACGTCTATGGTTATTCCTTCGAACTTGTCGCCAAGCCCGTAACTGCTTATGAGGAAATTCAGGAAACTCAGACCTCTTGCCTTGCCGCCGAGCGAGCCGCCGCCGACGCGCGCGAAAGAATAAGAAGTGTCGAAAGTATCGGGATTAAAGTCTTCGACAATGCCTTTCTGAATTATTTTCCTGTATGTCTTCAGCGCGTTGAGCAGATGAAGCCGTATTTTTTCAATTGACTCGAATTCCGATACCTTCGTCGGTCTAAGTCTGTCGGCGAGCCAGAACTCGGTTCTTGCCTTTAGCCAGTTCGAGAAGTGGTTCCTTTCGCCGTGGTATTTAATCGAACTCGCGGGCACCTCGTTCAGTTTTTCCTCGAAGTCGAGCAGGTTTTCCGCTTGAGCGATAGTCTTGCCGTCGGGTGTTCTGAATATGAAATCACCGAAGCCTAGATTATCAGTCATGAAATGCGCGAGTTCCTGATTCATCATCACTGAACCTTTCCTTATGAAACTGCAGCCGAGTTTTTCCGCCTGCTCGCGGTTAGATTCGTCCGACGACTGAAGAAGAACGGGGATGTCGGAATATCTTTTCCTGACTTCCTTCGCAAACCTTATTCCCGCTTTATTGTCGGGCACGCCGTTTCTGGGAAACTCAACGTCGGAAATCACGCCGAGCACGAACTCCTGATATTTCTTCAGATATCTCTGCGCCTCTTCGTAATTTCCGCAAAGCAGGATTTTAGGTCTTGCCCGCATTCGGAGGAACTTGTTTGAAAGATTTATTCCTTCCGAGATTACGCGCTTCGACTGTCGAATCAGTTCCGTGTATATAACGGGAAGGAACGACGAGTAACTTCTGATATTGTCTTCAATTACAATGATGGACTGCACGCCGACAGTCGCGGTGTCGTGCTCGACATTGTACTTGTCTTCGAGATATTTAATTATTCCGATTATGAGTTTATAATCGCCTGACCAGATGAATGTCTTGTCAAAGACCGAAATGTCCCTGCGAAGAATCAGGTTATGCAATTCCCTTGAGTCGAATGACAGCATCACGACGGGTATGTCGGGGTGAGTCTTCTTTACGCTTTCGGCGAACTTTACCGGATTCGAATCCTCGATGTGAAGCGTCGTGATAACGAGGTCAATTTTCCTTTTACCGTTAAGCACCGTGTTCGCTTCCTTCACGCTTGAGACGCGAATTATGTCGGGCGACTGGCTTAGTTCGAGGTCCTGATATTCGTTGCGTATTAGTTCATAAAGTCTTCCGTCCTCTTCGAAAAGATACAGGTCGTAAATACTCGAGACCAGGAGTATCTCCTTGATTTTTATCTGCATTAAATCCTGAAAGCGCTGGAATTTCCGGATGTATCCGGTTTCAATTGACGTATTATCGATGCAAGAGGGTGACATAGTTTTCATAACACAAAAATATCGTTTTTGTCCGTAAGTAACAATTAACAATGAACAATTAGCAGTGAACGATGAACAATGAACATAGAGCAATGAACTATTAGCAATTAACGATTAGCAAATAACAATGAACATAGAGCAATGAACAATGAACAATTAGCAGTGAACGATTAGCAATCAACATTTGTATTTTCTCGTTATAAGTGTGGGTACTACTAAAACCGTCTTCAAATTCTATATTGTGAATACACTCGAAAAGCCCAGTAGGGCCGAAGGGTCGCCGTGGCGATGCGGCATCAAATCGGCTGGTAAAAAATAAAACGGCCGTCAACAGACGGCCGTCATTATATCTGAACTATAAATCTCAATTATTACACGAGACCCTGATCCATCATTGAATCGGCGACTTTCAGGAATCCTGCGATGTTGGCTCCGTTGACGAGGTTGCCCGGTGTGCCGAATGCTTTCGCTGTTTCGAATGCCGCTTTATGAATGCTCTTCATTATACCGAGAAGTTTCGCGTCGACTTCTTCTCTTGACCAGCCGTATCTCAGAGAGTTCTGAGACATTTCGAGACCTGATGTCGCTACGCCGCCAGCGTTTGCAGCCTTGCCCGGACCGTAGAGAATCTTCGCGTCGATGAACTGATTGACGCCTTCGATTGAGGTCGGCATGTTCGCGCCTTCGGATACGACATATACTTTATTCTTGAGTAGGTTCGCCGCGTCTTTTCCGTTGATTTCGTTCTGTGTCGCTGACGGGAACGCGCAATTCGCTTTGTGATTCCAGAGAGGATTGTAGTCGAGTTTCGGATCTACCGCTGTATAAACCGCAGATTTGAACTTATCCGCGTATTCTTTTATTCTGCCTCTCTTGACGTTCTTAAGGTCCATAAGGTAAGCGAGTTTTTCCCTGTCGATACCGGCTTCGTCATAGATGTAGCCCGCTGAGTCTGAGCAGGTAACGGGTTTTCCGCCGAGGTCAAGAATTTTTTCAATCGCGTACTGCGCGACGTTTCCGCTTCCGGATACGAGGCAGGTCTTGCCTTCGAGAGTTTCATTTCTTGTCGCGAGCATTTCAGCCGCGAAATAAACCGCGCCGTAACCTGTGGCTTCGGGTCTTATTAACGAGCCGCCCCAGTTCAAACCTTTTCCGGTAAGAACGCCGACGAATTCATTGCGTAATTTCTTGTACTGACCGAATAAGAAACCGATTTCTCTTCCGCCCACGCCGATGTCGCCCGCGGGTACGTCCGTGTTCGCGCCGATGTGTCTGAAAAGTTCGCTCATGAACGACTGGCAGAATCTCATAACTTCGTTATCGCTCTTTCCCTTGGGATCGAAGTCCGAACCGCCCTTACCGCCGCCCATCGGGAGGGTTGTGAGGCTGTTCTTGAACACCTGTTCGAATGCGAGGAATTTAAGGATGCCGAGGTTCACTGACGGGTGGAATCTGAGACCGCCTTTGTAAGGACCAATTGCGGAGTTCATTTCAATCCTGAAACCGCGGTTAACCTGAACGTTGCCCTGATCGTCCATCCAGGGAACTCTGAACAATATTACTCTTTCAGGTTCAATGATTCTTTCGATGATTTTGTGCTTGATGTATTCAGGTCTTTTCTGAAGCACTAATTCCAGTGATTCGACAACTTCGGTTACAGCCTGTATAAATTCCGGTTGTCCAGCATCTTTCTGTTTAACCTTTGCAAGTATTTCCTGAGCAAATGACATAGAAAATTTCCTTTCTTTAAATTAAATAGTTGTAGATTGGGTTTAAAAAAGTTTTTTTATTTGAATGAGGTGATGTTAGTAACATAAAAAATAAAACAGTACCTTTTATTAATGTTACAAAATTATATAGAATAT
>CALGII010000250.1 GCA_937915485.1 uncultured Ignavibacteriota bacterium | reverse complement strand
ACCGTCTTGACAGCCTGAACAGAATCCTGAACACTCTCGAAAAAAATATTAAGGAGAAAGAGAAGGAATAGGGATAGAAAGTTCTGCAATTAAGCAAAAATATTTAATAAGAGAATTTTTTAATCTGCGTACTGCAATAATGGTAGTTTTTAATATAACAGTCTACGAAGATCGAATATACTGAAAGAGAGTCCCGGATATATCAGGTAACACTGTTTTATTTTCTTCCATAAATCCTTGTCTAATCAGAACTTAATTGGGGCGTTTATGGTTTTTATACTTATAACGGCGGAAATTGTATTTATCTCAAACCGAATATAAAAATTTAATTATACTTGAAAGGTCAATAAAATGTCAGAGAACACACCGATAACGGTTGCTTACGGAGACGGCATCGGTCCCGAAATTATGGACGCGACGCTTAAAATTATAAAAGCGGCGGGCGCGAGGATTGATATAGAAGAAATTGAAGTCGGCGAAAAAGTTTACCTCAGCGGAAACGATACGGGCATTGCCCCTTCGTCGTGGGAATCACTGAGAAGGACGAAGGTATTTCTGAAGGCGCCGATTACGACTCCTCAGGGCGGCGGTTACAAGAGCCTGAACGTTACGACGAGGAAGATGTTTGGCCTTTACGCGAACGTGAGACCGTGCGTGTCGTACCATCCGTTCATACAGACGAAGCACCCCGTTATGGATGTAGTTATAATCAGGGAAAACGAAGAGGACCTTTACGCGGGAATCGAATACAGGCAGACGCGGCAGGTAACGCAGGGCGTGAAACTTATTTCGAAACCCGGTTCGGAAAGAATTATTAAATACGCGTTCGAATACGCGGTCAGGAACAACAGGAAGAAAGTTACGTGTTTCGTGAAAGACAATATTATGAAGATAACGGACGGGATGTTTCATAAAATCTTCAACGAGGTCGGCGAAGAATATCCCGAACTCGAGAAGGAAGTCTGGATAGTCGATATCGGCGCGGCGAAGTTGGCGACCGCTCCGGAACAGTTCGACGTGCTCGTGATGGAAAATCTTTACGGAGACATACTTTCGGACGTGACGGCTCAGATGACAGGCTCGGTCGGGCTTGCGGGTTCGGCGAATATCGGCGCGGAGTTCGCGATGTTCGAGGCGATACACGGCTCGGCTCCGAGAAGGGCGGGACAGAATTCCGCGAATCCGTCGGGGCTTCTGCTCGGCGCGGTGATGATGCTCGTGCACATAGGACAGCCGGACATTGCGTCGAAGGTGCACAATGCGTGGCTGAAGACCCTCGAGGACGGAATACACACATACGACATCAAGGACGTAATGCACCACATAGACCCTGTCGGAACGAAGGAGTTTGCCGATGAAGTAGTGAAGAGACTCGGACAGAAACCGTCAACGTTTAAGGCGGTCGAATACTCTTCGAAGTCCGGTCATCAGGCTTCGGGCTTAAGCGGTAAAAAGGAATCTAAAATCACGAAGGAACTTATCGGCGTTGACGTGTTCATAGACTGGGAAAGCGGCTCGGCGAACGACCTCGGAAATATAATCAGCAAGATAAAGGCTGAAAACCTTGAACTGCTTCGCATAAGCAACAGGGGAGTAACGGTGTTTCCCGAAGGCTCGCCCGACATAATAAATTCCGACCAGTGGAGATGCAGATTCATGAATCCGCAGAAGGGTATGACAATAACGCATTCGAATATAATTCAACTGCTTGAAAAGATTCGCGAGCACGGATTCGATTTCATACAGACTCAAAATCTTTACAACTTTGACGGCGAGGCGGGTTTCTCGCTTTAAAAATTATGGAAAAATTAAATCCCGATTTACTGCTTCAGAGAATCAAGGAAGCGAACGGCTGGTTTGTCGACGGGAATTCAATCAAGAAAGTTTTCAAGACGAAGGGATTTCCGCAGACGGCGGGACTGGTTACAGTAATAAGCGCGATATGCCAGCAGTTCGACCATCATCCCGATTACATGCTTATGAAATATTCGGAACTTGAAGTCTCTTTCTCAACGCACTCCGCGGGAGGTATTACCGATAAAGATATTGAAATTGCATTGGAGATTAACAAATTTGTCTAATGACAAATTTTGATATCTTCAGATACTTTCTATACCTCGGAATAGCGGGTTTCGGCGGTCCGCTCGCAATTATAAACCACATCAGGCAGGACCTTGTTTACAAGAAGAAGTGGATGACTCTCGAAGAGTTCCGCGATTATTTCGGTTACTCGCAGATTGCTCCCGGTCCGCTCGCGTTTCAGGTGGCGCTTTACTTCGGTTATTTTAAGAAAGGATTCACGGCAGCCGTGCTTGCGGGCATAGGGCTCGTGCTTCCGTCATTTCTAATCGTGCTTCTGTTCTCGGTTTTTTACAAAGAGTACAGGGACATAAACTACATTGTTTACGGGTTGTACGGAATCAGTCCCGTTATAATCGCGATAATATTTCATTCGGGTTTCAACCTGAGCAGGTCGGTGTTCACGAAGGATGTTTTTCAGTACGCGCTCTTCTTCGCGGCAATCGCGGTTTCGATATTGTTCAAGGTTCACATTTTGTTTCTGATATTCGGCTCGGCATTAATCGCGGTGATATATTATTCCCTGAAAGACAAGAAGGAAAGCGGTCAGAGCCTGAAATCAATCGCGGTAATTTCATTCGCTTTCATATCGAAAATATTTCTTTCGTTGTACACGGGCGGGAAAGCGGTTGTGACGGGCATTCTCGTGTACGCGGGTTCGAAAACGCTCGATATTTTGTACGTGTTCATGAAAGCGGGAGCATTGACTTACGGAAGCGGTTTCGTGATTATCGGCGTTTTGAGGCAGGACGTGGTTGAAAATCTTCACTGGCTTACGGCGAAAGAGTTTCTCGACGGTATCGCGTTCGGTCAGATAACGCCGGGTCCCGTCGTCATAACCTCTACATTCATCGGCTACATGCTGGACGGAATACCGGGTTCGGTATTATCGACGGTGTCGATATTTCTTCCGACTTTCATATTCGTTTCCCTGCTCACGAGAGTTATCGGAAAAGTTAAGGACAATTTCATACTGAAGTCCGCAATCAAAGGAGCGAACGCGGCGGCGATTGGTGCGATTATAACGACTGGGTATTTTCTGTCGAAGGACGCGATGATTGATTACGTTACCTTCGGGATGTTCGCCGCGGGGCTGGTTGTTTTGTCTTTTACGAAAATAAAACCATATTACGTGATAATCGCGGGAGCGGTTCTCGGAATAGTTATAAGAGCAATTTTAAATTAGAAATTTTAAATCAGTAGTGTCCCGTTAGAAATTAAATAAAAACATTTGTTTATTT
>CALGII010000249.1 GCA_937915485.1 uncultured Ignavibacteriota bacterium | reverse complement strand
GAAAAATTTTTCTCAATTTAAAAAAACTTTAACAAATTGAGAAAAATTTTAAATATTAATCATCAAACTAATACGAGACGCTTCAATGCAACCAATATTATGAAATACCGAAACGTCCTCTAACCGTATCAGTAATTCTGAACTATGCCGTTTTTAATCGTGTATGTTACCTCATAACAGTAAAGCAAACCGCAGTCATTTACGTACTCGCAAGGATTGCTTTGCTTTTCAGCCTTCACACGCGGAACAGAATTAAAGATATCAGACAGGTATTTGTCGGATTCCTGATCAAGAACCTTACCGTCCTTAATCGTGTATGTAATACCGTACGAATATCCTTTAATTTTTCCAATCGTAGCGCCCGCGGCTTTGTCGTCTTTACCCGCTGTTATCTGCGCGCTTGCGCTTGCGATAAACGCGAAACATACAAATAAAGTTATTAAGTATTTCATAATTATAGTTTTGGTTAATAAATTAATTTTCAATTTTTGTACCAAAGAAAAATGCCGAATAAAGCGTTTTTTGAGTAGAAACAAAACATTCTTTTCTCATTCTGATAATCAAATCTCATTTTGATATAAACATCTAATTTTTTCGTTGTTACTTGCTTTTCAGTAAAACTACTGAGATAAGCCCTGCAACCGCCGATACTGCACCCCACAGCCAAAGATTTGAACCGCAGTCGCCGTTAACACAAATGTTATTAGCGCGGTCAAAATTCTCTTCGATTGAATTTTTATCTGATTTTTTGGTATTTTTATTTTTAAGAACGAGTTCTCCCGTGGAGGTGGTTTCATAATTCACCAACCTCAAAGCGCCAATTTTTTCCTGATTTCCGCTGAGTTGTTTTTGCTCCAATCCACATTCCGCCTTTTTCAGTGTAGGATCGTCAATCTTTCCATTCGATCCGCTTGTTATTTCCTGCGAAAAGAGACTTCCCGCGACCAGAAGCAATATTGTTGTAATCAGTATTCTCATAATCCTATTCCCCAATAGTTTACATTCCATATACAAAATCCCTGCCACAATAAAACCTAATTCTCATCATTTTTCACGATTATTCATTGTTTTTGATTAGACTCAATTTTCTATTTATAGTAGAAATTCTCAAATGTAAACGTTTGCACTATGTTTTTGTATTAATGAATTTTCGAACTGTATGTTCAATCCAAGTGATTTTTGCATGTTTGTTATTTCTTATTAAATAGCAACTCTGTTATAAAATATTTATCTTTACCAGCGAAAATAAATTTCAATCGAATTTTAAATGCATAATAATTTATATTCAGTTATAAAAGGAACCGGAAGTTACATACCCGAGAAGATTGTTGCTAACAGCGATTTTCTTAATAACGTGTTCTATGATTCGGAAGGAAAAGTAATCGAAATTCCCAACGAAGAACTAATAAAAAAATTCAAGAAAATTACAAATATTTCCGAGAGGCGTTATCTCGATAAGGAATATGTCACATCGGACATTGCCTATCTTGCAGCAAGAAACGCAATTGATTCGTCGGGCATCGACCCCGAGACACTCGATTACGTCATAGTTGCTCATAACTTCGGTGATGTGAGACCTGACAACGTCCGGTCGGATATTGTTCCATCGCTCGCGGCGCGAGTCAAGAACAAACTCGGAATTAAAAAGCCTGAAGCGGTCGCATACGATTTGATATTCGGCTGTCCCGGATGGCTTCAGGGCATGATACAGGCGAATTACTACCTGAAATCGGGAGACGCGAAGCGAGCGCTCGTTATAGGCTCCGAAGTGCTCTCGAGAGTTTCCGATCCTCACGACAGGGACAGCATGATATATTCGGACGGCGCGGGCGCAGTGATTCTTGAGGCGGTAAAAAGCGACGAGCCGATTGGCATACTGTCGCACGCTACGCGTTCGGATACGTTTACGGAAGCGCATCTTCTCTGGATGAATCAATCATATAATCCCGGGAAGAAAGGAACCGACCTGTACCTCAAGATGAATGGCAGGAAACTTTATGAATACGCGCTTAGCAACGTTCCGCTTCTCGTAAAGCAGTGCATCGAAAAAGCGAAACTCACGCTCGACAAAATTAGCAAGGTGCTATTGCATCAGGCGAACGAAAAAATGGACGAAGCGATTTTACAAAGAGTTTTCTCGCTATATGAAAAAGTTAAAATTCCCGAAGGCATAATGCCGATGATAATAGATAAACTTGGCAACAGTTCAGTGGCTACGATACCAATACTTCTCGACCTGATTCTTAAAGGAAAATTAAGCACGCACACGATAAATCCCGGCGACAATCTCGTCTTCGCGTCGGTAGGCGCGGGTATGAATATCAACGCGATTACATACAGAATGGCATAAGATAATTTTTCAGATTATAACAAAAAGGTTTTTACTCCTGTAAAAACCTTTTTTATTTTCCGGCATGAATTTGATTTTAGAACTTTATCGTTCTTGAGGAGGGAACGTGAAACTCCAAATCCGTTACACATCTTAAACCCGAATTTTAAGGCAACAAAAAACGGGTTATCGCTCAAGCAATAACCCGCTCGCAGAGAGAGAGGGATTCGAACCCCCGGTGACGTTGCCG
>CALGII010000248.1 GCA_937915485.1 uncultured Ignavibacteriota bacterium | reverse complement strand
TTCCATTGAAAATTCTAAATGAAGGAATTGATTATACGAATATAATGCCTGAAATCTTCATTCCGGACGGAATCAGTCAAAAAGCGAGCGAAGTATTGAAAGGATACCCTAAAAATTATGTCCTTTTCAATCTTTCTGTTAAAGACGAAACCCGCAACTGGAATCCGGAAGACGTGGTAAATATTTATAACGAGTTTAGCGGAAAACTCGATTTTGTATTTCAATTTGTTGGAAAAGATAGGGAGTTTTTTAGTAATATTGAATCAAAAACAGGGCAAAAATTGAATTATTTCGACGGCGGAATTCTGGAATTGGCTGAAGTTGTCCGAAATGCGCGCCTGATAATAACTCCTGATACATCTTTAGTGCACATCGCTTCCTGTTTTAACGTGCCGATTGTCGCTGTATATCACAAAGTTGAATGGAACATTAAGAGGTTTGCTCCCCTGTCTGATAAAAAGGCAGTACTTATATCAACTGAAGAGAATAAAATTTCCATAGATACCGGTAAAGTCTGCGCGGCGATAAGCGGTTTGATATAACATTTGTGGAAATGCCGGGAGTCGAACCCGGGTCCGAAAAGAAGACCATCAAAACTTCTACATACTTAGTTTGTTTTTAAATTTCGGATTGAAAGTCTAAACAAACAAACCTTTCTTTCCTATCCCGTTAAGTTTCACAATGCTGTCACAGGAAACCGGCACTGCTATCCTGTCTGTCGGCGTTGATCGATTCCGGGCAGGAGACGGAATTCGTCAACGAGTTGCCTTTAATTAGGCAGCTAAAGCGTAATTATTTTCTGCGTTTATTGTTTTCCAGCCGTTTTAAAGTGATGGACTGGGAACACTGTATGCTGTTTCGACCATCTTTGCAATCCGTCGAAGCCGTTGCATTCCCTGAATTACTTGGTCTTAATATTAGCCTTTTCAGTACTTAAAACAGTTTTATCCGCTATTTCGTTCTGCGCTTCCGATTTGTCTTTGTACAAGATTCCAAACGGAATTACGGCGCAATAACCCAGAACGAGCAGAATCGGAGCAATAACAGTCGGCATAAATCCGTCAACTGAATTTTCCGACATAAAGATATAACCAAGAATTATTAAAGCGATACCGGTTCCGATTATCGCGTAGTTCTTCTTCGTCAGCGAGATATGGAATTTATCCGCAGGCTGATGTGATTTTTTTGTCTTAACTGATTTTGCCATTATGTATTAAATTTTTGATAATTCTTCGTAATAATTTGTAACTGTGCTTATACCTTTATAGAAATTCTCGAGATCGAATTTTTCATTCGGCGAATGAATGTTATCGTCCGAAAGACCGAAACCCAACAAAATCGCGTCGGCGCCGAGAACTTCCTTGAAAGTGTTTACGATTGGTATCGACCCGCCCTCTTTGAAATACACGGGCTCTACGCCGAAAGAGTTTTTCAGCGCTTTCACAGCCGCCTTAATCGCTGGCGTGTCGATTGCCGTAACTGAAGGCATCCCGCCGTGCAGATAAGTAACCTTTACCTTTACGGATTTCGGAGCAATTTTCTTTATGTATTTTTCGAAAAGTTCCGCGATTTTTTCAGGGTTCTGGTTTGGTACGAGACGCATAGAGATTTTAGCGCCAGCAACCGATGGAAGCACAGTCTTCGCGCCCTGTCCTTGATATCCGCCCCATATTCCGTTACAGTCAAGAGTCGGTCTTGCAGAAACCCTCTCGATAGTTGTATAGCCTTTTTCTCCGAACAGTCCGTCAACTTCAAGTTCTTTCATATATTTATTTTCATCGAACGGAAGCCTTGCAAATTCATCACGCTCTTTCTTGTCGAGTTTTACGACGTCATCATAGAAACCGTCAATCAGAATCTTGCCGTCATTATCTTTTAACTGATTAATCAGTTTCGCGAGAGCGTTAATCGGATTATCGACTCCGCCGCCGTAGGTGCCCGAATGAAGGTCGCGGTTCGGACCCGTCACTTCGACCTGCATGAAACAAAGACCTCTTAGACCATAGCATATTGAAGGTAGTCCTTTTTCGTACATCGAGGTATCCGAAATCACTACATAATCAGATTTCAGCAATTCCTTATTGTTCAGTATGAACTTCCCGAGATTCGGACTGCCGATTTCCTCTTCGCCTTCGAAGATTACCTTAATATTTACAGGAAGTTTCTTATTCGTCTTGAGATGGGCTTCAAGACTTTTTACGTGTATATAAATCTGGCCTTTATCGTCGGCAGAGCCCCTTGCATAAATCTTTCCGTCTTTCACTACAGGCTCGAAAGGAGGCGCATTCCACAATTCAACAGGATCTACCGGCTGAACGTCATAATGACCGTAAACCAGAATAACGGGTTTGTTATTTCCCGCGTGAAGGTGATCCGCATAAACAATCGGGTGTCCGTCGGTTTCATAAATTTTAATATTCTCCATCCCGACGTCTGCGAGTTTATCACGCAGCCAATTCGCAGCCTTTTTAACATCGTCCGCGTGTTTCTCTTCATTGCTCACCGAAGGTATTCTCAGAAACTCTTTGAGTTCCTCAAGGAACCTGTTCTTATTTTTATCTATGTATTTATCTAATTCACTCATTGTTTTGTATAAAATTTATGCGATTAAACATATAATCGCATAAATCAGTTAAAAGTTTTAAATATTTCCTTAATTTTAATTTTGCTGATTCTTCTTTGCGTTTAATGCTTTTATCATATCCTGCGCTTCCTTATTCTCAGGATCCATTTTCAGCACTTCCTCGTATGCTTTGATTGATTCATCGTTCATCGAAGCAAACCTGTAAGCGCGCGCAAGGAACTCTCTCGCGAGGAGATAATTCGGGTCAGCGTCGATAGCCGCCTGGAACATAGGAGCCGCTTCGGCGTACTTCTTCATAGAATAATAACAGAAACCTCTGAACAGGTACGGAAGTTTTCCTTTCATTCCGAGGTCGATTGCCTTCTGGAATTTTTCGAGAGCAGGTTCGAATTTTTCCGCCTTGTACTGTGATTTACCCCATTCATAGAGCGTTATGTAATCCGAACTGTCTTTCGAGACAGCCATCGCATAATATTTATCCGCATCGTCGAAATTCTTCAGGCTCGAATTCACTTTCGCGAGTTTCTGAAGGTCCTCGAGTTCATAATCCTTAATCGAGACCTTGCCGAAAAACTCGACCGCCTTATTGAGGTAATCGGTCTTGTTATTCTCGTCGATATCGGCTTTTTCAGTATAGATATAAGCCGTATAAAGATTTCCGGCTATTGACTTAGGGTCGTTTTTAAGAACGTCCGCGAGCATTTTCAGCGCTTCGTTGTATTTTTCGTTGCCCTGTTCTATCTGATTCTTATCAACGAGGTCGACGCCCTGAGCGTAAAGGGTTTTCGCGTAATACGAATTTCCTTCCTGCGAGCCCGGCCTTAACTGGCTGTACTTTACGAAGGCGTCCGCCGCTTCCGTGTACCTGCCGCCGAAGTAAAGGATTTTTCCTTTGCCGAAATACGCGTCAGCGTAATTCGGGTCCGCGAGTATAGCGTTGTCATATTCCGCTATCGCTTCGTTGTATTTTTTCTGCCTGTAATAGGTATCGCCGAGACCCGTAAACGCGTTCGGAAGTTTCTTCAGCGCTATAGCCTTCTTGTAATAATCGACCGCGAGTTTATAGGAGCCTCTGATTCTGTACGCGTCGCCGAGACCGATGTAAACCTTCGGATTCTCCTTGCTTATCGTCGTAGCGAGAGTAAGTGATTTAATCGCGTCGTCAATTTTTCCCTGCATGGAAAAATTATTCGCCTGCGCAATCATCGCGTTGATGTTTTCCGGATCAATTTTAAGCGCTTTCCTGAACCAGGAATTCGCCTCGTCGTATTTTTTCTGGTCACCGTATATACTGCCAAGTGCAAGCATCGCGTCAACTCCCTCGTCGTCGTCCTTCAGAGCCTTTTTCAGGTTATCTTCCGCTTTATCCAGTGAGCCTGTTTTATAAAGTGCAAAACCATAATAATAGTAGGAGTCATAATTCTGTTTCGATTTCACGGCGTTCTCGAGATAATTCACCGCGGAAACATAATCACCTCTGTTTATCGCGTCTTTACCTTTTTGCAAATCATTCTGCGCCGTAGCGTTCAGAATAAATACAAACAGCAAACAAATGACCGGAACTAAATTTTTCAATTTAAACATATCGGTATGATTTTAAATTATTCTAATTGTATAACTTTAACCGGCTGACTGATCGGGACCATTCCCCTTTCGAGAAACACCTTCTGACCGTCTTTATTCCTTAAAAACGATATCCAGCCGGTCGCGAGTTGTATATCTAATATTGATGTATATAAAACTACTTTTCTAATATAAGGATATTTTTTAGTGGCGACGAGCCCCTGATGAAGTTCGGCGAAATCGTCCTGCTTTCCGTTCGGATATATCCTTGAAATTCTTATCGCCTTCACCGTAGCGTCGAGGGAATCCTGATTTCCCTGTGAGAGCCAGCAAAGGTTCGAAATACCTATGGCGTTCTTGTTCGTCCTTATCATTTCGAGCATCTGCGCGCTCGTAGAGCAAATCTGCGCCGTGTTGACGTAATCCTTGCCGTAGAGCACCGTGTCTTTCACGTACTGATGAGTGGATGAATTAGGTCTTTGAATGAATACTTTTATTTTATTATCATTGCCGCGCATTTCCGACGATACCTTATCGTTCTGTTCCGCATCCTGAACTTTAATCTGCGACCAGTTCGTATAAACTCCGGTAAATATATTCTGCAGGTCGGTTGAAGTCAGCCTTAGAACGGGATTATCCGGATTTACAATGAACGCGATGGCGTCAATCGCAACTTCGTGCCTCTGGAATTCGAGTTTGTATTGCTTTATGTAATTCTGGTCTTCCTGATTGAAGTCCCCGTTTATCATTATAAGTTTCGTGTCCTTGTTAAGCAGGGCCGCGATAGTATTCCTCGTGGGCGCAAGGGTATACGACACGTGCGCTTCCGGATTAATCCTTTCAAACTCGCTCTTGAGAAAGGGCATTACCGGTTCAAGATTTTCGTCGGCGATAAAAGACATGTCGCCGATAGTGGCTTTCGATTTTATCTGGCTGTAATCACAGGATGAAAAAATGATAACAGGCAGAATCAAAAGAAGCAGCAATATTTTTGAAATTTTATGCATTAATCCGATAAGTAAAACAGGCGGCAATTTTTCAACGGCCGCCTTTAAAATTAGATTTATTTCCCGTCTTTGAGTTTTCTGATAAGTTCCTCCTGCGCTTTCTTGAGCCGTTCGTGTTCTTCCTGTTGTCTCTTCGATTTCAGTTTCGCCTGAACGCCAAGCAGTCTGTAAATTCCGTAAGCGAGAAAAACCAATCCGAAAACGAGCCTTGTACCTTGCTGCATCTGGGGCAGAATCATACCGCCTATCAGTAGCACGCCCATCCCGATGCTGACTATCGACGTAAAAATATTTATGTAAAGAGCACCATTCATCTTCATCGATGAACTTAGTTTTCTCCCTTCTCTTCTTTCTTGTCTTCTTCCGTATCTTTTTTGAACTTACCCGTCAGAGTGAAACTGAACGGTACGCTGACCCAGCACCTTACGGGCTGACCCTGCTGAAGCGCGGGAGTGAACTGCAGGTTCATCACCTTTGAAGATACTTCATCCCTGAACACGTCCGGACCGCTGAAACCGCCAACAGAAACTACAGACCCGTCGGGACCTACAAGAACCTTAACGGTAACTTTACCTTCAATTCCGCTTGAACGCGCAATTTCGGGATATCTCATCGACGACCTGACCTGTGAAAGGTTCACCGCAACAGGAGCCTTATCGACTTCAAATTGCTGGTAAGTTTTCGTGACTTCTTTCTTTTCCTTCTTCTCTTCCTTTTCCTGCTTTTCTTCCGTCTTCTTCACGTCAACCTGAAGTTTGCCTGTTTCCTTGTTAGGATCAACGTTTTCACTTCCTTCAGACGACACGAAGGCTTTTATCTTCTCGGTCTCTTCTACTTTCTTGATAGTTTCAAGGTCCGCTTTTTCCTTAGCGACAGGCTCAGGCGTCAAAGCCGCCAGGTCCTTTAACGCTTCGGGCTGCTGTACCTGCACATCCGGAGGAGGAGGAGCATCTTCTTCCTGACTTTCCTGTTCCTGTGTCTGAATGTCTTTTAGTTCGATATCACGTTTTATCTGGAGTTGTCTTTCCTCCTGAAGTTTCTCGATATAGATCGAGACCGCATAAGCGGAGATAAGGAATATATGTATTACAACTGCAAGAATGAGTCCTCTGGACGCGTACTTCTTGTATATCCTTTTTAATTCAGGAGCGCCGTATTGCATACGGGTTTCGAGTGGTTCCTGAAAGTTATTTACATTATCGTTTGCCATGATTTTAACCTCCGGTATTAAAGGTTTTAATTATTTTTTAATCTAATTTATTTACTAATTCAAATATATTTTGTTCCCGTACTGCAAATATAATCATTATAAATCATAAAATATATCGAAAAATGCCGAAAACAAGTAAATTAATTGTTTTTGGGCGGAAAATACGGCAGCACTCCAATCGGGTTGTTAAAAAATTTCTTGATTATCTCAGCCGATGACAATTCGCTTTCATCGTCCGAAGTTATTTCTTCCTCGTCCACATAAATATCGGCGGTATATTCCGCGCTTTTAATGCTGTCGAGGATTTCGCCCGTTTTAATATTGCTCACGACATCGGGATTCAGCATGAAAATGCAGATGCTCTTGAATATTCTTTGTTTTTTCGGAAGTTTTCTGTCATATCCGATATAAACACCCGAAACGGGTATTACTTTCGGGTCAACCACAAAGAACTTTCTGTCCGATACAAAATAATTTCCTTCGAGAATATTGTAAAGGTTTTCTGCAAGAAGGTATTTAGCCTCGTCCTTCGAAAGAGAATCAGTCTTCTCAAAATCCTCTGGAGCGAATCCCACTACCCTTGCGGTTTCACCCCTGTGAGCGAGAACGAGAGTACCTAGCGGACAATCGCGGAAAACTTTTTTCACTTCGTCGTGCCGCATTCTGATGCATCCGTGCGATGAGGGCCTTACACCAAGATTTCCGTAATATCCTGTTCCGTTAAGAGAATGGAAACCGATACCTTGATTGAACGGCATAAAATAGTACATATCCGCGTTGTTATACTGCGAGGATTCGTGATGCTCTTCCTTATGAAATATTGCGAATAAACCCGGGCGTGATTCGACGCTTCTGTCGAGGTACTTATTGCCCGAAGATATTGGGTATCTTTCGATTTTTCCGCTACGCCAGTGCTGATAAAGCATTTGCTGGTCAATGCGAAGTTCGAGCCAGCAATCCTTATCCGTATAAACAGTGTCTTTGAGTCCAACGGACACGTCAGCCTCGGAAAGTATATTTATCTTCGAAGAAGAATTTCCTTTAGAAAAGCGGTTATATTCGTAGAATCCCTCCGTTTTCGGAATCTTGGTTTCAGGAATATAATTACTTTCACCGAATGCGAACGACATAATGAAAAAACATATCACTGCAAACGGGAAAATCAACGTTTTTGTTCCGCTGTGCGATATTTTAGTGTTTTCTTCCAGAGTTCCGCCCTGTTAATTTGTAATCTATAAAATATCAAATTCAGGATTAAAATTCTATGTTTTTCTTCAAACTAATCAGCCGAACTTTCCGATGATGTATTCTTCGGTTAGCGTATTTTTAGGAGACGTAAAAATCGTCCGTGTTTTTCCGTGTTCGATAAGTTTTCCGAGGAAGAAGAAAGATGTGTAATCGCTTAATCTCGAAGCCTGCTGCATGTTGTGTGTAACTATAATAATCGTATAATCTTTTTTCAAAGTATGCAGTGTCTCTTCGATTCTGGATGTTGAAATCGGGTCAAGAGCGGATGTCGGCTCGTCGAAGAGAATAATCTCAGGATTTATGGCAAGTGTTCTCGCAATGCAAAGTCTTTGCTGCTGACCTCCTGAAAGCGCCATAGCGGAAACTTTCAGCCTGTCTTTTGTTTCCTCCCACAGACCCGCGTGAACGAGAGCGCGTTCGACAATCTCATCGAGTTCTTTTCTTTTATGTCTTTTATAAAGCGTAAGGCCCGCGGAAACGTTTTCATAGATTGACATTGTCGGGAAGGGATTAGGTTTCTGAAATACCATTCCTACCCGCCTTCTGACATCGGTCATGTCATATTCGGAAATATCCTTACCGTGAATTTTAATCGAGCCCGATACGAGTGCGCCGGGAGTCAGGTCGTGCATGAAATTAAGCGCTCTCAGAAATGTCGATTTTCCGCAGCCTGACGGACCGATAATCGCAGTGATAGAATGCTTCCTGAATTTCGAGTTAATATCCGAAATTGCTTCGCGTCCGTGGAATGAAACGCACAGGTTCTCTGTCTCAAGGGAAAATTTAGATTTCTCGTATATTTCCTCTTCCGTCAGCGCTGCATCATTTGCGGTCAGGACTTCTTCTACTGATGTTATGTTTATGCTTTCATCCGTCATCAGTTCTGTGAATATTTATTTCTTGTAGCGATTCTCACCAATAAACTTACTATGAAAACGAGGGATATCAGGACGAACGCTCCTGCCCAGGCTTTGCCGTGCCATTCATCGTAAGGTGAAATCGCGTAGTTGAATATCTGCACGGGAATTGATGCCATCGGACTGTCAAGCGTCGATGACCAGAAACTGTTACCGAATGATGTAAAAAGCAGAGGCGCAGTTTCCCCTGCCGCTCTCGCGACGGCGAGCAGAATTCCTGTCACTATTCCACCGGAAGCGGTTCTCAGCACTATTCTTAAAGTAGTTTTCCATCTCGGTATTCCGAGTGCGAGAGCCGCCTCTCTTATTGTATGAGGAACGAGTTTAAGCATCTCTTCCGATATCCGCGTAACAGTTGGTATCATAAGTAGTCCGAGCGCGAATCCTCCCGCATACGCAGAGAATCTCTGCATCGGAATAACTATCAAACCGTAAGCGAATATACCGATTATTATAGAAGGAATGCCGCTCAATACGTCAGTAACGAATTTTACAACATTCGCGAAAAAATTTTTCGAATATTCCGTCACGTATATTCCCGCTAAAATTCCTACCGGGACTCCGAAAACGGAACCGAGACCGACGAGTATAAGTGTGCCGACAATCGCGTTCGCCATTCCCCCGCCCGTCTCGCCCACAGGTTTCGGCAATTCTGTGAAGAACGCGAGGTTTAATGACGACGCTCCCTGAATGGTTGTATAAAAGAAAATATAAACCAGCGGAAGTATCGCGAGCATCGCGGCGAGTATGCACAGAGTCAGCATCAATCTGCTCTTGAATTTTCTTCGTGAAGAATTATCCCTTATTTTGCTGTAATAATCGGTCATCTCGTCTGTGTCTTCCTCGTGAAACTGTATATTAAAAGTCTCGCCATTGAATTTATAATGAAAGTGACACCGAACAGAATCAGTCCGACTTCAATCAGAGCCGATATATGAAGGCTTCCGGACGCTTCCGCGAATTCATTCGCGATTACGGACGCCATCGAATAAGCGGGCTCGAAAAATGATTCCTTAATCTGGGCTTTATTTCCAATCACCATCGTTACCGCCATCGTCTCTCCTACCGCCCTGCCGAGCCCGAGCACAGTTGCTCCGAGTATACCGCTTTTAGCGTTAAGCAGAGCCATTTTAATCGCCTCCCATTTCGTGGAGCCGAGTGCGTAAGCGGCTTCGCGCTGTGAAACAGGGATGGCTTTAAGCACGTCCCTTGTAATCGCAGTAATTATGGGCGTTATCATTATTGCAAGAATGATTCCGGCGGTTAAGAGTCCGAATCCGGCTGCAGTACCACCGAATATTGGCAGGAATCCGAGCGATTCCTGAAGCGCGGGCTGAACCGTTGACCGCATGAAAGGAGCCAGAACAAAAATTCCCCAGAAACCGTATATTATGCTCGGA
>CALGII010000247.1 GCA_937915485.1 uncultured Ignavibacteriota bacterium | reverse complement strand
AATAAAAAATCTTTCTTCCTGTATCGATGAAAAAAATCTGCTGTATCTCTCCGCCGATGACGCTTCTTGTGTTCTTCGAAGCGAGTTCAATCATTTCACCGCTTATGTTTCCTTCTGAATAAAACACTGAAGCGATGTTCGGCACCGTGAATCTAAACGCCTTCGGCATCTTGTAACCGCTGTTGACGTATTTGCGGGCTTCCTCGTGCAGCGTTGCGGCGAGTCCCGCGTCTATTTTCCTTCCGTCTATATCGTGAAAGAAAATGTAATCTCTCTGCGGAAAAACAAAATTTCTTCCTTTGCGGAATGCGAAGATGTCTGAGTAATATGCGGTAAAGGAAAAGTTCTCTTTGATTTCAAAATTTTCCTTCAATAGCAGTGCCCTGATTTTTTCTTTCATGCTTGTTTTTTTATTAAAATATGACGGATAACAATATATTTCACCTCAAAATTTCTTCTTATTATGGTTTGATTCGACGCGAGTGTATTTTTTTAATTTTATCTTTCTTATATTCAATAAACAATTTCGAAAAATAAAAAAGGAGAACAAAATGCTAGGTTTCGGAAAGAAAAAGGACGAGGACCCGAAAGACGCTCTCGATAAAGCCGATAAAGCCCTTAACAAGGGTGTCTCGGGGTTCATGGCAAAGACTTTCATGGGAAAGGATTTTGTCAACAAGGCTAACGAAGGCCTCGATATGGCAAAGCAATACACCGATTACGACGGAAGAAAAGCCCAGTTGATGGCTACAGGGCTCGGAGGCACGGCCGAAGTGCTCTCAATTGCCGATACGGGGGCTATGATTAATTATAACCCCGTCGTTAAACTAAAACTGAAAGTTCAGCCGCAGTACGGTCCTGAATTCGAGACTGAAATCGAAACCGCTGTATCAAAAATTGCAGTCCCGAGAGCGGGGGATAAACTTAACATTAAGTATAATCCCGCGAATACTTCGGAACTGATTATTGTATAAATCTGATTCGATTGTAAAAAAATCCCGTTTATTTTCTTAAACGGGATTTTTTTATCCGAAAACGTACAATCATTTCTTCTTTCCGGTCAGCGACTTGTCAAGTTTTGCTTTCGAATCGGTTCCTTTGCTGAAAAAGCCCGTGAATGTTTTCCCGTCGGCGGATACGGTTATGTCAATTAATCCTGCGTCGTTCGGAGAACTGTACGTGGGGAATCGCGCCCACGTTCCCGTTATTTTTGTGCCGTCTGACGACAGCGTCCCTTTCATTCCGCCGAGATTTTTGCTGCACGTTCCGATTACAGAACTGCCTGAAATCACAAACGTAACAGTCCCGAACTCTCCCGTTTCCCACGCGCCCGAAAACAGGTTCGATTTCTTCTCTTTCGTTTTCTCTTTCTCTTTCGTTTTCTCTTTTTCCTTGCTCACCTGATTTCC
>CALGII010000246.1 GCA_937915485.1 uncultured Ignavibacteriota bacterium | reverse complement strand
ACACAAATTTGAGAATAACATTATTATTAAAAATATTCTTTTCATTTAATGTGTCCGCGCCGTTCAATGAATTTATACAATTCTTCCGCGGGATTAACGAGCGTCAGTTCGAGTTCCGCGGACGGCTGCCTGTAATAATCGAAGTTAACGCTTTCTTCGCCGTATCTTGTTTTGTTCTGAAGGCAGTATAACAGCCCGCTTATAACAGAACATAGACCTTTCGTTTTTTCCGCGAGAATTTCGGTCTCTTCTATATTTCCATTTTGCTTTTCCCTGAGATACTCGCCGCAGGTTTTTTCAAGTTCTTTAATTGTTTTTATTCCCGACTCGATTTCTTCTTTGCTTGCCTTGCCAGTTACTATTCTGCCGACAAGGTATGAGAACTCAAAAGATAGCGGAGCGTCGGGCACGGCGATGTCAACCGCGCGGTTCAGCGGGGTTGACTGACTGTACTTTGTGTATTTGTGCCTGTTATAATATTTAAGCGGCTCCCAGACACTTAGAATTTTTTCAACCGCGTCAGGCATTACGGAAATTCTCTCGAGCATTTGTTTCCTGTTGCTCTTGTGCCTGAGTCCCGTTTCGTCCAAAACATTCGAAACGTTATCCAGTCTTTTGATAAGTATGAATTTGTTCTCAAGGCTGTCATTCGAAAAACTTTTTATACCCGACCACAAAACTTCTGCTATCGCAGCGGCGCGCGGCCAGATTCTCGAATCGACCGTTTCCGCGCTCACAAGTTCCGCCCACATAGTCGCTTCACCTCCGAGAATCATTTTTTCTTCGTCCGTGGTTAAAGGAAGACCCTTCGGGAGAGGATCGTTGTAATAATGGTCGAACACGCTCTGGCAAAGGTCTATGTAATAACCGCTCGAAAGTATTGACGCGAATCCGAGTTTCGCCGCCTTTACCATCGCATCCTTTCCGCGCCACGAATGAATTACGATGTCCTTAGGCAGGTCTTCGGAAAGAATTTCGTCCCAGCCTATCATTTTCTTCCTGTGTTTTTCGAGTATCTTTTGGATACGGCTGTTAAAGTATGCCTGAAGTTCGTGGTTTGTAGCAAAGCCTTTTTGTTTTTTGAATTCCTGTATCTGCGGGTTTTCGTCCCAGTGCTTTCCTTCGTTCTCGTCGCCGCCGATGTGAATGTACTCGTCGTTGAACAACTGCGACATTTCTCCGAAAAACTTATCGAAGAACTCATACGTTTCCTCTTTTGTTGGATTGAAACACGGGTCAAACACGCCGTAATGCCTTTCGATTTCATACGGTCCCGGCGCGCTCGCGAATTCCGGATAACCGACAAACCACGCCGTCGAATGACCGGGAATGTCAAATTCCGGAACGACTCTTATACCGCGTTCGTTCGCATATTGAATTATTTCTTTAACCTGCTCCTGCGTGTAATAATCCCCGTCCGAGCCGAGTTCGTGAAGTTTCGGAAATGTCCGGCACTCGACGCGGAAACCCTGGTTTTCCGAAAGATGCCAGTGAAGCACGTTCAATTTCATTGCCGCCATTCCGTCTATGTTTCTTTTTACAACGTCCAACGGCACGAAATGCCTGCAGGCGTCTATCATTAATCCGCGCCACGGAAAGCGGGGATAATCCGAAATTTTTAACGCGGGTATGTAATATTTGTCGTTTGAAAATTTTATCAACTGCAAAATCGTTTCGAGCCCGCGCATCGCGCCGATATCCGTGTTCGATTTCAGAATAATTCTATCCTGCGAAACTTCTATTCCGTAAGTCTCGTCGTTAACTGTCTTAACGGTTTCTTCTTTTCCGAATTTAATAATGATTCCTTTTTCTTCCGCGCTTTCCTGATTTGAAAACCCGGGTGTTATCTTAAATCCTGTTTTCGCGTTTATCCTGTCTGTAAACTCTTTTACGGCGCGTGTAAGTTTTTCCGGCGCACCGCGGTCAACACCGACAGAAACCGACGGATTAAACACGAACGGAAAACCCCTGTAAACAGTAATGTTCGCGGGATACGGCATTATGTCGTTCTGTGGTCTGTTGTAATCGCGTTCATATATTTGCGAAAAGAGAAAAGCGGGTAGCAGAAATATAAATAAAAATATAAATCGTGTTTTGCCGGTTGATGGGGTCATGATATACTTTTTTACAAATTTCGCTAATTCGACAACAATTCAAAAGTCATTTGAAAAAACAAAACCGGCATGCAAAGCGTTTAAAATCAAAGGCGGAACATTATACCGCGTTTATCTATTATAAATAGTAATTATGATTACAATTGAATTTTTTCCGTTCTTGTGATAATTTGCAGTGGCATTTTGCCGGGGAATAAATCAATTGTAATAAAAGGGTATAAGGTTGAACACAAAATTTAGAGACCTGTTTATCGAAAAGTGGAACAGGTATTTCGGCAATGCGGAACTTCCGATAACGTTCGCTTACAGCGATGACATTGACGATGCCGAATACAGAAACCGCACCGCGGACAGAAGTTGCCTGATAAGCGAATTGATGAAAGTAAGAAAAGGTGAATGTTTCGCATACAACATAAACAACATCGCATGCGGAGGCGCGAAGCGTTATCTCGGATACACCGAAGGAATGCGCCCGGGGTTTGAATATTTTCTTTCTTACGGAAACGAAGATATGGAAGGCGAAAGATACAAGTGCACGCCGGAACTGGCGAAATCATTTCAGGACAGGATAGTAACCCTTCCCGCCGACAACAGATATTCGATTTTCAAAAGATGGGATAAACTCACGGAAACAGACGAGCCGGAGATAGTTATCTTTTTCGCAAAGCCTGATGTTCTGTCGGGATTGTTCACGCTAGCGAACTTTGACCAAAACGATGAAAACGGGGTTATTGCTCCTTTCGGGGCAGGGTGCGGAAGCATTATTTATCATCCTTACAGGGAATCGACGAAAGACGATCAGAAATGTGTTCTCGGAATGTTCGATGTTTCTGCGCGACCGGGCGTTCAGGAAAACGTCCTGACATTTTCGGCGCCGATAAAGCGGTTTGAAAAAATGGTGGGGCACATGGACGAATCTTTTCTCATTACAAACTCCTGGACAAAGGT
>CALGII010000245.1 GCA_937915485.1 uncultured Ignavibacteriota bacterium | reverse complement strand
AACTTACGAATGATAAGTTCGAATTTCAGATGCTGCTCGGAGTACGCGAAAAACTGCGCTCCGAAATCGTGAACGAAGGTTACAGAATGCGCGTTTACGTGCCGTTTGGAATGAGGTGGTACGAATACTCAATACGGCGTTTTCAGGAAAATCCGAACGTCGCGGGACAGGTAGTGAAATCAATTTTCAGTTAACACTTAACAGTTAACAGTTAGAGCATTTATGCGTGAACGGAAACTTGAACTCTAAAGATGCAAAGTGATTGCGCAAAGGAGAGTTTGTAATTTTAAACGGAACACACGGTCTTATTATCACTTTAACAGAATCATTTTTCTTGTCGAAATAAAATCGCCCGCGGTAATCCTGTAGAAATAAATTCCCGATGACAGACGCGACGCGTTGAACTGCACCGTGTAATACCCAGCCCGCTTCACTTCATTCACGAGCGTTGCTACTTCTCGTCCTGTGATGTCATATACGATTATGGACACAGGGCTTTCTTTGGATATGGAATACTCAATCGTCGTGGAAGGATTGAACGGATTAGGATAATTCTGAAACAACTCATAACCATCCGGCACTACTAATGAATTATTATTCGCAAACACAGTTCCTCCGTTAGTTGTTTTCATAATCATACCAAGTCCACCGACAAACCAGCCTGTGCTATGATTTACAAATTGAATTGCTCCGGTTGGTAACCCGTTGCATTTGACAATTTTCTCCCAGTTTGCTCCTCCGTTTGTGGTATGGTAAAGATATTTAGACAAATAATCACCTGCCCAGCCGGTATTTTCATCTATAAAAAATAAAGTGGAATAAGTATAAGTTGAAAGGCTGTCTTGTAAAACCCATTCGACACCTTTGTTTGTTGTCTTATAGAGACCTCCATAACTTGAACTGCCTGCAACCCATCCCGTATTTTCATTTACAAAGCAAACACTATTCAAATCGTCAAGATATTTATTAAGATTTATTGTAACCCAGTTCAATCCTCCATTTGTGGTCCGGAATATTTTCGCGGAACCCTGAGAATATCTTCCCGCAGCCCATCCTGTCTGAGAATTGAGAAAGGATAAAGAATTCATATCGTAATTGTTTACGGATAACTGCGTACTCCAGTTATTGCCTCCGTTTGTTGTATGAAAAATAGATGATGAATAATCAAAGTTATCGAAACCCGCCAACCACCCATTCAAAGAATCCGAGAACCAGATGCAGGTAAAATCTTTATCACCCGGTGGCGTAAGGTTTATCCATGTATTTCCCCCGGTTGTTGATTTCATTAATACGGGAAAATCCCCTGCGGCCCAACCGACATTTTCATTTACAAATTTAATTGATTTCACGGGTCTCGGAGCAAATCCTTCAAATTCAGTCCAGAAGCTGCCCCCATCAGTTGTTTTTAAAAGTACTCCGGTATTAGAACTATGCCAAAAATCCCCTCCCGCAGCCCAGCCTGTATTTTCATTGATAAAACTGCAAGTATTCAATGTGGCCTTGGAGCCGTTCGATATCTCAGACCAGTTATTGCCGTCCTGTGTTTTTATAATTCCCAAATAACCCGAGAATAAGTTAACGGAATCTATTACACACATACTGTGTGCAGCATCTATTGTGTTAACGGAATTCCAGGACAACCCGCCGTTTGTGGTCTTGCTTATTACGCCGCCGAGATAATAGGGGTATCCAACCCATCCCGTATTGGCATTGTAAAATTTACACGACATCAGGTTTGCTGAACCGGGGAAACTGGAATTCTGCGTCCAATTGTCTCCGCCGTTTGTAGTTTTAATAAATGTGCCGTTTTCTCCGCAGGCATAACCAATAAGACTGTCGATAAAATCTACGGAATGTAATTCAACCGGTACTCCCGAATTCTGTCTGAACCAGTTTTCTCCTCCGTTTGTAGTTTTAAAAAATTTTCCGGAATCACTGCATACCCATCCGGTCTGACTATTTATAAAATCAAATGAAACGATAGCGCCGCCTCCGCTGCTATTATTTGCTTTCCAAACCCAGTTATTACCGCCGTTTGTTGTTTTGAAAATCCCATCATAAGAACATATTAACCCTGTCGTAGAATTCATAAAATATATATCATATATCCCATTAAATATATGAGTCCCCACATAATACGAAATCCAATTTGCTCCACTATTAGTAGTTTTATAAACTGTATCATAACCACCGACCCATCCGGATAATTCATTTAAAAAGTATATACATTGGTATGTACCATATTTATTGTAAAATATACTCCAATTATTACCGCCATTAGAGGTTTTGAGAATTTGATTATTAGTCACAACCCACCCTTTAGTTGTGCTAATAAAAAACATATCGTCAATATAATCTCCCTGCGGATACGGATGCTGCCAGAACCAGCCGGATTGGGAATGCAATTCGGACGTTTGAATAAAAACAAAAAGTGTTACCAATGAAATTGTATAAAAAATATGTCTCGTAAGAATTTTCATAATACTGTCCCAATAATATTTAACATATTGTAAAGATTTTCTTTTTTCAAGAGAAATTATTATAAACAAATGTCCCCAAAAAACAGCGCAGAGACACTTTTGCGTCTCTGCGCTTTAATTTTCTCCCTACTTTATCAAAACCATCTTCTTCGTCTGAACAAAATCGCCCGCGGTTATTCTGTAGAAATAAATTCCCGATGACAAATGCGATGCGTTGAACTGAATCGTGTAATACCCCGCCCGCTTCACTTCATTCACGAGCGTTTCAACTTCACGTCCTGTATTGTCGTATATCTTTAACGTTACATTACCGTCTTTCGGCAAGGCGTAATTTATTGATGTTACCGGATTGAACGGGTTTGGATAATTTTGAGAAAGGTCAAATTTATCCGGGATTTCCGGGTTGAGAACAAAAGTATCGCCTTCCTCGCCGCCTCTTATCAGATATTGAGATGTAATCGCTACAAAGTCCGAATAAACGGAAGCCCAGTTTGTCTTATCGACCGCTTTAATTTTATACCTAATTCTGTTTACATCCCCCTGTCCTATTCCGTCACATTCGCCGTACGCTGCGTAGTCGATGTAAGACGGAGGTGTGTCTTTGTCGATAGTTATATCCGCGATTTCGGTATAATTCTGCGGAACAGTATTCAGAGCATCGAACGCTCTGAATATTTTATACCTCTTGGTTGTCGTGAAATCCTGTATCATATCCGGCTCTAAGTTATGGTTCCAGGTAAGTATCGGATACCGTTTGCCGTCCATGCAATCTGTTCTGTCAATCTTAATTCCCATCGGTCTTGACGGAGGGGTTGCCGATAAAATTGATTCAAGCGAATGGGTCCCGTCAACCTTCAGGATGTCAATATTGTAACTTTTATCTGTCTCTTTTCCTCTAAGTACAATAAAGATACCCGAATTTTGATTAGAGGGAACAGTCGTCCACGTATTGGTGTTCGGTGATGAATAAGGTGAGAAGACCTCATTATAATCCATTTTCCAGGGATCAAATCTGTCACCATTGTTTTGATCGAAAGCAAAATAATCTTCATCATTCGTATAAGTTCTCTCGGTTCCTATCGTACACGGGTCTAAAGGCGCTTGTCCTTTCCATGCCCACATAATATATCCGCTGCTTTTGTCGTCACCTGCAGCCCCGGGATTATACATTCCTAAATCGTTATCATATAACACTTGATTTCGTTTGTAAACATTCCACATCCCGTTATTAAAACAATGTCCCGCGTCCCAGGCATACATTCTTACCTGAGTATCGTATTCAAATGACCATAGACCGTCTGCGCACTCCAGATCCTGTACGTGCTCGTTCCCGTATGGCATTGTTATTTCTTTGTTGACGTGATGTATATACACCCCGCTGCCGAGTTCATTAAATATGTCAAATGTGTTTATTCTTGCCGTATCTCCCATCATCAACTTATCCCATTTCGAATAATTCCCTCTGTTTGTAATAAGAAAATATTCTCCGGTCGCTATAGGAACTTTCAATATATAACCTGAAGAATTGTCTCTGGCAGAGTAATCTTTCAGATTATAAGGAGTAGAATTATTAAACGTTGCCTGCGTTGGAGACATATATCCCAATAATATCATCTCGTACGGACTTAAATATCCTTCTCCTCCTGGACCTGCGACGACTTTTCCGTAAGTAATATGACCGTTAGCGTACATCGTATGCCCGTGTTCGTGCATTAACACGCTCATTATCATATTCTTATTTGGCGTAAAGTCAAGAGTTACGCCGGAACTTGTTGGATAAAAACCGTACTTGATTGACACTCCGTTTATCGGGTCAATTAGAATTTCTGTGTTGTCACCAGGGTCCCAGGTCAAATGTGCGTAACCTGCCGCGTGATTTGCCAGAGGACCCCTGCCTCTTGTTTTGTGTATTTTATATATCATATCTACGTACCCGTCAGGTTCATATTTGAATTTCTGAACTCCGTTAACGACAACCGGTTTCCATAAATCGTAAGATGTCCAATCTGTAAGGTTCTGATTATTAACTAAATCATCCCAAATCGCTTGATTCATAATCGTTTCACTTGAATAATCAGCAGCGTTACCCAACTGAACATAATACGCTTTCCCGAGGGCGTGAAATTTCCCCCTGCTTGCCTCGAGCCAATAATCGGTCAACGGTGCCGTTGTTTCACTATATGCATCCCACCAATTCGAATTGAAACTTTTGTTTTCCGCAATAAAGTTGTTTAGATAATCCGGCGCCCCGTATGCAGGCCAATTCGGCAAAGCTGGGTCATCCGCGAATTGTACGAATACGACCAGTACAGGAAAATATGCAGATGATGGCGGTTCCGGCGTAACACCGCTTAAATCCGTTCTAATCGGCTTATTCATTCCCCAAAAGTCATTCAGATTTATATACGGATTATTTAGAGCAGTACCGTTAAATCCGCACTCAAAGCCGTATTGCGCTGAAATATCCTGATTAGCGGCAAACATCATTGATATCAAAATTGTTATTATGTACAATATTTTTATGTGTTTCATAATGTTTGAATTTATTAGTTTTAAAAATGAGAGAGTCGTACCGTTCGGTAAGAATTTATGAATACCCGGGCAAGGTGTGTTTCATAATTTCTGACTCTCTCTCTAATTTTAAAATGTCCTTTTCTATTAAGGCGCTCTAATCAATTTGTATTTTCTTCTACGGTATATAAACTAATTTTTTTGTATCAACTATTTGATTGTTAAAATATAGTGTGTAAAAATATATTCCTCCTGAACTTTTTTGTCCCGTGCTTCCGAAATTGAAATTCACTTTGTGAATACCTTTTGTTAGGTATTCATTAACCGGTGTTGCTATCTCCCTGCCTAAAACATCGTAAACAATAAGTTTTGCTCTTCCGTCTCTACTTATTTCAAAATTGATAACAGTTTCCGAATTGAACGGGTTAGGATAGTTCTGATGTAACTTAAAATCCTTAGGTATGTTAGTGTAGTTATTGTGATTGCTTACAAGCGTCTCTCCTCCGTTCGTAGTGTGCATTATTCTGCCGCCACCGCCGACTCCCCACACTATGGAATCATTGTAACTGTAAATATCTCTCCAAAACCAGGTGCCGGCGCCTGTATTCTCCTGCGCCCAGTTGTAACCGCCGTTTGTTGTTTTAAATAGTCTGTTGTATTCTCCCGCTGTCCAACCAACTAATGAGTCTGAAAAACTGCTGCAATATATTGTACCTGTCGGTGAAATATACGGAACATTGCTTATAGTATCCCACGTATTGCCAAAATTAGGGGAATAAAATACCCTTCTGTCATTGCCGATAAACCAACAGTTATTATTTAGTATTGAAATTTTGTAGAAACGTGATACTATGTAATTATCAGGGAAACTCAATAATTCCCAATTTCCACCGCCATCAGTTGTTTTATAGCAGTCAAGAACGCTTCCCGCTACAATACCAACATTATAATTTTTAAAGTAAACATCGAAGAATGAGCCGCTTAAATATCCGCCGGAGAAATTCAAGCCGCCGTTTGTTGTTTTCCAAACAACTTGGGTTTGACCTACAACAAAACCGTAACTCGGATCTAAGAAAAAACAACTCGTATAACAATTTCCTTCACCCCATGGTCCGTTTTTAATTACTATCCAGTTTATTCCGCCGTTTGTTGTTTTTATTATTGTTTCAAACCAACCGACAGCATACACGGTATTGGAATCAATTATACTAGTTTTAAAAAAAAGCTTGTCTGTCGCGGGATTGGGGATATTATTCCAGTTCGTTCCCCCGTTAGTTGTTTTTAAGATAGTCCCGCCGTCTCCGACTATCCAGCCCGTATATCTGTTCATAAATTCGACGTCGCGTAAATTTTGTGTAGTTCCCGATACCTGCTGTATCCACTGTGCATATACGCTCAGTGCCGTGAGTGTTATTACCATTGCAATTACAACTAATGCTATTTTTTTCATGACCTGTTTTTTTCTATGGTATATAAACTAATTTCTTTGTATTAACTGTTTGATTATTAAATCAAACCCCGAACTTCTTTCTTTGCTCAAACTTAAAGTATAATTTGCAAAATTAAATTTCCTGTTATTTTATATTCTTCGATTATATTATGAACCCATTAAATTAAAAATGCTTTTTGTACAATCCGTTTTTATCCGGCAAGTCATTATTCTTAATAGAATTATTACTATAAAAAGATATGATTGATTGATTGATTGATTGATTGATTGATTGATTGATATGAATATTCGTTGCGGGTTTTGATTTCTCGTTTCGAAATTCACTGACGTTCGTTTGTTGTTGTCTTCAGTTTCCAATGCTTTGTTTTGATTAGGGGAAATCCACTTCGCATTATGCAACTTTTAGAATCTATGTATATTTATTAAATGATGCAAGATAAATATAATATTTTAACGTAATGCAAGTTTATTTTTTAAAATTAGCAATTCGTGTATAATAAAGTCAGTCGCCTTTAATATTTTCAGTAGTAAAAAACAATTTCATATCTTTCTGTATAAATCCCGCTATAGTTAATGAATATGTTATTAACATTGTATTGGGAGATTTTTCTCCGACATTAAAATAAACATATGTTTAATTGTGTTTTAATAAGGATTTTCCCGTTTATCAAACAATTATTTTCAGCGACAAGTCTGCTGTATTCAATAGCAACTATAATGCATTAAGTTGGGGATAATCTTTCATTACACACAAAACAATTAGAATTTATTTAAATTTTATTCCAAAGAAATTTTTCTGAACGGGTTAATTCAGTATTCCGACTCTAAGACAATAGCAAGTTATGAGAATTGTCTCGAACTATTTTATCGCCGAGAAAACTTCCTTGAAATGGTTAAGGATTACCGCGTACGGCTCCTTCGATATCGCGCTGTAGCCCGTAAACGGATAATCGAGAACGAGAATCAGGTAAAGCATAAGTATATTTATGTATGTGAAGGCGATCAGAAGAATCAGATAAGGATTCCTGTACTTCATTCCGAACAGGTACGCGAACATCAAAGCGATGAAATATCCGACAATCATCACCACCCAGATAACGATTGGAATCGTGTTTTCCATATAGTGATACCTCATTCTTCTTGCTTCGCTGAGTGTTCTCAGTTCCGACAGGCAATTGTCGTACAGGACCTGATTTCCTGCGGCCTGCGGGTCAATCCTAAAGAAAGAATCCCAGAGACTATCGTAAGCCGTTCTGTTCTTTTCGCTTCGGTTCAGTTTTTCCATCGCGTTGAAATCGTCGAAATAAACGGTTTCGGTGTATGCGATTAGATTCGCCATTACAATTTTTTTCGCGGAATCATTAAAACCCTGAGCGCTGTGAAACAGATTGGATGCGGAATTTATCTCGACATAGACCTTTCTCTGGGCTTCGTTATATTCGCCCCAGTTTATATATATTACGAACGCAATCACAACAGCGTAGAGAAGTCCGTAAGCGTTAAAAATGAATCCTGAAACCTCGTGGCTTTCCTTCAGGTGTTCGTACTTGTAGAATTTATGAACCAATTTAATACCGTAATGAGATATGAGCACGGCGATGACAAGCAGCAAAAGCAGAGCCGCCCACAGAGGCAGATTAAGCAGGAACATATATTAAAATTATTTTATGAATTATCCGAATTCTTGCCGTGAACCTCGAACCAGATTTTTGTGGTTTCGGGGAAAAGTTCATACATAAATTCTTTCATCGCTACAGCGTACTGGCGTATTTCCCACTGCGCGTGTTTTTCATCACGCAAATCTATAAAATTCATTATCGCCTGAAAAGAAGCAGTCCAGTAAACTTCGGTGAACTGGTTCAGGGGAAGGATTATTCTTGCTTGTTCCTTCGCCACGCCGAGTTCAAGAAGTTCTTCGTAACATTCCATGATTGAAGACATAGCGTTCCGGAAAAGGCTGTCCGCGCGGTCCTGTTGTTCGATTGCACCTTCGGAAGCCTGCTTGTTGTCGTCAGACTGTCCGCGCCATTCCGAAGGCGTATAAAAGTCCGTAACGGGTACATACCTGCCGCTGATTTCATTCCAGGCGTGGTCCTTCGCGGGATAACTCGAGGTAGTTTCAATCCCCACTACGTGCTTGTACCATTGCCTCATGACGAATTCAGGCGCCTTGACGTGAAACTGGACGACGATGTGCCTGAAAGGCGAGTAGTGCTTGTTTTCAGCGAGAAACTTTACGAGCACCCTGTCGCGCTCCGTAAATTCTTTCTTCGCCTTTCCGAATGAAACCCTCGCGGAATTCACGACGGTCAGGTCGGAACCGAGATGGTCGACGACTTCTATGAAACCTTTATCGAGTACCGGTGTATATAATTTGCTTTTCTCCATTTACAAGAAATAATATTTTATCGATTTTGCATTATGAATGATAAATTAGCGTAAAAATGTTTTAAATAAAATTATATTATTCATTATGAAAATCTTTTTTGTAATCGCGGCGTTATTGTTCTCTTTCCTGTTCGCAAAAACCGGAGACGCGCAATTGAGGCTCAACGATAATCTTGCAGGACCCGGAATATCAATTCTCACGGACAAATCCGCTATTCTTTTCTCGGGTTATTTCGAGCACGAGACTGTCCCTGTCTATTCGGGTCTGATCGGTCTGGGTTTCGCGGTGAAATACGCGAACCTCGGTAGTTCGATAGCAAGCGACGCGTTCATCGGCGGGCTGATTACTTATAATTTCAGGAACATAGGCGAAAGCAAATTTACACCGTTCCTCGGCATATGCATGGGCGCGGACGCCAAGTTTAAGGTAGGATGGTACAGCGCTCACGGGGGGGTAAGATATCAGTACGAGGAGAATATTTTCCTGACCGGGAGGCTCGGTTTAGGGAACAGATGGAACTTTTCGCCCGAAATCGGCGTGGATTTCAGGTTTTGAGGCAATAATTGTAATGATTTTTAAAATTATTTTTCATATATTTATTTTTTGTATCTAAAATTAATAATATATAATACAGCAATATGGCAAAGAAAAAAGAAGGCGCAAGAATTAAAATCAAACTCGTAAGCGTCGAAGGTGAACACAAAGGCAAGAGTGTATATGTTTCTTACAAGAACAGAAACAACACAAAGGAAAGAATCGAACTTAAGAAGTACGATAAATTCGCGAAAAAGCACGTATTACACAGGGAAGCGAAGTAATAATTCATTTCTTAATTCCTTCCCTTTTTAATTCATTTCACATTGGTTTTAGCAACACTGCTTTATATTAAAAACCCGCAAGGCGGGTACCTTCTGCTGGAAAGATTAAACGAACCCAACAAGGGTTTGTTATCTCCTCCGGGCGGCAAAGTACACGTACACGAAGCCGAATCTCCTTTTCAGTGCGCTGTTCGCGAGGCGAATGAAGAATGCGGCATATCATCGACGGAAACGGACTGGACCCTGAGAGGAATAATCACTGAAAAGAATTATCCGAAAATCGGAGACATAATGCTGTTCTTGTTTGATTACAGGCACACGATAGAATCGCTTCCGCCCTCATTCGAGGAAGGCAAATTCACTTTCATAAACGAAAAGGATATTCTAAGTTCAAACATACCCGAAACCGACAAACTTTATATTTGGAATTTTGTTCTAAAAAATAACGGCAGATTTTTCAGCGTTCACATCGACTGCGACAAAAGTCCTTTCGAATGCACAATCGAAGCCGAATGACAAGATTCAAAAATATAAAGGATAAATCATGTTTAAAAATGAAATTCACGTACAGGAAGGAATAAATAAATCAATGCTTCCGGACACTCAGAATCAATCAGACAAAAGAAATATACCTATAGACAAAGTAGGAATAAAGAATCTCAAGTATCCCATCACGGTCAAAGACCCGGACAGCGGCATACAGCATACTGTAGCGACGGTATCAATGACAGTTGACCTCCCGAAAGAGTTCAAGGGCACTCACATGAGCAGGTTCGTCGAAGTGCTTATGAATAAAAGGGAAATTCACATTGATTCAATTTACGAGATACTCGGCGAGATGCAGAAAAAACTCAAGGCAAAGTCCGCGCACATCGAACTCGAATTTCCGTATTTCAAGGAAAAGAAAGCGCCCGTGAGCGGCAAGCCTTCATTAATGGATTACAGGATTAAGTTTCACGCCGTAATGGACAACGACAAGAAAGATTTGATAATGACGGTGCAGGTGCCCGTTAAGACCCTTTGCCCCTGCTCGAAGAACATATCAAAATACGGAGCGCACAA
>CALGII010000244.1 GCA_937915485.1 uncultured Ignavibacteriota bacterium | reverse complement strand
TAATTTTTGTGGACTTTTTTTAATCTAATATTATTATATTTTGAAAACTTATCGCAATTTAACTACTGAATTGAAACGGAATTTCATCGAAGACAGCATAAATTATCTTAAATTCGCGGGAAAAAACAAGGATTTCAGCGTTCCCGTCGAGTCCTTGAAGAATTTTGAGATTGAAATTCCGAAACCCGGCGATGATATTCCGAAGCAAACCGTAAACATATTGGAAAAAGAGTATAAAAGCAAAATTGAGGACAGCAATATCGTCAGGGATGCAGGCTCAATAAGCCTGCTTAGGGAAGACTGGATGGACTCGGACAAAATGACCGCGCTCGACGAAAAAATAAACAAGTGTTCGAAATGCCCGCTTCATAAAACGAGGACGAATTTCGTTTTCGGCACAGGCAGCCACGATTCCGGCGTCATGCTTATCGGCGAAGCGCCCGGCTCGGAAGAAGACATTCAGGGCAAACCTTTCGTCGGCAGGGCGGGAAAACTGCTTACGGATATCTTAAAGGCGATAAATTTCACGCGCGACGAAGTCTTCATCTGCAACATTCTTAAATGCAGGCCGCCCGAAAACAGAAATCCTCTGCCCGAAGAAATCGTTAAGTGCGAGCCGTACCTGATGAAACAGATTGAACTCATCCGCCCGCGTTTCATCCTCTGCCTCGGCACGTTCGCGGGTCAGACGATGCTCAGGGCGAGGGAACCGCTCGGAAAAATGAGAGGAAAAATTTTTAATTTCAAATATTCGGATGTAAATGCTAAACTAATGGTAACATACCATCCCGCGGCTCTTCTTCGAAATCCGAACTGGAAGAGACCGACCTGGGAGGATGTGCAATTATTCAGAAAAGAATATGATAAAGAGAAAAAAAACTGATATCACGACTTCGCGGATAAATGAGGAGACGCAGTTGTCTTTCGACGGCAAGACTCCTCCGAACGCTCTTGATGTTGAGAAACAGGTTCTCGGTGCGATACTGCTCGATAATCAGGTTTTCACGGATGTGGTTCAGATGGTTACGCCCGAGCATTTTTACAGGAAAGCCAACGGGCATATATTTTACGCGATGATATCGCTCGACAACAGGAACGAGCCGATTGACCCGCATACCGTCATCGAAGAACTCCGCCGAATGGGCAAGATAGATGAAATAGGCGGTGTCGAATACATACTCGAAATTACGGAAAGCATTTCTTCGTCTGCTAACGCGAAATTTCACGCGAGGATTATATATGAAAAATTCATACTTCGCGATTTAATTCACATCGCCTCGCAGGTTCTCGAAAAAAGTTTTGACTCTTCCGCGGAGCCGTTCAAGATTCTCGCCGACGCGTCGAAAGACATTCTCGACACTTCGGAATCAATTTCCAAAAAGCGCGTCGTGTCGGTTGAGGAAGCGATTGAAGACGTTTTCGAAATGCTCGGCAGCAGAAGGGGAGCGGACAAGAAGAACCTTCCCGGAGTGCCGACGGGATACACATTTCTCGACGACCTCACGCTCGGATTTCAGAAATCTGAACTTATAGTCGTGGCGGGAAGACCGTCGCACGGCAAGACCGCGCTGACGCTCAACATCGCAAGAAACGCCGCGATGCAGAATTATAAAATCGCTTTCTTTTCACTTGAAATGACGAAGAACGAAATCATTACAAGGTTGATTTCAAGCGAATCAAGGGTTGACGGTCAGAGACTAAAAAGCGGCAAGACTTCGAACGAAGAATGGGCGAGGGTCGGACAGGCTCTCGAACGCCTTAAAATTAAACTGTTCATCGACGACACGAGCGAACTTAACGTGCTCGAACTCCGCGCGAAGGCAAGACGCCTCAAGCACGAAAACGACATCGATATGGTAATGGTCGATTACCTTCAACTGCTGAAGGGCGAAGGTTCTTACGAAAGGCGCGACCTCGAAGTCGCTCACGTTTCAAGAAGCCTGAAAGCACTTGCGAAAGAACTCGACATTCCCGTCGTCGCCGCCGCGCAGTTGAACCGCGGTATCGAACAGCGCGGAAAGGAAAAGAAACCGCAGTTATCCGACCTGCGCGAATCGGGCGCGATCGAGCAGGACGCCGACGTCGTGCTGTTCATTCACAGGCAGTTCCTGATTGACAGACCCGACAAGGGCGACCCGAAATACGACGAACTTTTCAGAAAAGCGGAATTGTCAATAGGCAAGCAGCGTAACGGTCCTCCGGGAAATCTCGAACTTGTTTTCCTTCAGGAATACACGAGATTTGAGAACCAGTCGAAATCTCCTCCGGTAATCGACATCCCTCCGGAATATACCGAAACAGCAGGATTTTAAAATTTTTGAAAATGAATTTATTTGATTTAGGTTACAGCGATAAACTCGAAAAATTCAGGATAGAAAATAATCTTGAAAGTTTTTCCGCGGGCAGAGTAATTTCAGAGCACAAGGAGCGTTATACCGTTAAATCTTCCGAAGGAGAATTCGACGCCGAGATAACGGGAAACCTCAGGTATTCGGCGGAGTCGAGAGAGGATTATCCCGCCGTCGGCGACTGGGTTTCAATCGTTCCGTGCGATTCGGAATTCGCAATCATTCATAACATACTGCCGAGATACTCTTTGATAAAAAGAAAAGCGGCGGGAAAGAAAGGCGAGTCACAGTTGATAGCGGCGAACGTCGATTACGCGTTTCTCGTTCAGGCGGTTGACAGGGACTTCAGCGTCAATCGTCTTGAACGCTATCTTACAATCTGCTATGATTCGAAAGTGAGTCCTTTAATACTCTTCAGCAAGATTGATTTAACAGATGAAACTCACATCGGCGAAATCATAAACAGCGTTAAAACAAGAGAACCCGGTGTTCCAGTAATAATGTTCAGCAATGAAACGGGCAAAGGTCTTTCCGAAATTAATTCTTTAATCGAAAAAGGAAAAACCTACTGCCTTCTCGGCTCGTCGGGAGTCGGTAAATCGACGCTCCTGAATAATCTTTGCGGAAAAGAACTTATGAAAACAGCCGCCATCAGCGAAAGCATCGACAGAGGCAGGCACGTTACGAGCCACAGGGAATTGATTATACTTGAGAACGGCGGTCTGCTTATCGATAATCCGGGGATGAGAGAACTTGGAATCACGGACGCGGGCGAAGGGCTCGAAATAACATTCGAAAAAATATTTCAGACCGCGGACAAATGCAGGTACAAGGACTGCACGCACGTCGTAGAAGAAGGATGCGCCGTAATCGAAGCCGTTGAAAAAGGGGAGATAGAAAAATCATCCTATGAAAACTATCTCAAGATGCACAAGGAAAAACAGCACTACGAATCCTCCTCCGCCGAAAAGAAACGTAAGGATAAAATCCTCGGCAAAGTCCTCAAGAACTATAAGAAGAATCATAGGAATAAGTATTAGAGGGGGAGTACGAATTAAACCTGTGTTTGTCATCCCCTTGTATGTCATTCCTGCAAGTTCTTAGCAGGAATCCATAAGCGAAACACTGACTTATATCCAGACGGCATATTTTTACTGATTGTCATCCCGGCCTTCTACCTCCTTCCCAAGGTCTTCCTTGGGAAGGAAAAACCGGGTGCGCCCTTCCAAACCGGAAACGCCTTCCCAAACTGGAGTTTGGGAAGGAGAAAAAAATGTGTGAAATGTTTGCTTAGTGCACTTTGTGTTCTTAGTGGTATATATTTCTAAAATGCATTCTTTGTGCCCTTAGTGCCTTAGTGGTGAATCTGTAACTAAGTATTGCTGACGATTTTTTAAATAGTGTATCTGTAGAAGAACCAGTTCTTCATATGTTTCGCGCCGAGCCTGTCGTAAAAATCAATGGCGTTTTTGTTCCAGTCGAGGACTATCCATTCGAGGCGTCCGCATTTTTTCTTCTTCGCTATATCAAAAAGTTCTTTCATTAATTTTTTCCCCGCGCCGCATCCCCTGTATTTTTCATTTATGTAAATGTCTTCGAGATAAAGCGTGCGCTTGGCGAGGAACGTCGAGTACGTGAAAAAATAAAAAGCGTATCCCACGGCTTTGTCTCCGTCAAACGCGAGGATTATTCTGAACGGCGGATTCTTCGAGAACGCGTCGCCTATTAATCTTTGCTGAGCCGCCTTTGAGGGAGGAGCGAGTTTCTCGAATTTCGCGAGTTCGATTATAAGCCTGAGTATTTCTTTCGAATCCTGTTTTCTTGCTTTTCTTACGCGTAAATTCATTTAAGTTTATGTAGTTTGTTTTTAAATTAGGGTAAATTATAAATTATGCGAAGAATAAACCATTACAAATCCGCTGCAATTATTTTTACGGTCATATTGATGCTGATTCCGTTCGGGCTTAATTCGGGAACGGATGACGATTACGAGATTAAAGCGGTGAAGAAAAAACTGAAATCGTTCGACAGGAAATTATCCGATTCGGATATAGCCGATATTATTATTACGGTGGGGAAGAGTTTCGTCGGCACGGAATACGTCGCGGGAACGCTTGACAAAAATACGAAGTCGGAAAAACTCGTTATAAAAATTTCGGGACTCGACTGTGTTACGTTCGTTGAAAACACTCTCGCCATATCGAGGATAATAAGAAAGGGCAATTTTGATTTCGACAGTTACAGCGATGAACTTACGAAAATCAGATACAGGGACGGAGAGATAAACGGTTATTCTTCGAGACTGCACTATTTCACCGACTGGATTTATGACAATGAAAAGAAAGGGATTGTGTCTGACATAACGAAATCAATCGGCGGCATTCCTTATTACAAAACGATTGACTTCATGTCGTCGCACGCCGATTCGTACAAGCAACTTGCGGATAATTCCGACATCGTCGATGAGATGAAAGACATCGAGAAGAAAATGAACAGGCGCGATTTGTATTACATTAAAAAGAGCGAGGTTGACGATTATTACGAATCGCTTCAATCGGGAGACATAATCGCGACGACTACGAACATCAAAGGGCTTGACGTGACGCATACGGGGTTCATTTACAAGAAGAACGGAAAGACTCACTTCCTTCACGCTTCAATTACGAAGGGCGAAATTATAATCTCGAAAGAGGAATTGAAAGAATACCTGAAAGGAAATAAAAAGCAGACGGGAATTATAGTTGCAAGACCGCAGTGATGATGGACGGTAAACTGATTGAATACATATTGCTCTGCGTTTTATTTTATCTCATAGGCTCAATACCGACGTCTTATCTTTTTTTGAAATTCAAAACTGGAAAGGACATAACCAATGAGGGTTCGGGCAACGCGGGCGCTCTGAACTATTATGAGGTGTCGGGTTCCCGCTTATCGGGTCTGCTGGTTTTGGTGATTGATTTCCTGAAAGGTTTTCTTCCCGCGTTTTTATTCTACAGGACAGCGGGATTCCCGTTCGATTATCTTCTGCTGCCATTGGTTCTTATTATCGCGGGTCATAATTTTTCCGTCTGGCTTAAGTTCAAGGGCGGCAGGGGGCTCGCGACCGCGGCGGGCCTGAGCGTTGCCGTGTGCCCGGCTCTTCTTCTTGGGTGGTGCGTGATGTTCGTAATCGCTTACGGCGTTTACAGAAAAGTGCATTTCGGAAATATCGTCGCGACCGTTTTGCTTCCTGTTTTTGCTTTGCTGCCGGGTTCGTTTGATACGGGCTTGAACGGCGCTGCGACGGGGAACTTCGGGGCTTTCTTCTCATTTACCGCTATTATGAGCCTGCTTATTCTTCTCAGGCACATAAAACCATTTTTCGCATTGATTCACGGATACAAAAACCGCACGCCGAAATAGTGAATTTATTTCTCGGTATTTTGTTTAAGATATATTAATCGAAAATAAAATATTTATATGAGCAGAAATCCGGTATTGAACGTAAACGAATTAAATGAAATGTCCCGTCAGATAAGAAGGGACATAATAAATATGCTTTTAATAGCGAAATCAGGTCACTCGGGCGGTCCGCTTGGAACGGCCGATATATTCACCGCGCTTTATTTCAACCTGCTGAATGTTGACGATAAGAATCCGTATGCCGAAGACAGGGATTATTTGTTTTTATCCATAGGGCATATCGCGCCCGTATGGTACGCGACGCTTGCAAGGCGGGGATATTTTCCGCTTGAAGAACTCAAGACGCTCAGGAAGGTCAACGGAAGGCTTCAGGGGCATCCCGCGCCTTTGAAAACTCACGGACTTCCCGGAATCGAAATAGCGTCGGGCTCGCTCGGTCAGGGGCTTTCAATCGCTGTCGGCGCAGCGCTCGGACTGAAACTCGACGGAAAGACGAATACGGTTGTATGCATTAACGGCGACGGCGAACTTCAGGAAGGGCAGATTTGGGAAGCCGTAATGACCGCCGCGCATCACAAAACCGACAACCTTATAATGATAGTTGACAAGAATGACTGCCAGATTGACAACCGTGTTCAGAACGTAATGAACCTCGACCCGATGGCGGATAAGTTCAGGGCGTTCGGATGGGAAGTTTTCGAAATGGACGGACACGATATGGACAGCATAGTTGATACTTTCAACAAGGCAAAGATTTTCAAGGGAAAGCCTTCGGTAATAATCGCGAATACAAAAATGGGACGCGGAGTTTCATTTATGGAAGACGATTACAAATGGCACGGCGTGCCTCCTAACGAAGAACAGGGGAGGATAGCGCTGAAGGAACTCGCGCCGACCAGGTTCGGTGATTTTGTTTGAATCGAAAATCATTGAAACAAAAAAGCCGTCTCTTTTCAGAGACGGCTTTTTTTATAATCCAAATCAAGATTAC
>CALGII010000243.1 GCA_937915485.1 uncultured Ignavibacteriota bacterium | reverse complement strand
TACGACAACGGCATTACCTGGATACCAAAGAACAGCGGCATAGCGCTTGGCGGGGACAGGTCAATACTTTCTATCACAGCGACGGGCAGCAGTATAATTGCCGGAGCATTCAGCGGTATATATATTTCGTCAAACGACGGAGCATCGTGGACGAAACCGTCAAACACGAATTTTCAGGGAAGTTACGTTTCTTCGTTAAGGATAAAAGACACGAAAATTTTTGCTGCGATGAAATTTAACAAAGGCATACAGGTATCCACGAATAACGGCGCTACCTGGTCACAGGTGAATAACGGACTTTCAAGCCTGAACGTCAACGCGCTTGAAATATCGGGAGGCAATCTTTTTGCCGCAACCTCGTCAGGCGGGATTTTCATTTCAACAAACGATGGCAATAACTGGAACACGGCTGTTAACGGGCTTACAAACCTCAATGTAACCTCGCTTTCAGACTTAAACGGAAACATATTTGCGGGTACACAGGGCGGTGGAATATTTCTGTCAACAAATTCAGGCTCGAACTGGACGCAAATAAATAACGGCTTGTCGAATCTTAATATTCAATCGTTGACTAACAACGGATTCGTTTTAATAGCGGGCTCTCAGACCGGCGGCATTTACAAATCCACGGACGGCGGGCAGAACTGGATTTTAAGAAGTGAAGGATTAACAAACACGAGCGTTCAAAATCTTTCTATAATCGGCAGCACAGTTTTTTCGGGAACGCCCACCGGAATTTGGAGGAGAGCGCTCGACGAAGTAACCAAAATAGTGAAAATTTCAGCATCGGCGCCCGATAAGTTTGAACTGTTGCAAAATTATCCGAATCCGTTCAATCCCTCAACTCGTATAGAATTCAGTCTGCAGAAGACTGAATTTATAACACTAAGGATATACGACATTACAGGACGAGAATTTTCTAAGCCGATAAACAACATTCAATATAATGCAGGCAGGTATTCCATAAATTTTGACGGCTCCGGTTTATCCGCAGGAATTTATTTTTATAAACTAACAACAGAAAACAGACAGTCTGAAGTGCGGAGGATGATACTAATCAAATGATACGGAAATTTTTTACGGTTTATAAATCATAGTAATTCCGTTCACTATCAATTGCACGGCTATCGAGAGAATGAAGAATCCCATAATCTTGTTAAGAACACCGATACCTGTTTTGCCGAGCAATTTCATCAAAGGATACGAAAGAAGCAAAGCCGCATAGACCGT
>CALGII010000242.1 GCA_937915485.1 uncultured Ignavibacteriota bacterium | reverse complement strand
GATTTCTGACAGACTATCCTGTCAATCCAGTAACCGGGAGAAGTTGAATTCGAAAGATGAAAATAATAGAAGTGTCCGAGCGTATCAACTATGATACAGGGATCGCCCCAAACACCCCAGGAACTGTTCGTTAGCCCGAACCTTGTCCAGTTGTATCCGCTGTTTGTAGAATAATATGCGGAACTAATATTCGCTCCCGCAACTACCTGATAGAGATTCTTCGGATTGATGCAAATCGATGGCTCTTCAGGAGAATTTGACGAACTGATTGTAATGTTCGTGTATGGTGATTGAGATAAAACCGTGCAGGCAATGCCTAACAAGAGAATGATGAATAATGCTTTTTTCATTTTTGTATAAATTTGGTATGCTGTAAAATGCCAAAAATATTCGATTAATAAAATATAATTAATCTAATCAGATGAAGGTAAATCTGGTAATTTCCGGCGGGCAGTTCAGCCGAAGTGGAAGTCCGACGGTGCCGAGTCCGCGTGATACATACATATATTTTCCGTTCAGGGAATAAAGACCGCTTATGTACTTATTCACCGTCGACGCGATTGAAACATTTACATCCGCTAATTTTAAAAAAACAATCTGACCGCCGTGCGTGTGTCCGCTGAACATCATATCGAAGTTCATTCCCGAAATTTCATCGAACATATACGGCTTGTGAGCGAGCAAAAGTTTCGGAACGCTCGCCGGGTCCGAGCCTTCCGCAGACATAAAATCTTCGGATTTTTTCAGCGTTTCCCTGACGTATCCCGACAGAATGTGGTTTGAATTGTTACCGCTGTCTCTTGTATCTTCCGTGCCCGCGACAATCAGGCTCTTTCCGTTAATTTTTATTCGGCTGAAATCATTCCTCAAAACATTTATCGGAGTTTCATTTCTGAGAACGTCCGATATGTAATCCGCGCTGCTGAAATAATCGTGATTACCCATCGTGCCGAAAATGCCGTGCTTCGCTTTCAGGTCGCGGAACGCCTTAGCGAAAGGCGCGGCTTCGTTCCTGTTCGAATTCGTAACGTCTCCGGGTATGAAAACCATATCGGGACTAAGGTCGTTTATGACGTCAACGTAGTGACGCATCATTCCGTATTCCATAAACGGTCCGCTGTGTATGTCGCTAATCAGAACCGCGGTCAGACCTTTAAATTCTTCGGGAAGATATTTGAGTTTTATTGATTGCTCTTCAAGTCTGAAATCATCCTTGCTTATCGCTCCAATCCCCGCTCCGATAAAAGCATAGCCCGCCACGGCAGCGCTTGAAGCGGTCAGAAAGTTGCGGCGCGATTTGTCGAACGCGACGATGGATTTATGTGACCGGAATTTTTTGTATCTTTCTTTCAGCGATTTAACGCGGTTGATAATTGTTCGGAAAAGAAGAAACGGCAGTTTGATTATTTTACCCGCCAGCAAATAAAGTCCCGTGAAAATCACCGCTCCCTGAAAAGCGAAAAATGGTATCATAACAAACCTGTCTATCCACAACGGCAAATCCGTGAAATCGAATCGGGTGAATATCAGTATTACATAAGGCAAAAGAAATACTGTGAACGGAATCCTCGTCATAAGGTTCACCGTCTTCGTTTTCAATTTGCTTCTCAGGAGAAAATTTCTGAAAGTTTTGTAAACAAGATAGTTTACCGATACAATGACTCCCAAAAAAATCGTAATAAAAATAATCCTTCCAGTCATAATATAAGTATATACGTATTATAACGGAATTTTGTTTGCATTCGTTCTGTTTTAATGTTCAAAAACAGACGAAATTCGGCATCATCAAACACAAATGTGTGGAATTTTTCCCTTTTAGTGATTAACTTAAAAAAACAAAAAAATAAATATGGCTGATGCAGTAAAAGTGCTCGTTGTTGACGACGAGGAGAATTCAACCAATCTTCTCAGAAAAGTGCTTGTTAAAAAAGGTCTTGATGTTACGGAAGAGAACAACAGCGTTGCGGCGAAAAAATTAATTGAAGACAACTACTTTGATATAATCATATCCGATTTGCAGATGCCCGAAGTTTCTGGAATGGACCTGCTGAAGATTAAGAACAAGGATTCTCTCTTCATAATGATTACAGGTTACGGCTCGGTTACGTCGGCGGTGGAATCTATGAAGAACGGCGCGTACGATTACGTTAACAAGCCTTTCAACCTTGAAGAGTTCATGCTGAAAGTGGACAAGGCAATCGACAAGTTACAGATGACGAAAGAACTGAACAGCATGAAAAGCATGGTGACCGAGAAAGAGCCGTATTTCGGAATCGTGGGCTCCAGCAAGGCAATGCTCGAAGTTTACGATTTCATTGAAAGAACGGCGAGAGTGAACGTAAACGTTCTGATTCAGGGACAAAGCGGTACGGGGAAGGAACTCGTCGCAAGAGCGCTCCATTTTAACAGCGAAAGAAAAAATCGTCCTTTTGTTCCGATTAACTGCAGCGCCATACCCGAGAACCTGCTCGAAAGCGAATTGTTTGGACATACAAAGGGCGCGTTTACGGGCGCCACTGAATCGCAGAAAGGGGTATTCGAACAGGCGAACGGCGGAACACTGTTCCTCGATGAAATCGCGGAAATGCCATACGCGCTTCAGGCGAAACTCCTACGCGTGCTTGAGAACTGGGAAATCAAACCGCTCGGCAGCGACAACATTAAAAAAGTTGACGTAAGACTCATTTCGGCTACAAACCAGAATATACGCAGCCTTATTTCATCGAAAAATTTCAGAGAAGATTTATTCTACAGGATTTCTACGGTTTCAGTTTCACTTCCTCCGCTCAACGACAGAATAAGCGACATCCCCGCTTTGACAAATTTTATACTTAATTCATTGAGCAAGAAACTCGGAAGAGAACTTTCAATAACAGCGGACGGGCTTTCTATGCTGATGAAGCACAGTTACAAGGGCAATATCCGCGAACTGGAAAACATTCTGGAACAGGCAGCTATCACCGCGCAAAAAGGAATCATAGACGTGAAACACATATCCACGAACGGTGACAGAAGTTATTTCGAGGATTATATCAATGAATCTAACGGTGTAAGTCTTAAAGAACTCGAAAAGAAATATATTCTAAAAGTTCTTGAAATTTCCGGCGGTAATAAAAAACGAACCGCGGAGATTCTAGGAATCGACAGAAAAACACTCTACAACAAACTTTCGGAATTCAATATGGAATAGTTAAATGTTATTATAAACATTTTCATCAGCAACAATCAGTGCAATTATTCTACATTGAAAGTGCATTATTTCTACAATTTTATGCGCACCGGAAATTACAAATCAATATCATTTAAAGTCGAACTTTTTTTAATAAAATCAAAGCAGAATGCGTATTTTTTCCACACCATTATTTTGCAAAAAATAGTGAAATTTCATAATATGGTATATTAATTGCAACTGGAGAGGATATTATGCAACTTAAATGGTCGAACAAGTTACAATAAAAATATTCAGCCTTACAAGTGAGATTTGCAAACTGATTGCAAAAATTCTTGACAAATACGATTTTTATCACGAGTGTATCATAGTGAATGATTCGGATACGAAAGAAATTCTTGTGGAGAAGATAGACAGCGGAAACAACAATCCCGGCGTTTTAATCGTCGACAAAGAGATTCCGGTTAACCTGAAGGAAGTTATCGTTGGAAAATATCCGGGAACGGAGATTATATGTTTGCCGTCGCTTGATGTAACGGACGGATTTGACTCAAAAATGATACAGCATATATCGGAGCCTCTCAGGCTTAGCGAATTTGAAACAGTATTACTTAAAATAACAAAGAGAGACAGGAAATGAACATAAGAAGAAAATTTGTATTAATTGCCGCCGCGGTATTTTCAGTGATTACACTCGCAGCGATCGCATTCAATACAAGTTTCCTGAAAGCGCGGAATTCAGATGAATGTTTTGCATGCCACGAGGACAAGGGACTGACGATGGACAAGAACGGGAAGAAAATTTCAATATTCGTTGACCCGGGTCTCTACAAGAAATCCACGCACGGCGGATTCGACTGCAAGGACTGTCACGAGGGTTACAATCCCGAAGAACTGCCTCACAATCCCAAGAAGCAAAAAATCGACTGCAAAACTTGTCACGACAAAGTGAAACCGCTCGAAAAGAGCGTTCATAAAAATAAAGACTGTTACGCTTGCCATAATCCGCATTATCAGAAACCGGTTAAGGAATCCAAAGGCGATAACACGGCACAGTGTCTGAATTGCCACGGCAACAAGAACATTAAAGATTTTAAGACGAGCATACATTCGCAAAAAAACCTTGGATGCGACGCCTGTCACAAAGGCGGACACGAGGTTCAAAAAATCGGTAAGAACGATATAAACACTGTATGCGGGAAATGCCACGGCTCATCGCAGAAGGATTTCAACAACAGCGTGCATCATACCGTGCTGAAGGGCGGAAATCCCAACGCTCCTAACTGCGTCACCTGCCACGGTTCGCACAGGATAGTCTCGAGCAAAATGTCCATTGAATCGCAGGCGTGTCTCAAGTGCCATCTTGACGAAAAACTTTTCCCCGGCGAGGAAAGAGGCTCGGCAAAGTTCATCGCGAATTACAAAACGAGCATACACAGTTCGATACAAAAAGACGGCAAACCCGCCGCGGGATGCATAGACTGCCACGGAGATCACACTGTCGAGAAAATGACGGACCCGAAGGAATCCACCGCTACGGCGAGGATGATTAAAACCTGCGGGAAGTGTCACAGCAGCGAAGTTAAACACTTCGAAAATTCAAATCACGGACAGGCATTCCTGAAGGGTGTCAAGGACGCGCCGAGTTGTTTCGATTGCCACGGAGAGCACAATATTAAATCCGTCCTGCAGGCTGACGAGTTTTCGAAAATAAATCAGGCGGACATGTGCCTGAAGTGCCACGGCGACAACAAGGTAACGAAGGGAAAGAACAACCACACCGAAGATTACAAATCAAGTTTTCATTACATCGCTTTAATGAACGGAAACACCGCGGCGGCGACCTGCTCAAACTGCCACGGGGCTCACGAGATGAAGATGTCAAGCGATCCCACGTCGAACATAAACAAGAAAAACGTTGACAAGACCTGCGGGCAGTCGGGATGCCATACGACCCAGTTATCCGAATACACGGGCAGCGTGCATGAAGTTTCACTGATGACAAAGAACAATTCCGATGCTCCAAACTGCGTTGACTGCCACGGAAATCATCAGGTTAAAAACACGGATTCGCTGGGCAATGCGGAGGGCTCGAAACAGAGAGGCATAATAAAACTCTGCTCAAACTGCCACGCTTCGGTGAAAATAATTCAGAACAACAATCTGAAAAACGTCGCGGGCACTTATCTGGAAAGTTTTCACGGACTTGCCGTCAGAGGCGGGTCCAGGGAGGCGGCTGATTGCGGGAGTTGCCACGGAAACCACAACATCAGGCACTCGAACGACACACTCTCGTCAATCAACAAGAAAAATCTCGGCAAAACTTGCGGCAAGTGCCATCCGGGGGCAAGCGATGTGTTCATAAATTCAAGAATACATATTTCGGATGCCGACCTTGACAATCCGATACTGAATTGGATATCCGTGATTTACATTGTTTTAATAGTTGCTACAATCGGAGGAATGACATTGCACAACATACTTGATTTCAGAAGAAAAAGGAAAGATAAAAAAGCAGGGCATTAACATGGCGGAAGAAAAATATTTAAGAATGACGAAGAGCGAGAGGATACAGCATTTCTTGCTGCTATCGTCCTTTATAACGCTCGTTATAACGGGATTCGCTCTCAAGTATCCCGAATCATTCTGGGTGAGATGGATAATATTCATAATCGGAGAGAACACATTTGAAATCCGCGGACTCGTTCACAGAATTGCGGCGGTAGTAATGGTCGCCGCTGCGGTTTATCATTTGTTCTATGTGATTTTCACGGCGCGCGGCAGGAAACTCATAAAGGATTTGTGGTTCTACAGGTCGGATATTACGGATTTGTCAAACTCTTTGATGTACCTAATAGGAAGAAGAAAAGACAGACCATACTTTGACAGGTTTTCGTACATTGAAAAAGCCGAATACTGGGCTGTCGTCTGGGGAACGGTTGTTATGGGAGGCACGGGAGTGGTTCTCTGGTTTGAGAATTATTTCCTTCCCGTTATAAACGTACAGGGGATGAACATTGCAACAGCGATACACTGGTACGAAGCAATTCTTGCTTCGCTGGCTATACTCGTGTGGCATTTTTATTTCGTGTTCCTTAATCCCGATGTATCCCCGATGAACAAAGCCTGGTTCACGGGTTACCTTACGAGGCATCAGATGGAGCACGAGCACCCGAGAGAACTGGCGCAAATAGAAGCGGAAAGCAGAACGAGGTCTGATGAGATTATTAAAGAAACAGCAGTGATTCCGGACTCAGGAGAAAACGGGACGAAAGACACGGAACAGGAAGAAACTGATATTTCCGAAGATAAAAACAAATAAATTTATACTAACATAACTCAAAAATCCTATGGAAGAAAATAACGTAAGCGTTAAGAAACGGAAGCGTTTTTTTCCTAAGGTAAGAGGTTACAGGCGATTCCTGCTCTTTACGGGTCTGTGGTTCGGCGTGCTCGTGATATTGCTCGCTGTATCAGCCGAGTACACTTCCAGACCTTCGTTCTGTCCTACGTGCCATTATATGGAACCGTTCTATCAGAGTTGGAAGACTTCCACGCACAATAAGGTCGAGTGCGTTCAATGTCATTTCGAGCCGGGACTCGAAGGTAAGATAAAGGGAAAACTCAACGGTCTCGTGCAGATAGTGAATTATATGTCAAGCACATACAAGAAAAGAAAACCCTGGGCTGACATTCCCGATAACACGTGCACGCGTTCCGGATGCCATGAAAATCAGGCATTTCAGGACAGTGTCTATTTCACGAAAGGTATTCAATTCAATCACAAACATCATCTGCAGGAACTCAAAAGAGGCAAGAAATTGAAATGCACGAGTTGCCATTCTCAAATCGTGCAGGGTTCTCACATGCAGGTTACTTATACAACCTGTTTCAATTGTCATTTTAAAAAATCGGACGACCCTGAACACAAATTCGATAAACTCTCAAACTGCAACACGTGCCACAACCTTCAGAGCAAGCCGAAGGACCAGTTGGCGGGTATGCGGTACAATCACATGACAGTCGTGGAGAGAAACATCGACTGCGGGAATTGCCACAACAACGTTGTATCGGGTAACGGGGACGTCGGCAAGGAAAGGTGTTTCCAGTGTCATTTCGAGACGGAAAAACTTGACCGGTATCCCGAGGTCGAATTCATGCATACGACGCACATACAGAAACACAGCATGACGTGTATTTACTGTCATTCACCGATTGAGCATAAGATTCAAAAACTTCAGGCAGGCGCGTCGCCCGACTGCAAGAGTTGTCACGAGAACAGCCACAATCCGCAGGTAGATTTATACACCGGAGTAAACGGCAAAAACACCGAGAACACTCCGAGTTCGATGTACCAGAGCGGAATAAGTTGTAAGGGATGCCATTCGATGCACGAAACTGATAAAAAGGATATCACGACGCTTAAAGCAAGGAAAGACGCTTGCGACCAGTGCCACGGAAAGGGCTACGGGAATTTAATCGGACAATGGGAACAATCAACGATAAAGAGGCTCGCGCAGATAAAATCAATTTACGGGACAGCAAAAAGAATTATTGAAAGTTCCGGAAGCGTGAAGAAGAACGAAGCGCTCGTTAAACTTGACGAGGCGCAGCATAACATCAGAATAGTGGAACTCGGCAAGAGCGTGCATAACATACAGTTCGCCGATAAACTTCTTGTTGGAAGTTACGGACTGATGAAAGACGCTTTAACGATGACCGGATCTACTCAAAAACTTCCCGATTTCAAACCCAATGACGCATTCGTCCCAAATGAGTGTTACAATTGCCACGCAGGCATACAGGAAATAAGCAAGACAATTTTCGGAAAGCAATTTTCTCATAATGTTCATATCGTCAAACAGCACGTACAGTGCAATAAGTGCCATTCGAACGACAAGAAACACGGCGAACTGATTATTTCGTTTAATACGTGTAATTCCTGCCATCATACCGATGCGAAAACTAATGAAACCTGCGCCAAGTGCCATTCGATACAGACGCAGGTTTATAACGGAACATTCGAAGGAAAAAATTCACCCGATATTATGAAGACGGGCGGAGTCGGCTGTGTCGACTGCCATACGGAAAAAGGCAATCTGGTGAAACCTAACGAGAAAATATGCGCTAAATGCCACGACGCGGAATATTCAAAAATGATGATTGACTGGAAGGAAGACATACGGAAACTTTCAGGAACTCTTAACGAAATTTTAAGTAAAAACAGTACTGAACTAAACGGCGACGGAAATGCGGGAAATGACGCGAAATCGCTCATAAAAAGGCTGAATTCGTACCCGAGCCTGTACGTTCATAACTACGACTTGCTCTCAACTTTGCTTTCCGAAAAAAAGAAGAAGTTGGGCAAGTAATATAATGATGTATAATTGAAAAAAAATATATATATTTCATAAACCTAAACAAAAAAAGAGACATGAAAAAGAATCTTTATTTGAAAGCAGGTTTATTTTTGCTGGTAGGAATATTTATAGTATCCTTATCATCAAATTTACAGTCGCACACTTCCGGTAAATTCTTGTATATCGGAGCCAACAAGTGCGCCGGTGCCTGTCACAAGTCCGATGCTCAGGGCAAGCAACTTGACATCTGGCAAAATTCCAAGCATTCTTCAGCATGGAAAACTCTCGAAACACCCGAAGCGGATAAGATAGCGAAGGACAAGGGTTTCAGTTCGAAAGCGAGCGAAACTCCCGCGTGCATCAAATGTCACGTGCTCGGCAAGGATATAGATCCTTCCGAATTGTCGGAAACATTCGACAAGACGCAGGGCGTCCAGTGCGAATCCTGCCACGGAGCGGGTTCAGAGTACAAAGCAATGTCAATTATGAAAGACAAGCAGAAAGCCATCGAGAACGGATTGAATGTTCCGTCTGATATCGCTGCTTTCTGCACAGGCTGTCATAATTCAGAAAGCCCGACATTCAAGGAATTTAAGTTCGATGAAGCCTGGGCGAAAATTCAGCACAAGAAACCCTGAACGTGATTTTTCTTACCGGGGTTCCGCTATTAGGCGGACCCCCGGTGACATTTTGAAGAAATCTTTTTATAATAATACTTCAAACTATGAGGAAGTTTATTCTACTTACAGCAGTTCTGTTTTTTGCCGTACAGTTGTCGGGTCTTGCTCAGACATTAAACCTGAGGTTGAACAACTATTTCTACACCTGGAAAAGACTCGATGCGGTTCCCCTGCAAGGAACAGATGCAGAATACACAACACATCTGAGAGGCTACCAGAATCTCTCCTTCGACCTGAATTTCGGTAAATGGACGGTAAGTTCATTCATTCAGACCGATGAGGATGTAATCAAGAAAGTCGGAAGAGGTTTCTCTTACCGGTTTTATGATGCTTACATCAAGGGAACGAATCTCTTTAATGCTCTCGACGTGAAACTCGGCAGGCAATACGTTTCAGCCGGTTCGGGCAGAGGCACGATAGAAGGCGCGAATTTCAAACTGAAACTCGGGCAGAAAAAAGAATATCAAATTACCGCTTACGGAGGGTATCTCACGCCGCTCGAATACGACTTCAGCGGTTACAAGTACAAACTCACGGATAATTTTCTCGCCGGTGGTCAATTCAAGTTCTACGGTGTAAAGGACCTCACCGTCGGGTTAAGTTACGCGATGAAGAGAAGGGCTCTTGACCCGTATTACACGCTCAGAGCCGATGAGATATTTCAGCCGAAAGTGGTTTACATCGAGACCGAATCAAAAGCGGAGCAGTACGGAGGACTTGATCTCGCGTACAGATTGATGAAGAAACACAATTTTTACGCGAAGGCATATTACGATTTTAACCGGATGAAATTTCAGAGGGGAGAATTCAACGCGAGCATAGCGCTCAATAACAAGTGGAAATTCTCCGCGGGATATTTCTACAGGGAGCCGCAAATTGCCTACAACACGATTTTCTGGGTTTTCGAACACAAGAAATATCAGGAAGTCGAAGGCGGTCTTGATTACACGGCGGATTTATTAGGAACGAATCTTAATGTTTACGGAAGATTCGGCGGAGTGTTCTATGAAAACGACAACTCGCTGAAATTCCAGTTAGGCGCTTCAAGCCAGTGGTACGGACTGGGCATTACAAAATACACGGGCTACGCGGGCGAATCGGAAGGCGTTTACGCTTACTTCAACAAGGAAATGATTAAATCGCTTCTGATTCTATCGTCAAGCCTGAACTACTCGAGATACAATCTGGGAAACGAGAACATCGAAAAAACAGATGTGTTCGGAGGAATGCTCGGACTTACATACAGACCCATTCCAAAACTCTCTATCGATGCGCAGGGACAGTTCATAACGAATGAAATCTACAAATTCGACACGAGGTTCATGTTAGGGTTCAATTACTGGTTATTTACAAAATTCTAATAAATCAGCATAAGCAAAATCAAAAATTGAAATCATGAATTTAAAAAAATTCTACATAGTGTTTTTAGGGTGCGCGCTGCTGTTTGTTACCTTGACGGCTTATGTTTCCAAGAATAAGAGTTTGACAGGGGTATTCGGAAAATCCGAAACACTGTACGCTGCCGACAACAAGGATGTCGTGAAGTTCAACCACTCGCTTCACGTCAAGGATGCGAGCCTCGCCTGCAAGGACTGTCACAAGGGCGTTTACGAGTCTGTTAAAGGCACTGACAATCTGATGCCCGCGAAAAAGGACTGCGCGACCTGCCACGACGTAAACGATCAGAAGAATTGCAACTTCTGCCATTACGCCAGCACGTTCAAGAGATTCACGCGAACCGACCGTGAATTAATTTTCGCGCACAAGAACCATCTCTCTCAGAATATCGACTGCAACGTCTGCCATACGGGAATACAGAACGTGAAATATTCGTCCGAAGCGCCGAACGGCGGATTCCCGAAGATGGAAACGTGTTACGGGTGCCACGACGGAAAAAAGCAGGTGAACAACTGCGAGGCTTGTCATACGAACCTTACAAGCCTTAAACCTTCCGATCATCTGAACAAGAACTTTCTTAACGAGCATAAGGTAATTTACGACGCCACTTCGGGAAACACGAACAGCAACTGCATGATGTGCCATTCGAACTATTTCTGCGAAGCGTGCCATCAGCCCGTGAAGTATCAGGGCGACAATGCGAACGGCAAATTCTACGCTCCGTACTATTCGAAAGATTTCGCGACGAGAACCGACAGAACGGCTCTTCAGAAACTAACGACCGTTCACGATTTGAATTACCAGTTCACGCACGGCCTTGACGCGAAGCAGAAGAGTTTCGAATGCAAGACCTGTCACGACCCTGTTGCATTCTGTTCATCCTGCCATCAGGATAAGGGAAATCTTCAGAGCGGATTCATGCCGAACAACCACCTGCTTCCGAATTTCAAGACTTTCGGAGTTAACACGGGGGGCGGTCTGCACGCGGTGCTCGCGAAGCGCGACATCGAGTCGTGTGAATCCTGCCACAGCGTTAACGGCGCCGACCCGACGTGTGTTATGTGCCATTTCGACAACGACGGAATCAAAGGTACGAATCCGAAGACTCACGAATCGGGATTCATGAGCGACGAAAACGGGAACTGGCATAAGACAAAAGGATCGTTGTGCTATACCTGTCACACTGATGCAAATGCAAGACCTGACGGCGTCGCGGGAGTCGGCTTCTGCGGCTATTGTCACGGAACAAACACTAAATAAAAAAAGAGTATGAAAAAAATATTTATTTTTTATTCGCTGATAATACTTACAATCTTCGGCTTCATCTACGGATGCAGCGAGGTAAAAGACGACCTGGTCCTTGCACCTTCACCGGATTTTCACGGCGAAGGATGGCTTAGTCAGGCTTCTTCAAATTTCCACGGGAAGGTTATCGGAGCCGACAACTGGAACCTTGCGCAGTGCAAGTCCTGTCACGGTGCTGACTATTCCGGCGGAACTACTGGAGCATCCTGCAGAACGTGTCATACAAGCGGACCTGAAGCCTGCAACACCTGCCACGGAAACAGCGAGCACATTTACCCGCCTAAGTCGATTTCAGGAAAACTGCTTAATACGGATCCCGGAGTCGGCGCGCACGAACAGCATCTCGTGAGCGATACGGCGCTGCGCAATTCGCGTCCGGTCGAATGTCAGGAATGCCATTTGCCCGTGTCGTCATTCTCCGACCCGAACCACATCATCAAGGACGGGAAAACACAGGCGACTTTAGTGTTCGGAGACCTCGCGAAGAAGACAACCGAAGGCGTAACACCGGACCCGCAATGGGACAAGAATACGCAGACGTGTTCAGGAACATATTGCCACGGCAATTTCAAGAACGGCAATCAGAATGCCGCTCCGGTTCACAACAATCCGAACTCGGTTTACTGCGGTACCTGTCACGGCAATCCCACGACGGGAAATCCCCTGCCGGGCGGAACGCATCCTACGAATCAGAATTGCTATCTGTGCCATGGCGGCGTGATTAATTCGAACGGTGTTATAATAAATAAGAACCTTCACGTAAACGGAGTAGTAAATTTCAGCACGATGCATTAATATCTTTATGAGAAAATCCCATCCCGCAAGGGGTGGGATTTTTCTTCGTATAAGGCTGTTTTTTTGCCGCTTTCCGATTGATTTCCAGCCTTGCAAGAGATTAATAAAATACATAAAAAATAGCAATTTATATGAAACGCTTTTATTCGTGATTATGTTATTAATTAGTAGAAAACTTTTATTCTAAAATTTGTATATTGTTTAAATAAAAAAGCATATTAAATGAAGAAATTAATTTTATTGTCGGTATCCGCGCTGCTTATAGCGGGCTGTTCGAAAATGGAAGAAAAGAAAAATGTTTCGGATAACAAGACGATGCCGCCCGTACAGCAAAACATGCCAAATCCTCACGGCAACATGCCGCCTGACCAGATGAATCAGGGTAATATGGACGCGGCTCCCGATTCTGCCGTTGACCCTAAAGCAGACGAATTGTCGAAAGGCGCGTATGATTTCGAAAATAATTATAAGAAGGATAACGGTGTAAAGAAAGAACTTATTGCAAAGCATATGGCTGCGGGAAATTACCTTATGTTCGAAGCGAACCTCAGCCCTAAAAAGAAATACAGACCCGCGCTGAAACATTACAAGAGAGTTCTTGAACTCGATCCCGAAAACACGGAAGCGCAGAGGAACAAGAAACAGATTGAAGAGATTTACGAAAGCATGGGCAGACCAATTCCGAACGACTAAAATTTCAGTATGAACAACGCATATAAAATAATTGTTCTGGTTTCGATAACGCTCGTGCTTATCGGCACGACGGTTGTTCCGATTCCTTTCATACCCGGACTCGGAGACAAGGCTCGAATAATATACCTGCACGTTCCAATGTCTTGGATAGCGGTGCTCTCATTCCTGCTGTCCATGATATATTCGGTACAATATTTAAGAAAGAAAGACCTCGTTCAGGACGTGAAGGCTCAGTCCGCGGCTGAAGTCGGATTTCTTTTCACGATACTCGCGACCGTGACGGGTTCGCTCTGGGCAAAGTTCAACTGGGGTTCGTTCTGGAACTGGGACCC
>CALGII010000241.1 GCA_937915485.1 uncultured Ignavibacteriota bacterium | reverse complement strand
TGCTTTGAAAAGTTTGCGGAAGTGTTCATATCCGCAACCATGGCGCAGGCAGAACGCATGCCTACCCACAAACCACCACGATACCGTTTCAATTCATGCTCCCGGCGGGTTTCAGAGCAATTTCTTTTTTATCGTTTAAACACGGATATTTGTACAACAAGGCACAAAGGGATTTAAGGACGGCGAATGTATAACCTCGACAACTACATAGGCTTTCTGAAGGAGAAACTTGAAAACAGGTTCTTCTCGCCGCTGCTGATAAAACTTGCGAACCTATATTTTTTCAACGACCAGTTCGACAACTGCATAAAGACCTGCGACATGGTTTCTGAAATGTACCCGATGTATCTGTCTCCGAAACTCCTTAAGATAAAAGCGCTTATAAAACTCGAATACTTCAACGAAGCGGAGCACGAACTGAGCCGTATCACAAACAGGATACCCGACAAGCCGCTGGCGGACCTGCTTGCATCCTCTCTGGAAGAGTTCAAGAACAAGCAGAGCCAGGCGAAGATTTTTTATCCCGAGATGCTCTCGGACATAGAGAAGTTCGAGGATTACTCCGAAACACTTGAAGAACTTCCGAACTGCGGAAGCATAAACGACAGAAGCGAGCCTGAACTTCTGCTAATCGACAATGATTTTCTCGAGAACATAGCGAGCGAAGAAAATTTCAGAAAGTTCAAGGAAGAAGTAAGCAGTCTCGTGATATCCAAAGGCAGCCAGAAGAAGAGCGAAGCGAGCGGAACATCCCCGAACGGAAAGAGCCGAACTGAAGACAAGGAGACGCTTCTTCACAACGTCAAGATAATCACGGAAACAATCGCGGACATACTGGTAAAGCAGGGGCTTTACAGGGAAGCATTCGACGCGTACACGCTATTGCTCCGCGCGGGACACAAGAACAAGAAGAAGATACTTGATAAGATAGCGGAACTCGAGAGAAGAATGTAGATTACGATTCGGGCAGACCCGGATTAACGAAAATCACTTTTTCCTTTTCCATCACCACCGCACCTGATTTAAATCCTTTTTTCTTCCTCACGTATTTTCTTTCGCAGTAAGCGACGGGCACGTTTCTGGCGTTTCTTGCCTTGCTGTAATAAGCGGCGACCGACGCTGCTTTGAGAATCAACGATTTATCGGGGACGACGTTCTTGTCGTCGAATTTAAGAATCGTGTGAGAGCCGCTGGCGCCGCGTACGTGGAACCACAGGTCGAACTGATTGCTGTGCTTCATAGTAAGCAGGTCGTTGCTGACGCTGTCCTTGCCGACCCACACCGAGAACTTTTCGTGTATCCTGAAAATTCTGAAAGGAAGTTTTTCGTTTTCTTTCGTTTCGGTTTTCATAGTCCTGACGGCTTTTCTTATATCAGTTTCCGCGGAGACTTCGTCCCGCTTCTTCTTCAGGTTTTCAAGTTCCGATTCGGATTTTCTGATTTTCTCTTCAAGCAAATCCGTCGATTTTTTCAGCCCCTTGAACTTCGCGTAATACTGGTTCGCGTTTTCAGAGGGCGACAGGTTAGGATTAAGTTTAACGACCTTGTTTTTGCCGTAAATGAGGTCGAAGAATTCGTAACTCTTTTGTCCCTTCCTGATTTCCTTGATGTTCTGGATTATGATATCGCCTGATTCCTTGTACTGCGAAGCATCTTCGGCGTGTTTAAGATTGGCTTTAAGGTTAGCAATCTGTTTTTCAAGCGCCTTGATTTTCTTTTCTTTAGATTCAGTAACGACCTGTTTAACGGCGGTGTGACGTGACTCTGACTTAATTCTCGTGTATGCAGTTCTAATAATTTCGTTTACGGAATCGAAAACTTCGGGTTCATTATATTGCCCGTTCCGCAGAAGGACGTGCGACAGAAAATAGGAACTGTCTTTATAAAGATAGAATTTATCGGAGTTTCCGATTCTTTCCAGAAGCGATTCGGCTTCTTTTTCGGGAGTCGTCGAGGATGAGCCCGGGGCATATCTGTTGAGCACCGAACTTGAAATTATTTCACCGTAATAATGCTTTCCCAAGTAGCCGAATTTTTTCTTAAGTTCGCTTTGAGCGTGAGAATCGGTTTTCTCGAACGATAGTTCGGCAAGTTTTCTTCCAGCGGCGTCCTTTCGGTTTCTAACGGCGTCAACGACTTCTCCGTTTTTAACGAGAAGCAGGTTACCCTTCCCCGGAATCAAAACGAGAACAAGAGTATATTCCCCTGCTTCAATGAAAATAATCCTGTCCTTATCTTCGATTCTGATTTCTTTCAATGACGCACTGTAAGCGGTTTTAAGGAAACTCATAACGTTCTTTTTCGGGCGGCTGTAATTATCGACGAGGAAGAGCGTTTCAAGATTTTTTTCAAGGCTGATTTTAAGAAAGCGTTTTCCCGAATCCGAAGAAAACTCAATTATGATGATGTCTTTTTCCGGAGAATACACATCCGAAACCGTAAGACCTTTCAGAACCGTTTTCAGAAACGACGATTCAGATTTCAGTATGAAATAGTTGTTAACCAAATCTCCCCCGCCTTAAATTTACCCTTTGCTTAACGCTTCCGCTCCGCTTACAATTTCGAGCAGTTCATTCGTAATCGATTCCTGTCTCGCGCGGTTGTAATTGAGGTTCAGGAATTTTATCAGGTCGCTCGCGTTGTTCGACGCCGAATCCATCGCGGTCATTCTGGCTCCCTGCTCCGAAGCGTTAGATTCGAGAAGGGCTTTCCAGAACTGAATGTTCAAATCTTTAGGAATCAATTCTTCGAGTATGTCTTTCGACGAGCGCTCGTAAATGAAATCAAGATTTGTCACGCTCTTGTCAGCCGCTGCGCTAACGTCGAAAGGCAGGAACAGGTCTTTAGTTATGTTCTGCTTAACGACGGATTTGAACTCGTTGTAAATTATTTCTATGCTGTCCGCCTCTCCGCTGAGATAACGGTCTTTAAGGAAACTCACAATTTCGTTCGACTGCTGAATGTTGAGATTGGCAAAAACGTTAGGAAAATTTTTCACGACATTGTATTTCCTCTTGGAGAAGAAGTCGTATCCTTTTTTACCGATTGTCACGACGGCAGTATCCGGGCCGGTTTCAGCGATGTAAGCGGCAGTAAATTTGATTATGTTCGAATTAAACGCTCCGCAGAGTCCCCTATCTGAAGTTATGAGGACGACGGTTCTTTTCTTTATGTCCCTGCTTTTCGTGAGTTCATTTCCGCTTACATCGGTAAGAGCAATCATCTGAGACATCAACTGATTCAGTTTATAAGCATACGGTCTGGTGGACAGAATCCTGTCCTGCGCTTTACGCATCCTGACCGCGGCCATCATTTTCATTGCCTTGGTTATTTTCTGAATGTTCTTAACCGCGTTAATGCGGATTCTTATTTCCTTAAGCGATGCCAATTTATATCTATAATCCTTTTTCTTTTAATTTTTTCGTTACCAATTCCTCAAGTTTCCTGAAGTCAACCGTCGAAGATTTCGGCTGCGCCTGCTGAATTGCTTCGGCTACGGAAGTGATTTCCTTGTTGACGTATAGGTTCAGGCAGAAACTCAGCCTGTTCCTGTCGTTATCTACGGGGATAACGTCTTTCAACTCGTCGATTCCGGTGTAAATTCTCTTGACCGGTTTATCGTCGCTGAAATATTCAACATCTGCTGGTTTTTTAGTTGTCATAAGATTATTTTTTTAAGGAATCCTTAAATCTGTTTGTGAATTCGTCGAGCACCGATTTCAGTTTCGCAATCGTTTCCGCCGACAGGTCTTTAGTATCCCTGATGTCATTCAGAACGTCAGAATGCAGGTTATCCATTTCGGAAAGGAATTCTTCCTCGAACCTGCGAATGAAATCAAGCGGAATTTCGTCGAGATAACCGTTAGTAGCCGCGAAAATAATCACGACCTGTTTTTCAACTTCGAGCGGAGAATACTGCTTTTGTTTCAGAATCTCGACGAGTCTTTCGCCGCGTCTCAACTGCTGCTGTGTAGCCTTATCGAGGTCGGAGCCGAATCTCGCGAACGATTCGAGTTCCCTGTACTGCGCGAGGTCGAGCCTGAGCGTACCCGCGATTTTCTTCATCGCTTTAATTTGAGCGCTTCCGCCCACCCTCGACACCGAGATACCCACATTGATAGCGGGTCTGATACCGTTGTTAAACAGGTTCGGTTCGAGATAGATCTGTCCGTCGGTTATAGAGATTACGTTAGTCGGAATATAAGCGGAGATGTCGCCCGCTTTAGTTTCGATTACGGGAAGAGCCGTAAGGCTTCCGCCGCCGAGTTCATCTGAAAGTTTCGACGCTCTTTCCAGAAGTCTTGAATGGAGATAGAAAACATCGCCAGGATACGCTTCGCGTCCCGGGGGTCTTCTGAGAAGAAGAGAAAGTTCTCTGTACGCAGCCGCCTGTTTTGTAAGGTCGTCGTAAATAACGAGAGCGTGTTTTCCCCTGTCCCTGAAAAATTCTCCGATTGTCGCGCCCGAGTAAGGCGAAATATAAAGCATAGGCGCGGGGTCAGAAGCGGTAGCCGCAACGACCGTCGTATATTCCATCGCTCCCGCGTCTTCAAGGCTTTTCACTACCGATGCAACGGTAGAGCCTTTCTGGCCGATTGCGACGTAAATGCAATATACATCTTTGCCTTTCTGGTTTATAATTGTATCGATGGCGACCGCGGTTTTTCCTGTCTGTCTGTCGCCGATAATCAACTCGCGCTGGCCTCTTCCGATAGGAATCATCGCGTCAATCGCCTTGAGACCCGTCTGCAAAGGTTCTTTAACTCCCTGTCTCTGGATTACGCCAAGAGCCTTTCTTTCAATCGGCGAAAATATTTCGGTCTTTATATCCCCTTTGCCGTCAATCGGCTGTCCGAGCGGGTTAATAACCCTGCCGAGCATTTCTTCGCCGACGGGAATCGAAATAATTTTTCCCGTTCTTTTAACCGTATCGCCTTCCTTAACGAGATGGGATTCACCGAAAAGAACGCATCCCACGTTATCCTCTTCGAGGTTCAGGGCAACGCCGAACACTCCGTGCGGGAATTCGACGAGTTCGCTCGCCTGGCAGTTTGAGAGACCGTAAACTCTCGCCACGTTATCGCCGACGGAGAGAACCGTTCCGACGTCATATATATCAACTTCCTTCTCGAAACCCGAAAGTTGTTTAAGTATTACCGCTGATACTTCGCCAGCCTTTATTTCCAACATTTAAAAACTCCTGTTAAAATTCTTTATTTTGATTTTGTTCTCAATGATTTTTTCATCAACTCCAATTGTCTTTTCACGCTGCCGTCTATCACCGAATCTTTCATTCTTATCGTAAAGCCTCCGACGAGCCCGGAATCCGTTTCGAAAACGGGTTTTGCATTCTTGCCCGTGAATTTATCTATATCTTTCTTGATTTTTGTTTTTTCTTTTTCCGTTAAAGAAACGGCCGACGTGAAGAGAGGCTTTATTATTCCCTCTTTCTCATCGAGCATATCCAGAAATCCCCGAAGCACGTCTGCAGTGTTCATTTCTCTGCCGTTCCTTACGAGGAGCAGGAGGAGATTCAGGGTCAAAACGGAAATTTTTCCCTTGAACAGTTGCGAAATAATTTTTTCCTTTTTCAGTTTATCGATAATCGGGCTTCTGAAAAGCAGTTTAAGTTCGGGGCTTGCGTTTATGACATCAAGGATGCCGGCGCAGTCCGCAGCGACTTTTTTCACTTTTTTTTCTTCGACAGAGGCCTGATACAATGCTCCCGAATACCTGTATATTAATTTGCTCTGCATTTAGTTCTTCGGAATTTTATTCATGAATTCGTCGATTATATCCATCTGTTTGTTCTTGTCGAGATTCTTCGCGATAATTTTTTCCGCTGCCTTAAAAGCGATGTCGGTAATGTCGTCCTTCATCGATTCGAGCGCGGTATCTTTCATCGACTGAATCTGCTCTTTAGCTTTTTGTATGTTCCTGTTAGCCTCTTCATTGGCTTTGGAAACAATCTCGTCTTTAATCTTAGCCGAAAGTTCGCGGGCGTCATTAAGAATTTTGGACGCCTGAACGTTCGCTTCCGCGATAATCTTCTTGTTCTTTTCGAACATCTCCGCCGTTTCCTTGTTCGTTTTCTCGGCGTTATCGAGAGCGTTCTTAATAGTTTCTTCGCGGTTGTTCAGCGCCTTAATAAGCGGACCCCACGCGAATTTCTTAAGAAGAAAAAGGAAAATCAGAAAGACAACGATTGTCCAGATTATCAGTCCGGGATTAACGGAAAGGAGCGACGGTTTATCGTGCGCGTCTCCGCCCGAAAGGAATATACCAAAGACTATGTTATGTAATAGTATTAACATCATATTTAAAGTTTCAGAGTTTAACTCTTAATTGCAAGCAGAATGCAGATAACGAGACCGAAAAGCGCAACGCCTTCGATAAGCGCCGCAGCGATAATCATAGAAGTTCTGATATCGCCGAGGACCTCGGGATTTCTACCGCTCGCGTCCATCGCCGCGCTTGCTATCTTACCAATTCCGAAAGCGGCTCCGATTACCACCAAACCCGCTCCGATGCCGGCTGCAAAAAATGCTAAATCCATAAAATTTACTCCTTTATATTATTAAGTATTTTTAAAAAAATTAATGTTGATGCATTGCCATGTTGATGAAAATAACGGACAACATCGTGAAGATGTACGCCTGCAACAGGGCTACGAATAACTCAAGAAAATAAATGAACAGCGCGAAAGGCACTGCTATCGCTACGCCCGCCCAGTTCATAATGAAAATCAGTCCGAGAAGCGACATAATAATAATTGAGCCCGCGGTTATGTTCGCGAACAACCTCATAAGCAGCGCGAATGGTTTCGTGAACAGGCCTATGAATTCGACTATAATCATAATCGGCAGAACGAACGCTGGTATTCCGTGCGGGACGAGTCCCTTGAAATAACCGAGCACGCCGTTTTTCTTCATTCCGTTAATCTGTATCATCGCGAACGAAACGAGAGCGAGACCGGTTGTCACGCTTATGTTCTTCGTGGGCTGCGCCATGAACGGAACCAATCCGATTATGTTCGCGAAAAGGATAAAGAAGAACAGAGTCAGGAAGAACGGGAGGAGGCGCAAACCATCCTTTCCCATATTAGGAACGACAATTTCGTCGCGGATAAAAACGATTACGGGTTCGATGAAATTACCGACTCCGCGCGGCACGGGATTCTTAGTATTTATAACTGCCGCTCTCCGGAGAACAACCAGAAGAATAATCGAAGAGAGGAACATCATAAAAAGGCTTTTCGTAACGGAAAAGTCGAATGTTATACCTCCGATAGTTACTTTAGGAATTTTCGGGAGATGGAGTTTCCCGAGAAAATAAAAATCGACATAGTCGTGGTCGACGACTTTTTCAATAATATCGAGTTTATTCTCGCCGTCGTGTTGTTTATCAGGCTCTTCAGCAAGCGCTTTAAATGAAAATAGCGCCGTGAAAAGCGTTATGATAAGAAAACTGTATAAAAATCTGTATCTAACTTTCAATCCGTTTATGTATATTTATTCTTTTTACCAGTATAAATGTTTCTATCGC
>CALGII010000240.1 GCA_937915485.1 uncultured Ignavibacteriota bacterium | reverse complement strand
AGCGTTCCACAAGAGAACTCGAAGAGGTAATACTTGGCATTAACCTGAAGAATAAGGACGACGCTGTTGTTCCTGAAAATATTTCCACGGTCTCTAATTACATTCAGAATGACTTCCTCGTAGTAATTGACGAAGAAGACACGGTCGATGATGAGATGTTCAGGAATAAAATCCTTGGTAACAGAATAATTTATACTTCTGCATTCAAGTCTCAGAATACTGACTTTGACTTCGGCTCAAAACCCCAGCCGGACTTCAATTCGAACATTAAATCTCTTTATAAGAACCTCCGAGAAAACAAGGATTACTTGATTTTTATCCTGTCTTCCGATAATCATCAATCGGACAGATTGAAGAAACTTATAGAGGATTATGAGGAAGACGCCCTTATCGAAGAATTGTACAACGAAAGTTTTTGCGATAAAATTAAATTCGGTACAGAGTCCCTTCAGGAAGGATTTGTTGTACCTGATTTAAAACTAATTATCTATACCGAGCATCAGATTTTCGGCAGATATTTCAGACAGTCAAAAAAGCGAAGAAAAAAATTCCGCGGAATGACCTTCGACGAGGTGAAGGAACTAAAACCGGGCGACTATGTTGTTCACCGTGATTTTGGTATAGGTATTTATTCGGGTCTTCGCAGAATAAAAGTTGGGAATAACGAACAGGAAGTCGCGAAATTGTCATATTCTGACGGTGATGTTATTTTTCTTAACCTGAACTACGTTAACCTTATTAATAAGTATTCCGCCGGGGAAGGGATTTCACCAAAACTCACGCGGCTCGGCGGAGGCGAATGGTCGAAAATCAAGGACAGGGCGAAAAAGAAAGTTAAAGACATCGCCCGCGACCTGATTTTACTGTATGCAAAAAGAAAATCCGAAAGGGGATACGCTTTTTCTCCTGACTCGCACTGGCAAAGAGAACTTGAGGCGGGTTTTATTTACGAGGATACCCCGGACCAGTACGCGTCCACGGAAGACGTGAAAAACGATATGATGTCAGAAAGCCCTATGGACAGGCTTATCTGCGGCGACGTCGGGTTCGGAAAAACTGAAGTCGCCGTACGCGCGGCGTTTAAAGCGGTTCTCGATAACAAGCAGGTCGCAGTTCTCGTTCCGACAACCATCCTCGCAATTCAGCATTACAATACATTCAGAGACAGGCTCAACTCTTTTGCAGTTGAGGTTGCCGTTATTTCGCGTCTCCAGAGCAGAAAAGAGCAGACCGCTGTTCTTCAGAAACTCGAGGAAGGAAAAATAAATATTCTAATCGGAACACACAGGATGCTTTCTAAGGATATCGCTTTCAAGGACCTCGGACTCCTTGTAATAGACGAAGAACAAAGGTTTGGCGTAAAGGCAAAGGAGAAACTGCGCTCCCTGAAACCAAATGTTGATACGCTTACTCTGACTGCTACGCCTATCCCAAGAACCCTGAACTTTTCCCTTCTCGGCGCAAGAGACCTTTCCGTAATCAATACTCCGCCGAAAAACAGAAAACCCATACTGACCGAAATTGTCAACTTTGACTGGAATATTATTTCAGATGCGGTGTCAAAAGAACTCGGAAGGAAAGGACAGGTATATTTCGTCAACGATAAAATTTCGACGCTTTACGAACTCGCCGATAGTATGAAACTGCACGTGCCCAACGCGAAAATCGGAATCGCACACGGACAAATGACGCCTGCGGAACTCGAAGATGTCGTGATTGCGTTCATTGAGAAAAAACTTAACGTTCTGATGTGCACGAAAATTATCGAGTCGGGTCTCGACATACCGAACGTTAACACGATTATTATTAATAACGCGAATATGTACGGGCTCTCCGAACTTTATCAATTAAGAGGAAGAGTCGGTAGAAGCGATGCGCAGGCTTTCGCTTATTTTGTTTCTCCGCCTGCGGGCAAACTCACTCATACCGCAATCAGAAGGCTTCAGGCTATCGAAGAATATACAGACCTTGGCTCGGGTTTCAACCTTGCAATGCGTGATATGGAAATTCGCGGTGTCGGCAATCTGCTCGGACAACAGCAAAGCGGTTTCGTTAATCAAATGGGTTTTGAAATGTTCATTGATATAATCGAAGAGGCAGTCTCCGAACTTAAAGAATTTGAATTCAAGGAACTCTTCAAGGAGGATAAGTCGCTTGATAAACTCAACAGGAAAATTTCGAAGCGCGAGGAACAGATACCCGCGATTATAGAAAACGATTTGAATGCCCTTATCCCGGAAGATTATATCGGCAACGATACTGAAAGACTTAATGTTTACAAGAAACTGTTTGAAATAAGGTACCTGAAAGACCTAATAAGGATGGAGGAGGAACTCAAGGACAGATTCGGAAAAACAGGACCCGAGGTGGATAACCTGCTTAAGATAATTGAAATCAAAATCAAGGCAACCGACATAGGACTTGAAAAGATCAGCATTAATGGGAATGAAATGCTGCTATATTTCCCGGCCGAAAAAAGTCATAGAATATTCCAGAGCGACTTCTTTACAAATCTTGTAAACCGGCTGTCTGAAGTCAAGTCCGATAAGTTCTCGTTCATAAACAAGAAGGACAGACTCGTGATTCTCGTTAACCTTGATTCTCCGGATGACGACCTGAGAATTAAAGAAATCAAGGGACTCCTTAATGATGTTCTCATGGGACAATAAAAAAAGGGAGCATCAACGATACTCCCTTCACTAAACTTATTGTTTTTTATTTCGCCCTGTATGGTTTAACGCCTGTATAAAAATTAAAACCAAGATTGAGGCTCAAAAATCCTACACGCCTCCAGTATGTAGGTCCTCCCTCACCGCTGCCGTCATTCATCGTCCCGACTCCGTTTGTTGAACCGATTATGTTGGCAAGATTATATCTTAATCCGATAAATAATCCGTACTGCTGAGCCTTGTCAAGCGTCCATTCATAACCCGAAGTAACCTGCAATCCCATTCTGAACGAATTGTCGAACTGGTAAGTAGAAATCATGCCTTCATTTGGAATGATATAATTTGCTGTAATCGCGAATCCTATATACTGTTTATTTTTGCACCTCGGATTAAATGCGTATTCGTATCCGACCGATCCGGATAAAATATCATAGTTTGTGAAAGGTTCTTTCGGACTGAAGTTAAAAAATGGTATTTCCCCGGAATCGTCGTGCGTCATCTTCAAATATGACGCGGATAATGCTATCCTGTGGTTTTTCCTAATTCCTAATCCGAATTTACCGTATATCGATGCCCCTCTGCCCCAGACCATGCCGTAAGTGCCGTCTGTAATGCTTGTATTATCAAGCGCTGAACCGTGCGCATCGTTTGTAGCCAGTATTCCGTCTAGGCTTAAACCGTACACCATAGTCGGAGGTGTGTATCCTTGCGCATTTAACCTGCTCACCCCAATTATACCTAAAATAAGACAAATAAACAGTAATGTGATTTTCCTCATAACTAAATAATTATAATTGTATTAATTTATTTGTATTTCTGATAAAAATCAAGTTTTTTTTCTATCATTAAAAATGGAATTTGAAGCCGAATTTGAATGTATTGTCTCTGTAATTGCCGTTTGCGTATAACAAATTATAATTTGAATATCTGTACATCACATTCAAATAAAACTGACGAATGAGTTGCGTATTTAAATTTATGGTAAAAAATGATTTATTTATCCTGTTACCGTTAAGAAATCTGTTCTTAATAATATTATAATCACCGAATCCGTAATTTATATCGCCGCCGAAGTTATATAGTAACTTTCCGTTCTCATCGAAAATAATTCCGAATCCCGAACGTTGGAAAGTGTATTTACAATTTATATTTATTCTGGAAGACAACCATAAATCGGATTCTAACGCTATTTCGTCGGAATTAGGCGGTAATTGACTGCCAAGAGATATTCCCCAATTAGTGTATGTTGATTTGTTCGTTCTGTGGGAATATACGAATGGATCAAGTCTCGTATATTCGACCTTGAACGTTAGATTATCCAGAGTAAATGCTTTATTCCATAATAAGCCGATCTGATATCCGAATTTGTTCTCGTTCCCAATGTACGACGTGTCTGAAATCGTACTTAAATTAAGGTCGTCAATTAAAAAGGTAGCCTGAACTGATAAATTCTTAAATGGTATGTACTCCAGATCGACTCCCATTAATGTATTGTTTAGTGTCGTTTCTTTGGCGCCTGAGTTCAAGTCTGCAGACGTGAGAAAACTGAATGGATTGAAAAAAGAAAAACTGAACGGATCGTTGCTTATTACTATTGACTCATAAAATCCCGCCCGGAATTTATCGCTGAAATTTATGTCAAGCCTGTGACCAGCAATATTCTTCGATTTTAATTCAACGCCGATTGAATCGCCCTTGAGCGAACCGTAGAAAAAAGAATACGCGAATTTCTTGTAACTTAAATCGAGTTTGATGAAACTGAACGGCGGCGCATCTTTTGAGTAGAAAAGTTTGCTTATATAACCCGACCCGATTGATATTTTCTCGTGTCCTGCGGTCAGGCTCAGAAATCCTCCCGGAGTCTGATACCTTACGTGTCCTCTGTAATTCACATAATAATTTCCGTGAAGCGCGAACTCCCTGTCTGTCCTCAGTAAAGTATTGGTCATTTTCAGGAACTCGGAAGACTCAGATGTCCCCGCTATCCTCTTTCCCGTTTGTAATTCTATCGAATATCCGGCTCTATCGTATAAAGTGCCCCTTGCCCGAAAGCCTATATCTGATAATGTCGCTGTATTATTCGATAGCGAATCGCCCTCGTTGCCGGAAAATTCAAATCCAACAATTGTGTTGAGAAATAACGATGCATTTGTGTCTGTAAACCCGTATAGATACCTGAATTTCTCATCGCTGAATAAATTGCCCCTTTTCGTGCCAAGAATGCTTGTGTATCTTGAAGGGTCCTTTCGAATGTCGTAAGAAAATTCGGTATAATACTCTTTCGCGAGTTTAATATCTATTCCGGATAAGTTACTGCTTGTTAGAATTTTATCGATATAGTTACCGATTACTTTTCTCGATAACGGAAGATTTGCCGAGGTATATTCCGGAATTACACCCTCAACCTGCATTTTTTTCAAATAATCGTAAACAGGATGCTCCGCAGGTACAAGTTCAATCTGCCCTTCTGCCCGCCGGAAAACAAATACTGATAATGACAATATGATTATTATGAAAAATCTATTCATCAATTATCAAGAACGCGAACCATAAAATTCTTTTACGGAATCAACTACAAAATTGATCTGCTCCGCGCTTAATTCGGAATATATTGGAAGCGCAATTGTCTCTGTTGCGGCCGTATCTGAAAAACCAAATTCACCGTTAGTGTATCTTTTGTCGTTCATCAGTTCCTTAAAACATTCCTGCCTGTGGAATGGAATCGGATAATAAATCTCCGTTCCTATTTCTTTGCCGGACAGAAATGCCCTGAGTTCATCCCTTTCCTTAACGCGGATAACAAATTGATTGAATATGTGGTAATTCCGGTGACCGGCGCTTTCATAAATCGCTTTCGGCAGAAGCACCCTGCCGCCGTCCTCATAATCCGTGCGCCCGCTGCCCGTACTGAGCCCCGACTTAATGAAAAGTTCTGTGTAGAGCCGGGCATTCTTCCGTCTGCCTTCCGACCATCCGTTGAGATGCGGAAGTTTTACGTTCAGCACCGCCGCCTGTATGGCGTCGAGCCTGAAATTGCCTCCGATAATTTTGTGGTAATACTTGGGTTTTGAACCGTGCACACGAAGTATTTTCAATCTTTCGTATAGCGTTTCGTCATTCGTTGTAACCATTCCTCCGTCTCCAAAACAACCTAAATTCTTGCTCGGGAAAAAGGAGAAACATCCTATGTCTCCGATCGTACCCGAATACCTTCCGTCCCTGTATTGTGAACCGATTGCCTGCGCTCCGTCCTCGATTATCTTCAATCCGTGTTTCTTCGCTATCTCTGTCAGTGCGTTCATTTCTGCAGATTGCCCGTATAAATGAACGGGTATAATTGCCTTAGTTTTCTCCGTAATTTTCGCTTCTACCTTGTCGGCATCAATATTGTACGTCTGCAAATCTATGTCAACGAATACCGGGATCGCGTTCAGGCGCGAGACTACTCCCGCCGTCGCGAAGAATGAATAATCAGGAATTATTACTTCATCGCCGGGTTTTATTCCCACCGCCATAAGCGCGATTAGCAGCGCGTCCGTTCCGGACGATACCCCCACGGCATATTTGCACTTAAGATATTCGCAGATGTTTTCTTCAAGTTTTCCTACTTCAGGACCCAGTATGAAGTATTGTGATTCGGCAGTTTTTATCAATGCTTCGTCAAGTTCTTTCTTTATTGTATTGTATTGCGCTTTGAGATCTAATAAAGGTACTTTCATTTTTTATCAGTTAAATTTCTTTTACTATGTTATTTTCAAGTTTGTATTTCTTTCCCGATTTCTCGCAGAATGCCGTCCCGCTTTCGTCGAATATGAGTTTCTTACCCGCTTCGCTGTACCATCCCTTGATTTTTGAAGGATTGCCTACTACAAGAGCAAAATCGGGCACATCCTTGGTTACTACCGTTCCCGCTCCTACAAACGCGAACCGCCCAATTGTTACTCCGCACACGATTGTCGAATTCGCTCCGAGTGAAGCGCCTTCTTTCACCAGCGTCTTGATGTAAAACTCTGCGCCGACCTGAGGATATTTGCTTCTCGGATTCAGTATGTTCGTGAATACCATAGAAGGTCCGCAAAAAACGTAATCCTCCAGTTCAACTCCTTCATATACCGAAACGTTGTTCTGTATCTTTACAAAGTTTCCTATCGTTACGTTGTTGCCTATGTTTACATTTTGTCCCAGTATGCACTTGTTGCCTATCTTCGAACCCGACTGAACATGGGTGAAATGCCAGATTTTCGTTCCTTCTCCGATTTCTACATTTTCATCTACAACCGCATGCTCATTTACGTAAAAGTTTTTCTTCTCCATTAGTTGTCCAGTCTCTTTTGTGCTTTCTCCAGAATTTCAAGAACTTCCTTCGCGTGCCTGCCGTTCGTTCGCGGTATGCTGCCCGAAGATATACACTCGTAAAAATGCTTCTGCTCTTCTTCCAGAGGCTGCTTGTTTTCAAATGAAATAACCTCGTAATCCGAATCGAATTTCTCTATCTCCCCGTCAACGATGCTAAATCCTTTTTTATAATATTTAAGTTTTTCGGTTTTCAAACTGTCTTCGAACACTATCATCCCTTTGTCGCCGATAACTACAAGCCTCTGCTCCTTAAACGGATGAAGCCAACTTACGTAAATGTGAACGTGTATGTTCTCCGGATACTTTATGTATGTTAATGTAGTGTCCTCGATATTCTTTTGCAAAAATGTCGCGCCTTGTGCGTAAACCGAATCCGGCTTTTTATTGTCAAGTAAAAACTGTATGATAGAAATATCGTGAGGCGCAAAACTCCATAATATGTTCTCTTCCTTCCTTATCGTTCCGAGATTCAGCCTGTTGCTGTATATGTACTGAATTCTTCCGATGTAATCTCCGTCTATCATTTCCTTCATCTTTAAAACCGCCGGATGATATAACAACACGTGACCAACCATCAGGACTAAATTCCTTGATTCGGCTAGCCGTAAAAGTGATTCTGCTTCCGTTGAATAAAGCGTTATTGGCTTCTCAACCAGAACATGCTTCCCGTGTTCGAGACACATCTTTGCTATCTCAAAATGAGTCTCTGCCGGAGTTGATACTATTACTGAATTTATTTCCTTGTTCTCGAGTAAGCCGAGTACACCATCGCAAAAAAATATCCTGTCCGATATTTCCCGTATCTTCGGCTCCGCGCTTTTTGATTTGTCGCAAACTGATAACAGATCCCCGCCAAGAAGTTTGTGAGCGGTTCTGACATGATTGATGCCCCATTTCCCGCATCCTATCACTGATAGTTTTATTCCCGAATACATTAGAATCCTCTCTTTAATACTTTTTCTATATCGGAAGTAATCATTAATTTTACTAACTCTTCAAACTTTATTTTTGGCTCCCATCCAAGAACTTTCTTTGCCTTGGATGCGTCACCTATGAGAAGATCGACTTCAGTCGGACGGTAATAGTTCCTGTCAACGTATACTACCGTATCCCCAATCTTTATGAATTTTTCGAGTAACTTGTGGTAAAGTTCTCCCATCGATTCGGGATTTCCTCCGAGATCCGCATTAAAAGATTTTACTATTCCTTTTTCATTCTCCTTATCGCCTCTCCATTCAATCTCGATTCCGGCATACCTGAATGCCAGTTCTACAAATTCTCTCACTGTGTGAGTTTCACCCGTCGCAAGGACAAAATCGTCCGGGCTGTCCTGCTGAAGCATTCTCCACATTCCCTCGCAGTATTCGGGCGCATACCCCCAGTCCCGCTTGGCATTCAGATTTCCCAGCGAAAAATTTTCCTGCTGTCCGCAGATAATGCGTGATACCGCCCGCGTGATTTTTCTCGTTACGAACGTCTCACCCCTGCGAGGTGACTCGTGATTAAAAAGTATTCCGTTGCAGGCGTAAAGGTTATATGCTTCGCGGTAATTTTTTACAATCCAGTATCCGTATATCTTCGCTACTCCGTATGGGCTGCGGGGATAAAACGGCGTGTCTTCGTTCTGCGGTATTTGCTGTACTTTTCCGTATAATTCGCTGGTCGATGCCTGATAAAATTTTGTCTTGAGCCCCGCCTCCCGTATCGCGTCGAGAAACCTTAGAGTTCCCATTGCGTCCACTTCCGCGGTGTATTCGGGTATTTCGAACGATACCTTAACGTGGCTTTGGGCAGCGAGATTGTATATCTCGTCAGGTTGCGTTTTTTCAAGAAGCCTGTTCAGATTGCTCGTATCGGTTACGTCCCCGTAATGTAAGAACATTGTCCTGTCCAGTATCTTATCATTGCAGTATAAATGATCAATCCTGCCCGTATTGAATGAACTGCTCCTCCTGATTATTCCGTGTACTTCATATCCCTTGTCAAGAAGTATCTCCGTTAGATAACTTCCGTCCTGTCCGGTTATTCCGGTTATTAAAGCGGTTTTTTTCTTTCCCATTTTATGCCTTGTATATCTTTTTGCTTTTCAGTTTTCCAAAACCATTTCGTGTATCAATTACTATTCTCGAATTCTTCAGTATCATACCGTAATCGTAATACGAATGATCCGTCGATAATAATATAAGGTCATACTTCTTTAAATTTGACGGGGTTATTTTCACTGATTTCTTGTTGAAACTATATTTCCGTAATTTCGGGATGCTCGTAACGTAATCGTCATTGTAATGAACTAAAGCTCCGTGCTTCTGAAGAAGTTCGATTAGTTTCAATGAAGGCGACTCCCTTAAATCATCGATGTCCTTTTTATATGCAAGCCCGAGAATGAGAATCTTCGAACCTTTTATCGACTTCTTGTGTTCATTAAGGGCGTGTATTACCTTCTCAACTACGTAGAACGGCATTGATGTGTTCGTCTCTCCTGCAAGTTCAATAAACTTGCTCGAGATATCGAATTCCCTCGCCTTCCACGTTAGATAGAACGGATCTATCGGAATGCAGTGACCGCCGAGGCCCGGCCCGGGATAAAACGGTGTGAATCCGAACGGCTTCGTCGATGCTGCGCTTATTACTTCCCAAATATCGATTCCCATCCTGTCGAATACGACTTTGAGTTCGTTTACAAGCGCTATGTTTATTGACCTGAATATGTTCTCGAGCAGTTTTGCCGCCTCCGCCGCTTTGGTCGACGAAACCGGTACGATATTATTTATTACCTTTCCGTATATCTCAGACCCGAGTTTCACGCAATTATTTGTAACACCACCCACGATTTTTGGTATGGTCGACGTGGAATATACAGGATTATTCGGGTCCTCCCTCTCCGGCGAAAAACACAGATAAAAATCCTTACCGACCTTCAGACCGGTCGTGGAAAGTATCTTTAACATGTCCTCATCAGTTGTCCCCGGATAAGTTGTGCTTTCAAGCGATACTAACTGCCCTTTCCTTAAGTGTTTCGCGATTTCCCTTGTAGAGTTTAGCACGTAACTTAAATCAGGCTCACGGTTGATATTTAATGGAGTCGGCACACAGATTATTACAACGTCGGGTACGTTTAATTTGGAAAAATCGGACGTTGCGGTAAGCATCCCGCTCGTTACCTGCTCACGGATTCTTTTTGATGAAATATGCTTTATGTAAGACCGTTTTTCCTTATTGAGGATCCTTATCTTGCTCGAATCAAGGTCGAACCCTATTACCCTTATCCCCTTCGATGCGAATTCAAGCGCCAGAGGTAAACCCACATATCCCATTCCGATTATGCCAACTATAAAAGTGTTTTTACTTACTTTTTTATGTAGTTCCATATGTGTATTAAAATTAGAATCTGTTTAAAAGTTTTACTTCCGCGTTGCTCAACTGAACACTGAACGTGGTATTCAGTTCTATAATGCTGACTGTTAATTTATAATTACCCCTTATTTGAGTTATGAAACCTTTCAGACCTTTGAAAATCCCGTATGTTATTTCAACGAGATCTCCGACCATTATCCTGGATTCTTCTATGTGTATGCGCTCAGGCGCCTTTAGCGATATTCTTATGTACGATATTTCTTCATCCGTTATCTCGGCGCACCTTTTTTGAAACATAACATACTTTATTGCCCCGTAAGTGTTGTTTATCGCTTTTATCCTTTCGCTTTCGCTGACGTGTACAAACACGTATCCCGGAAATAACGGTACCTGCAATTTCTTCCTCCTGTCTGACCAGAAACGAATCGTTTCCATTAAGGGAAGATATGCTTCTACCTCCTTGCTTAAGACCTGCTCTAGAACCTTTTTCTCATTCCTTGGTTTGGTATGTATTACAAACCATTTTTTCGAAGACAATTATTGGATTGTTTTTTTAATCAAAGTAACTTTTAAGAAATTTCTGAACTATATATGCCGTGATCGTCATCAGGAATAAATACAATATTATCAGTTTGATGTAGTTTCTGCTCAGTTTGTATGTTAACAATCTGCCCCTCCACCCGCAAGACTGGCAGAAATATGGACTTACTTTTACCTTCTTCATGAAACGCTCCCATATGTTCCTCGACCTGCTCCGCCTTAATGATGCAATCGTGTTGCAGTTCGGGCATCTCGATAATTGCACGTTCTTCTTTATAAATAATTTTAAGTTCAAATCCCTTACATTTTTATGTCGGCTTTTACCTTCTTCTTATCTTTGCCTTCGGGTTTGGAATAATAATAATAGTAATTGTAATAATATCCGTATGCGGTCTTAATGCTGAAATTATTCAGCACGGAACCGAGGAATTTATGCGATTCGTTTATTGTAATTCTGTCATACGTCCTGAGGAATGCGTCTATCGGAGTCTTGTTTGCCTGCACTACCAATATCGTTCCATCTGAGACCCTGGATAATATCTCGGCATCCGTAACAGATATGAACGGAGGCGAATCCAATACTATGATGTCAAATCGCGTTTTTAACAAATCGAGAAAATCATACATTTGTTTCGAACCCAGCAATTCCGAGGGATTAGGTGGTATAGTTCCGCTCGTTATAAATTTCAGATTTTCTAACCGCGTATTCCTCAATACTTCGTTGATTTCAACGTTCGAAAAAAGATAATCGCTTAACCCCGGATAACGCTCGGTCTGAAACACTGAATGTATTCTCGGCTTCCGAAGGTCGCAGTCCATTAACAGCACCTTCTTGTTCGCCTGTGCAAAACTTCCGGCAAGATTCAAAGCTACTGTCGTTTTTCCTTCTTCCGGTACGGAACTCGTCACGAGTATTACCCTTAGTTCCGATTCGAGTTTCGAATACATCACCCTGGTTCTCAACGCTTTGAATGATTCCGATGCCGATGCATTCGGTTTGTTAGCTACGATGAATTCAAGTTGCGATGAACCCAGTTCCTTCAATTCCGCTATCGACGGTATCCATGCAAGTACTGATATGCCTTTCGTTTCGATTTCCTCGGGTGTCTTAATCGATCTGTCAAGATAATTTCGTAAAAAGGCGAAACCTACACCGAGCGATAAACCCAATAGAGCTCCGATGGCAATTATTAACTGCCTGTTCGGCTTCGCGGGCTTCTTTGGCAGCAATGCATGATCAACAAAGTTCACGTTTCCTAACTGGGCCCTCTCGTTTACTATTGCTTCCTGATATTTCTCCTCGAGGGTAAGGTATAATTTTTCATTGGATTTCTTGTCCCTTTCAAGTCTCGCAAGTTCTATGCTCTGAGCAGGTAATTTATCGAATAAAACTTCGTTTCGCGAGATTACCTTGTTGATTGAATTTAATTTTGCTTTATCAGTCAGTATCCCTAGGTTCGTTTCAAACAACTTCTGGTACAACATACTTTTTTCCTGCGGCGTGTTAGCAAGTAGCCCTGTTTTTATAACGCTCACTTTCTCATCATAATTCTTTTTCAGTGGTGCCACCTTTTTCTGATAATCTCCGCTAACTCTGTCTTTAAGTTTTTGATCCGACGGTATTGATAAATCCAAATCTTTCTGAACTTCAATTTCGGACAATTTTTTCTGCAGCTCCGCAAAATATGGCTCGCTTAACTGACCTTCTATATAATCAATTACGCTTCTGTCAACCTTTTCTATTTCTGTCCTTATTTCATTATATGCCTTTTGCTTTGAGTATAAACTCACTTCCGTTGCATTCTTTTCCGCCTGATATGTTGATAATTCATCTACAACCTTTTTTGCTTGATCATCAAGAAACATTATTCCGCCCTTTTGCTGATAATCTTGTATCGATGCCTCGGAATTTGCGAGTTCACGGAATTTTTTCTCCTTCTCCTGACCAAGGAACTCCCTTATTGTCGTTAGTTCACGCCTGCTAAAATCAAGATTTATTCTCTGGTACGTATTCGCATAAACATCTGCTATAAGCACCGCCTCTACATTTGACGGACTCTGTACTTCAAGTTCAATAATATCAAGTCCGCGCTTCTGGTTTATTGACACTATCGAAAGCAATACGTCTGCGAGCGCTTTAGGACTGAATTTTTTTTCCTCTCCCGCCTGACCCCTGTTCGTCAGATAAAAATACTTCGATTTATCCTGCACGTTATCGAGAGAATCTAGAAGTATCATCGAAACCTGTTCTCTGACAGAATAACTTTTTAAGATCTCAATTTCATTAGATATATATCTGTCCGAGGTAAAACTCTCTGCCTCCGGCATCAACGATGCCGTAAGTATGCTGCCTTGCGGTTTCGCAATTTTTAACGTCGTAACTGTCTTATAAATATCTACTGTATTTACAACATATACTATTGTAATTACAACACTTGCTACGAAAATTAGAAATATCGGCAGAAGATTGGAACGGATTATTCCTAAATATTCTTTAAGGTTGTTCGTTGGTATTTGATTTGTTCGCTGTACCTGTTTTGTATTTGCGGGAACTTGGTTCATCTTGTCATTTGTTCGTTATGCTTACTATTAATATTGCCGTTGATAAGAGAAATGACGATATGGACATAATGAATGTCAGATTCTCTCTGAAAAAATATCGCGGGGATCCGGGAAGTATTAATATATCGCCCGGTTCAAGTTCAGGATTGACACGACCTGTTTTCTCTTTTACCTTTTCTTCCCATACCAGGTCGTTATAATCCAGATATATCACCTTATCTTTCTGTATTCCAAGTGAATCATTCTTCGAACGGTATAACCTGATTTTATCAAGATCGGCGTCCGTCGAAGGACCGCCGGAATATGATATCAGATCGATAACGCTTGTTCCTTTCGGTATCAGATATTTTCCGGGATTCTTGGCATACCCCCATACGTTAACCTCTATATTCACTTTATCGGGATCACCGAAATTATAATATCCGCCCTGAACATTCTGCCGCTCGTAAACGCCTACTTTAACTTTTTCATCCTGTGAATAGCCGGAAATTAGCGGGAATAACAAAAAAAATATTAAAAAATATTTGTACCTGCCCAAATTCAATTATTAAATTGGTTTAAACAAATATATTATATTCAGATATTAAACTAAATAGATTAAATACGACTAATAACTCAATGCCCTCCGCCTTTTGACGGTTTTGCGCTCCAAATCTTCAGCATCAATACTGCTCCGATAAATGAAAATCCTATCATGCTCGGTCCCCACGCGCCCCATCCGAAATTATCCAGCATCCATCCGACTCCAATTCCGACAGCCGCGCCGCCAAGATATTGCATCCCGTCAAATAATCCCGTCGCGGTCGCAGCCGCTCTCTTTCCGCCGAAATCCATCGAGGCGGTACCCGACAGCATCGAATGTACCATGCTTATCGCCATTGAATTCACTATAAACGCTATTATGATAAATGTTATATCCTTGCTCAACCAAACAACAAGCAGACATAATATCTGAAGAAAATAACCTATGAACGCTACCGGGGGTCTCCGTGACTTAAAAACCCAGTCCGACATCGTTCCCGCTATGAACGCGCCCGCTATTCCCGCAAGTACGACACCAAACGCCCCTTTTTGAAACACCGGCGAATCCAATGCTAAATGCTGCGCTTCCTGCATGAACCTCGGGAACCATTGCTCAAATCCGTGACGCACAAATCCTGTGCAGAATTCCGCAATCGCTATCGTTACAGTAACAGGATTCGTAAATACCTTCCTCACCACGTATTTCACCGTTATCTTTTCCGTATCCGAACTCGTCGCGTCTTCAGTATCGAGAGGCTCCAGTCCAGCGTCTTCAGGAGCGTTCCGCACGAATAAATACGTCATGAATGACATTATCGCGATTATCCCCGCCGGTATGAAAAACACCCACTGCCACGGCAATACCGTTACAGCAAATCCTCCGATTATGAATATCAACGCTCTGCCCGATTGTATCATTGAACCGAATATCGCAGAAAATACACCCCGCTCCCTTATGTGAAACCAGGCTGCATTTACCTTTATAAGCGATAACGCGCTGTATGACTGAAAATATGAATTCAACGCCCATACTGTCGCGAAGTACCCTAACAGTAAAGTTCCTGTTCCCAGAAATCCGAAATATGCGCCCAGACCGAACAATATGTTGAAAAAAACCGTTCCTATGGAACCTATCAGCATCGCCTTCCTGCCGCCTATCTTATCCGCTAATGGTCCGTTGAATAAAGCGGAAATTCCGTATATCGTCAGCGCTGCGGTAATGATGGTTCCTATCATTGTCTTGTCCCATCCGAAATTATCCGAAAGGGATTTGTTCGCGAAAGAAAGGTTGTACCTTCCCATGTACATCGTCGCGTAAGTTATGCCGAGCGTTAACCAGTTTAACGCCCGCCTTTTTCTGAATTGTGTCGAATGTTTTGGTTTTACTGATTCAGCCATTGTTTTATCGTTTAAAATGAATTGCAAGCCAGTAACAGCAAGGCTTCTTTGATGTATATGTTACTTTGTGTTTCGTTCCGGGCGGGATGTGAATATAATCCCCTCTCTTCATCTTTTTTATTTCACCGTTGAAAAACTTTATTGTCGCGCTTCCCTTCAGCAATATCACGAATTCATCCGTATCGTCTATAAGCCATTTTGTTTCGGGCGTCCTGTAACCTTTTGAAATGATTCTTTTAATCTTTATATCGCGTGAGGAAAAAATACTGCTGAAGATTTCTTTCCCGTTCCCTACTTCCTTTTGCTCAAAAAAATTCTCTCTTTCATTTTTTAACCGCATAAATTCCTATCCATTCGGACCTTTCGAGAATCTCGATTGTTTTAAATTGTTTTTCAAGGATTTTTCTGAATTTACTCTTTTCTTCCCTTAAAATCCCTGATAAAAACAATTTGCCGCGAGGCTTAAGTTTGTCCCTCATTATACCCATGCTCTCTTTCAATACCGAACTGATTATGTTAGCGCATATTACGTCGAAATTCTTCTCCTTAACTCCCTCAAGCGGACTCCTGTACAGTTTGACTCTCCCCGAAACCCTGTTCGCCGCGAAACATTCCTTCGCGTTATCTATCGAATCCTCGTCCGTCTCGTTCGCTACCGCCTTATCTGCGCCCATCTTGATGCCCGCAATCGCGAGTATTCCCGTGCCGCATCCGTAATCCAGCAGATACCCGGGTCTTTTTCCTAAATGCTTTGTCATTAATTCAAGAACAAGACACGTCGTCTCGTTATGCCCCGTACCGAACGCCATCTTCGGGTCAATCTGAATTTTTCTCCTGTCCTTGTATTTCGCGATTTCCTTCTTCTTCCACGAAGGATAAATGATTATTTTATCCGCGATGAAAACAGGCTCGATGCTCTTTTCCCACTCTTCATTCCAATTCTTGTTTTCTATCTCTTCAATAGTCAACTCGGCGTTCCCCCGCGGAAAGCCCTTCATGAAAGACACAAGAAATTCGTCCCTCTTTACAGACGGGATATACAACTCAATAGTGTTTTCCCTTTCCTCGAATGATGTAATTCCGTGAGTTATTAGATATGCTATAAGCAGGTCGTAAAATTTCTTTTCGAAACCGATTGTTACTTTTATGATTTTTCCTTTTTTCATCAGTACATTTTTCCCGATGCCGCGTCGAGCGTATTCCGCATCAGCATTGCTATTGTCATAAGTCCTACTCCTCCCGGCACAGGAGTTATCTTTGACGCCTTGGCATAGCATCCTTCAAAATCAACGTCGCCCGTCAGCCGCGTTCCTTTCGGCGCGCTCTTGTCCTCAATCCTGTTTATGCCAACGTCTATTATCACCGCTCCTTCCTTCACCATGTTGCTCTTCACAAATCCCGCCTTGCCGATTGCCGCAACAAGTATATCCGCGTTTAAACTGTATTCCTTTATGTCCCTCGTCGCGCTGTGGCATACGGTAACCGTCGAATTCAAATCCTTCCTTAAAAACAATGCAGCCATCGGCTTTCCGACTATGTTGCTCCTTCCAATAATAACTGTATTCTTCCCTTTCGTCTCGATTCCCGAACGCTTCATCATTTCAACTATCCCGTACGGAGTGCACGACACGAAACACTTCTGTCCGATGAGTAACTTACCGACGTTGTGAGGGTGAAACCCGTCCACGTCTTTCCTGAAATCTATCGACTCGATTACTTTTTCTTCATTGATGTGTTTCGGCAAAGGCAATTGCACGAGTAATCCGTGTATGCTGCTGTCTTCGTTGTATTCTTTGATTAAATCGAGGATTTGGTTTTCTTCGGTTTTTTCGGGAAGCACTTTTGTCACTGAATGGAATCCGATTTCTTCGCAGGCTTTGCCTTTATTCCTTACGTAAACCTGTGATGCCGGATTATCGCCTACAAGTATAAATGCCAGTCCGGGCTGGATTCCCTTTTCGATATATAATCTCTCTGTCTCTTCTTTTACTTCTGCCTTTACCTGCGACGAATATAGTCTGCCGTCAATTATCTTGTCAGAATCCATATTTGTTGTTTGTTTATTTGCTTATAGGTCCCGCGTCGTCTCTAACGAATGCATCCGAAAATCCCTGCCTCTTTACAGTCGTGAGCATGTCATCCGCTTCCTCTACTGTCTTGTATTCGCCTATATATATCCTGTATATCCCGTCCTGGGTCTGCTTCATATCTATCTTAAGCCTTAACTGCTTCTTCGAATCGCTGAGAAACGCGTCCGCGTTCGACTTGTTCGCGTATGCCCCTATCTGCACGTAGAATGGTCCTCTTACCAACTTCGGATTCTTGTTGTATAGCGTGTCAGTCTGCTTGATTATTGTCTTGCCGTATATATCCTCTTCCGCGCATTCGTTGTCAGCGCAGCAGGATGTTAAAATCAGTGATGACGCAAAAGCAAATAAGATTAAAAATGTCCAATGTAGATTTTTCATGTTTTCTCCTGTTTAATCTATTGATTTTACAAATGCATTCGGGAAACCTTTCGATTTCACCGTGTTCAGGTAATCCTGCGCCGATTTGGCGTCGTTGAACCTGCCTACCGTTACGTGATATATGTCGCCCGTTTTCCTCAAGTCAGGGAGCACGCTTAGTTTTTCCTTCGCTTTTTCCCTGTATGTCTCGGCATAATTTAATTCCTTGAACGCGGCAAGTTGTACGACGAATGTTAGATTCAGTTTTTGTACGTTGCGCTGCTCTTTTATCAGTGTGTCTATATTGAGAACAACAGTATCCCTCAATACATAGATGTCTTCGTCGTCGCTTGATGAACATGAGGAAAACAATGATGTAACGATGAGCAAGACCGGTATGATCGGGTAGATTAATGCTTTTCTCATAATTTTTAATATTATTTTGTTTTGCAAATAAATCACCTGTTGCATCACTACGCTAAATTAACTATTTTTTTGCAAATAACAAATAGAATTTAAAGTAAAAAATTAAGTATCGGGAGTTATCCAATTGTATGTAATATGATAGATATTTATAGTACATTGTAAAAAAAATAAGTTATGAATCCTTTTAATACAGATGTATCCAAAGCAATCGAATTCTTCGATAATATTGACGTGAAAGCGAAATTAGCGGAAATTACCACTGACAAAAAAATAATAAAGAACAAAGATACTGTTTGCAATATTATTTCATTCCTCGACCTTACAACTCTCGAAGGAAACGATACTTTCGAAAAAGTTAAAACACTCTGCGATACAGCAAAGAATCCTTCGAACATTAAAGGCGTTCCCTCCGTCGCCGCAGTCTGCGTTTATCCGAGATTCGTTAACTGGACAAGCGCGCAGTTGAAAGGAACGAGAGTCAAAGCCGCGACAGTTTCTTCCTACTTCCCGTCGGGTCAGGTTCCTCTCGAACTTAAACTCGCGGAAGTGCAGTACTGCATCGACCACGACGCCGACGAAATCGATATCGTAATCTCGAGAGGCGAATTCCTTTCAGGCAACTATTCATTCGTCTTCGACGAGATATTCGAAATCAATAAACTCTGCAAGAACAATTCCAATACAAAGAGCGTTCATCTGAAAGTCATTCTCGAAACAGGCGAACTCAAAAGCCCGGGGAACATATATGCCGCGAGCCTTCTCGCTATTGAAGGCGGAGCGGATTTTATAAAGACATCGACGGGAAAAATCAGTCCCGCCGCGACGCTCGAAGCCTCTTACGTTATGCTCTGCGCTGTCAAAGAACATTTTGAAAAGACCGGAAAGAAAATCGGATTCAAAGCCGCGGGCGGAATACGCAAAACTGATGAAGCTCTTGAATACGCGTCCCTCGTGAACGCGGTGTGCGGAAAAGACTGGCTGAATCAGGATTTGTTCAGAATCGGCGCGTCGTCACTGCTCAAAGACCTCGTCTCGTCAATTAGTAATTAATAATTAGTAATTAGTAATTAGTAATTAGTAATTATAATTTGACTTCCGAAAACTATGTCTTCAATTTCTTTTTGTACGTTATCGAGAGTCTCCCGCTCTTTGGGGACTCTCGGATACGATGTAAATCTCTTAAAGTTCTTAAAGTTCTTAAAGTTCTTAAAGTTCTTAATTACTAATTATTAATTACTAATTACTAATTGATTTACATTCCCTGCAGTATCTCTTCAAGTTCGTCTTCAGTCACGAGAATCTCTCTTCCTTTCGCGCCCTGATTCGGACCGACTATTCCCGCGCCTTCCATCTGGTCAACTATCCTCGCCGCGCGCGCGTATCCGAGTTTCAGACGCCTCTGCAGAGTTGACGTCGAGCAGTTCTGAAGTTTCAGAATCAGTCGCGCCGCTTCGGGAAACATCTCGTCCCAGTCGTCGCCGTAGAACCCGCCCTTGCCCTTCTTGTTCAGTATCGACGGCAGAAGATACGGTTTCGAATATCCCTTCTGCGCGGAAATATAATCAACGAGTTTCTCGCACTCTTCGGTCGATATATAAGCGTTCTGTATCCTGATAGGTTTCGGCGAAGCCGACGACAGGTAAAGCATATCGCCGTTTCTCAATAACTGGTCGGCGCCCGACATATCAAGTATCGTTCTCGAATCAATTTTCGACGCGACCTGATACGCCACCCTCACGGGGAAGTTCGCTTTTATCACGCCCGTGATTACGTCAACCGACGGTCTCTGCGTCGCTACAATCAGATGTATCCCAACAGCCCTCGCCATCTGCGCTATCCTCGCTATCGGGTCCTCGATATCCCTCTTCGCGGTAATCATCAAATCAGCCAACTCGTCAATAATAACCACGATGTACGGCATCTTCCTGTGCCTTATTACTTCGTTGTTCTTAAGTTTTCCCTGCGCGTATTTCTCGTTGTACGAATCGATGTTCCTCACACCCGCGTTGGCGAGTTTATCGTATCTCTGCTCCATTTCCATCTCGACGCTCTTAAGAATCGAAACGGCGTTCTGCGAACTCGTCACGATGCTTTCGTTTATGTCGTTCGACGTCGCGACGAAATGATTCCGGAGTTTAGAATACAAACTAAGTTCAATCTTCTTCGGGTCAATCATTACGAACTTCAAATCCGATGGATGCATCTTGTAAAGCAGCGAAGCGATAATCGTGTTTATGCCGACGCTCTTTCCGGAGCCTGTCGCACCCGCGATAAGCACGTGCGGCATCTTCGACAAATCGTCCACGTATATTTCGCCGTCAATCATCTTTCCGAACGCGACCGTGAGTTTCTTCGTGCTGTCCTTGAACTTAGCCGAAGCGAGCACGCTCTTCACGCGCACCATCTGCGACTTGCTGTTCGGGATTTCCACGCCCACCGTGCCTTTGCCGGGAATCGGAATAATCATCCTGATTCCCCTCGCCTTCATCGCAAGCGCGATGTCGTCCTGAAGCGATTCAATCTTTGAGAGTTTCACTTCCGGCGCGGGCACGAGTTCGTAAAGCGTCACCACGGGACCGGGCGTCGCCGCTATGTCTATAATCTCTATACCGAACTTGAGAAGTTTTTCCTGAAGCAGCCTTCCGTTGTGCTTCAACTCCTCGTCGGAAATAACTTCGTTCTCTTCTTTCGACGGCTCTTCGAGCAAATCGAGAGTCGGATTTTTGTATCCTTCGAGTTTCTCCTCGACGAAATCGTCTTCCTCCGCGCCTTCGACTCCGTCAAGTTCGTTCGAGTTTTCGGGATTGATATCAGTCTCGCTCGCTTCGGTTTTCTTCGGTACCTCTACAAGCAGAGAACTCAAATCTTTCTTCTTCTTCGGCGCTTTCTTTTCTTCCGCGGGCTCTTCGGCAATTTCATCCTCTTCCATCTCCGCCGGCTCGGGAACGTGCTTCTGTTCCGTCTTGCGCACGTCCGCCCTCGGACGGTTTATTTCCGTATCCTTGATGACGGGCTCTTCGCCGTTGACCTTTCCTTTCGCGCGTTTAATCCTTTCGCTTTCCTTCCTTATCGCTTCCTCAATCGCCGACTCTTCTTTCTTTTCTTCTTTCTTTAATTTCTTTTCTTCCTTCTCAGTCGTTAAATCTTCTTTTTCTTTTCTGAACTTCTCCTTGATTTTTTCCCAGAGCAGTTTCAGTCTCGCGAGCGACTTGAGTATGTTCCCGTCAACGAGAAGCATCACCGTCAGTCCGAGCGCGACGATGAAAACAATCGATGCGCCGATAGAGCCGAGCCCGTAGTAAAAAACAGACGATATGAAATTACCCGTCGCGCCGCAATACGCTCCCGACAGCCTTTCGGGACCCGCGAGAATCCTTATCAATCCCGCCGCCCCCGCGAGGAACGTCATTAAAAGTATGAGGTAAACCGAAATCGTCGCGGGCTTGTACATCGGCTTTCTCCTGAAAAGCGTCCAGCCGATTATAACCACCACGGATGGGATTATGAATGTGAAATATCCGAAAAGACTTTCTATGGAAACGTTCGCGACGTATGCGCCCGCTATTCCGAGAAGGTTGTTTATCCTGTAAAGCGAGGAATAAGTTTCCTTCCTGAATATGTCAAGGAATGAAAATCTCAGTAGCGTCTGAGCGTCCGCCTTCGAATACGAAAAAATCGCAATGATTAGCAGAACGCCGAGAACTATAAGCAGCGCGCCTATCAGGCGAATCTTGAAATTTTCCGATATCGCGAATTCCTCGCTCTGCTTCTTCCTGCTTTCGGGCTTCCTGTCCGAAAGTTTTGATTTCATTCTCTTGTTCATTAATCCTTTGAGTTCGGTTTGCTGCTTATGTTGACTCTCTTCATTTTTGATTTTTCGCTCGCTTCCTGCTCGAAAGTCTCCTTCAATTTAATCACGCCGTTCCTGTAAAACGGCAGTTTGTCGAGTTTGTCAAGTTCGGCGCAGTATTTCAAGTCATCGCCGAAACCTATCGAAGCGAGATATTTCCCGTGCTCGGAATCCGCGAGCATCGACAGGAGTTTTCCCCTGTCGGGCTTCGAGTTCCTGTACGCGAGATGCTTCGCGAGTTTGTACGACATGTATCCCGAATCGTAAAGTTCGACGTTCGACTTCCCCTTGATATCCATCAATCCGTTTATAATCATACCCGCGGCGATTGAATCCTCGATGCAGAAGTCGTTGAGTTTCCCCGAGCATAGAATCGTAACGTCGTCGTTAAGCGACGCCGCGTAATTCACGACCGCGCTCATATTCAGGAAACCCGCGACGACGCAGTTCTTCGCGAACTTCGATTTCGTCACCGATATCGTTCCGTTCGTCGTCGAAAAAATCAGAGTCTTGCCTTTCACCGCGTCCGTTGTATATTCGAACGGAGAATTCCCCAGTTTAAACCCTTCAATAATTTTTCCGTTTCGCTCCCCGCACAGAACCGAATTGCCCAGACCCTTCGAAATGCGCGCCGCGACAGAAACGCTCTCGGCTGGAATTATTTCCTTCGCCTGATTTACGAGCGCCGTAAGTATCGTCGATGAAGCGCGAAGAACGTCGATTACTATTACGTTCCTGTCCTTCAACTGCATTTCGTCCTGTATCAGAGACTGCGATAAATATACATCTACTTTTACCAAACAATAACTTTTTAGTTTTCAAAAAATCAGGGGACTCTTTCAAATCCCCCGTTATGTAATATTAAACAATTCCTATCAACTTAGGAAAGGCGTCTTTACAATCTCCGCCTTGATTCTTTTTCCTCTCACGTCAATCTCGACAACGCTGCCGATTTTACTGAACGCGGTTTCGGCGTAAAGCATTCCTATGTTCTTTCCGAGCATCGGAGACGGCGAGCCGCTTGCCACGTGGCCGATTTTCTTATCGCCCGCGTAAACGTCCTGACCGTGCCTCGCGACCATCTTGTCGTTCACTACGAATCCTACGAGTTTCCTCTTAAGACCGTCCGCTTTCGCTTTCGCGATTGCTTCTTTGCCGTTGAAATCGCCCTTGTCGAGTTTCGTAATCCACGCCAGACCCGCTTCGAGCGGATTTGTCGTTTCGTCCATATCGTTTCCGTAAAGACGGAAAGCGTATTCGAGCCTTAAAGTATCCCTCGCTCCGAGACCAATCGGCTTCACGTCGAATTCTTTCCCCGCCTCGAAAATCGCGTTCCACAAGTCTTCCGACTTCTTAACGTCCGACGAAGAATAAATTTCGAAACATACCTTTTCGCCCGTGTAACCGGTGTGAGAAATAATCGCGTCCTGTCCCGCTATCTGACCAAACTCGAAATGATAATATTCTATCTTTGATAAATCCGTTTTTGTAAGTTTCTGAAGAAGCGCCAGAGAGTTCTTTCCCTGAATCGCCAGAAGCGAAGTCGCGTCGGAAACGTCTTCAATCCTAACGTCGCCGAAAACGTTCTGCTTCATCCAGGCGATGTCCTTCTCGACGTTCGAAGCGTTTATTACGAGTTGGAAATAATCGCCGCAATGATAAACCAGCAGGTCGTCCACGATGCCGCCGTCCGGCTTGCACATCGACGAATACTGCACTCTTCCCTTGAACAACTGCGACACGTCGTTCGTCGTCAGTTTCTGCACGAAAGCGAAAGCGTCTTTACCGTGAATCCTGACCTCGCCCATATGCGACACGTCAAAAACACCGACTGAATTCCTCACTGCTTTATGCTCGGCAATAATACCTTCATACTGTACGGGCATCTCGAAACCTGCGAATTCAACTAATTTTGCACCTAATTTCCTGTGAATCTCGTTGAAAGCTGTCTTTTTCATATACAAAGTATTTTAATATTTTAACAAACTAAATTAAGAGTTCAATTTTTTCCAGTCCGCGAGAAACTTTTCGAGACCGATGTCCGTGAGCGGATGCTTCGCGAGCATTTCAATAACCTTGAATGGCATCGTGCACACGTCCGCGCCAATCATCGCCGCGTCCACGAAATGCATCGGATGGCGGACGGAAGCCACGAGCACCTGCGTCGGGTAATCGTAGTTCTGGTAAATCTGGACAATCTGCTGTATCAGGTCCATTCCGTTGTACGAAATGTCGTCGAGACGTCCTACGAACGGGCTGACAAGGTACGCGCCCGCTTTCGCGGCAAGCAATGCCTGCGACGGCGAGAAGCAAAGCGTGACGTTAGTCTTGATTCCTTCGTCGGAGAAAGTCTTGACCGCTTTCAAACCTTCCTTTATGAGCGGAACTTTGATTACGATATTTTTATGAATCTTCGCGAGTTCTCTTCCTTCCTTGAGAATGCCCGCCGCGTCGGTGGAAACCACCTCGGCTGAAATATCTCCGTCAACAATGGCGCAGATTTTTTCGAGCATCGTTCTGAAATCCTTATGACCTTCCTTGGCTACCAGGGACGGGTTGGTTGTGACACCGTCGAGCAATCCCATATCCGCCGCTTCCTTAATTTCTTTCAGGTTCGCTGTATCGATGAAAATTTTCATATTGAAATGTATTTTAGTTACCTTAAAGTAGATTTTTCCTAATTTATTCAA
>CALGII010000239.1 GCA_937915485.1 uncultured Ignavibacteriota bacterium | reverse complement strand
CGTAATTTCAATTTATTAATTTGATTTTTTTGTTTAATTTGTTTTATGATAATTAGACCGAGCGAATTGTGAGACACAAGAATTTTTTCATATTTCTTATTCTTATTCTGTCCGTTTTTTCGGAGTTCTGCCTTATTTACGTCAGATACTCCAATCAGAATCTTTATATGGAAAGTTTCTCACTGCTTAAAACGGGAAATCTGATTTCGCTTCTCGACATAGTTCTCATTACGGTTTTTTCCGTTTCAAATATTCTCTCGAAATCAAAATACAGAACAGGACACATAATAACTCTGCTCGCCATGTCCGTCGCGGCGCTCTTCTTCATTGTCGTGTCTTTTCTCGTGCCCGATAAGGATATCAGGATCGTGTTGTACCTGTTGTTCTTCGTCCTGAAACTTTTCGTGCTCATTTCAATAATACTTCTGGCGTTCTCCGGCTCGAAAAAACTGCACGCGTTTAATTCAGCGGGATATGTCGTGCTGCTTCTCGTTCTTGTATTCGCGGCGACTTTCTATTTTGTTTATTCTTACAAGGACGATTCGGGACTTTACAAACAGGGGAGCAGAAAATCGGACGCGGGCGTTATTCTCGGAGCGGCGGTATGGGGCGGCAACCGGCCTTCCCCCGTGCTCAGAGAGCGCATCAATAAAGGCTTTGAAATTTTTCAGCAGAAGTACGCGCCCAAACTGATTCTCACGGGAGGCGGCTCGCCTAACGAACTTACCGAAGCCGAAGTGTCGAAGAATGAACTAATGAAATTCGGCGTCGAGCCGAGAAACCTTTATGTCGAAGCGAAGTCCAATTCGACCATAGAGCAGATTCTCTTCGTACGCGACAGGTATTACAGAAGAATGAATTTCGGAAGGATTATTCTCGTGTCGGATAATTTTCACCTCCTCCGCGCGTCGGAAATATGCAGGTTCAACCTCATGAATGTCGATACATTCGCTTCAGATACTCCGCTGTCAGCGGAAAGCAACGTTAACTTCTGCGTTAAAGAGTCTTTTGCCCTTATTGTGTTTTGGCTTTTTGGTTTAGGATAACTATATTTGTAATAAATAATCAGTTCTTTTTAAATGGCATCTAAACGAAGATTTGTTAGGATTAAAGCATTGGAGGTCCTCTATGCTTATCAGATTGCAAAGGACCACATAGACAAGGTTAAGAAGGATTTACTGGCCGAGATTACCGATCTGGAAAAATATAATTTCGCCTCCGAACTTATCGATGCGGTTCTCAAGAACCAGCGTGTGATTGACTCGATGATTACCGAGCGAATCAGAAACTGGGAGTACGACCGCGTTGCTATTCTCGATAAAATTATTCTGCGTCTCGCTATCGCGGAAATTCTTTACTTCCCCGAAATACCGCCAAAGGTATCGATTAACGAGGCTATAGAACTCGCGAAAATTTACTGCTCCGATAAAAGCCCGACGTTCGTAAACGGCGTTCTCGACGCGGTGCTGAATAACCTCAGGAAAGAAAATAAACTCAATAAAAAAGGCAGGGGCTTGTTGGATTTTAAGAAAAAAGCCGATGAAGAATAAATCGCAGGTATTTGTCTGGTCTCTTTATGATTTTGCAAATTCCTCCTATGCAGTTATAATAGTCGCTTTCGTCTTCGCCGTGTTCTTCACGGATGTGATTTGCTCCAAACAGCCGGTCGGCGATTTCTACTGGTCGCTCGGCATAAATATTTCGATGATAATTTCAGCGGTGCTTAATCCCGTCTGCGGAGCGCTTGCCGATAGGACGTCCAACAAAAAATTCTTTCTCTTTCTTTTCACGCTCCTGTGCGTCGTGCCGACAGG
>CALGII010000238.1 GCA_937915485.1 uncultured Ignavibacteriota bacterium | reverse complement strand
TAAAATAAAAAACGCTTAAATCTTTTCCGAACCTGAATAAGCGAAAAAATTTAAGCGTTAAAATCCTGTTTCCTACGCCGGCATTACCCGTTTCAGGTTCCAAGGGTTTGATCTCAGCATCCCCGCCGCGGTTTTAGCACTGCCGCAATGGGTTTAGCACCCCTACAATCTTTTGTCTTTTACAAAGAACAACTACACAAACATACTCCCCGATAAACATAAAATCAAGCGAAATATAATATAATAATCTTCACTTATGATTTACTAAATAAATGAATCCCGCCTGAAATTACAAAGATCTGTGAAAATCGGTTTCATCCGCTCTTTCTGTGTGCAAAAAATTAGTGATAATTCGCGTCAATTAGCGGCTAACCGCTCCCGCTCTCCCATAACTTCTAACTTCTCAATTTTCTGAATTATAATTCAATAATCACACAAAAAACTCCGAATAGAAAGCAAATGACTTATTCTTTTACTGATTTTTTGTTCCCGAAACGTTATCTTTAAAATAACATTTCTTAACTTGTCTATCTTATTTATATTGACAAAATTTTAAAATTTTTATTGAATGTTTAAGTCTATTGTTTTAGTAAAACAGGTTCCGGATACGGCGAACATCTCCGGCAAAGTTATGAAAGACGACGGAACCGTGAACCGCGCAATGCTGCCCGCGATTTTCAATTACGAGGACAGGGTCGCGCTCGAATTCGCCCTGCAGGTAAAGCAGAAATACGGCGGAAAGGTAATCGCGATTACAATGGGACCTCCCCGCGCCGCCGATATTTTAAGGGAATGCCTTTATATGGGCGCCGACCAGGCTTATGCCATCAGCGACAGGAAATTCGCGGGAGCGGACACGCTCGCCACTTCTTATGTACTCAGCGAAGCGATTAAAAAAATCGGCGGTTACGATTTTATTTTCGCCGGACGCCAGGCTATTGACGGCGATACCGCGCAGGTCGGCCCGCAGACCGCGGAAAAACTTAACGTTCCGCAGATTACTTACGCCGAGGAAATTATAGACATAAAAGACGGCAAAATAAAAATCAGAAAAAAAATTGACGGCGGCTTTGAAATCGTCCGGTGCAAAATTCCGTGTCTCATTACCGTGCTGAAAGGTGCCGCCGAGCCGAGACCGTTCCAGGCGAAAAGAATAATGGCGTACAAGGGCGCGAAAACCCTTATGGAACTCGAAAAAATGACCGAAGAAAACTCTCTGCTTTATATCGATAAACTTCTGCACGAATACGAAGAAAGAAATCTGTTCATTCCGACCCTTACGGCGGACGACCTTAATGTTGAATCCGAAAGATGCGGCATCAAGGGCTCTCCGACGAAAGTTCACAAAGTTGAATCGGTCGTTCTCGCGGGCGGAAATCAGGAAATGGTTCCTCCGACAAAAGACGGTATAGGTTCTCTGATAGACAGGCTGCTCGAAGACAGGATTTTCTAATTTAAAAAAGAATAACAAAACACATAATGCATAATAACGAAGTTTGGGTTTTTATTGAACAAAGAAACGGAAAACCCGCGGACGTAAGTTTTGAACTGCTGAGCAAGGGCCGCAAACTCGCCGACAGCATGAAGGGCGCGCTTAAAGCGGTCGTAATCGGACATGATGTTAAAAGCATCGCCTCGCAAACGTTTAAATTCGGAGCGAACGAAGCGCTGCTAATCGATCATCCCGATTTGAAACTTTTCAGAACGATGCCCTACAGCAGAATAATGAACGAGTTGATAAAGAAGCATGTGCCAAGAATAGTCCTGTTCGGCGCGACCGTTTACGGACGCGACCTCGCTCCGAGAGTGGCGTCGAATACGAGAAGCGGACTGACCGCAGACTGCACAGACCTGAAAATCTCCGACGTGAAATATCTCGGAAAAGAATATCCGCAGTTGCTTCTTCAGATTCGCCCCGCGTTCGGCGGAAACATAGTCGCTACAATCATAACGCCCGACGTTCCCGTGCAGATGGCGACGGTGCGCGAAGGAGTTATGGAAATGCATCCTTGCGAAAAACCCCATAAGGAAAAAATAACCGAAATTCCGTATAACCCGGTGGACATCGACGGACTGCTTGAAATCATCGAGCAGCAGCGCGAAGAAAGCAAGGTAAACCTCAAAGCCGCGCCGATTATAGTCGCGGGAGGTTACGGTCTCGGCTCAAAAGAAAATTTTAAACTTCTGCACGAACTCGCTCACACGATAGGCGGAGAAGTCGCGGGAAGCCGCGCCGCCGTTGACGCGGGATTCGTCGCGTCCGAACGGCAGGTCGGGCAGACAGGCGTAACGGTGCGCCCCAAACTATACATCGCCGTCGGAATATCCGGCGCGATTCAGCACAGGGCGGGAATGCAGGAAGCAAAGAAAATCATAGCGATAAACACCGACCCCGACGCTCCAATTTTCGATATATGCCATTACGGAATCGTCGGAGACGCGGTGCAGGTAATACCCATGCTCATAGAAACTTACAAACACAAATTGAAATAAAACTAAATTTAATCATATAATGCCAAATTTTTTCACCGATAACAGCGACCTTGTTTTTCACTTCAACAACCTCGACTACGGAAGGATTGTTGAAATCGCAGAGGATAATTTTGAACAGGCGACGGAGTTCAACTACGCTCCCGTAAACTACGAAGACGCGATGGAAAACTACCGCAAGGTGCTCGAAATGACGGGCGACCTCACGGGAAATTATATCTCCGCGAGAGCCGCTGACGTTGACATCGAAGGCGCGCAGTACGCCGACGGAAAAGTGGATTACGCAAAAGGCACGCAGCAAAACATAAAAGAACTCACGATGGCCGATTTGATGGGAATGGTTCTTCCGAGAAAATACGGCGGTCTGAATTTTCCCCTGACAATTTATATGATGGCGACCGAGATGGTGGCGCGCGCTGACGCTTCTCTGATGAATATTTTCGGGCTTCAGGATATTGCCGAAATGATAGACAAATACGGAACGGACGAGCAAAAGCAAAAATACATACCCGGTTTCTGCACGGGTGAATACACGGGCGCAATGGCGCTGACCGAACCCGATGCCGGCTCCGACCTGCAGGCGGTTAAACTTCAGGCGTATCAGGATGAAAAAGGAAACTGGTTTCTCCGCGGCGTGAAAAGATTTATAACAAACGGAAACGCGCAGGTGCACCTGGTTCTCGCGCGCTCGGAACCCGGAACAAAGGACGGCAGAGGGCTGAGCATGTTCGCCTGCTTTACGGATAAAACAGTGAGAGTAAGACGCATAGAGCACAAACTCGGAATACACGGCTCGCCGACCTGCGAACTGCAGTTCAACGACACGCCCGCCGAACTCGTCGGGCAGAGAAAATTCGGATTGATAAAGTACGTGTTCGACCTCATGTTCCGCGCGAGAATGGGTGTTTCGGCGCAAGCGCTCGGAATTTCACAGGCGGCTTACGAGGAAGCCCTTATATACGCGAAAGACAGAGTGCAGTTCGGAAAAGCGATTTATAACATTCCCGCCGTCGCAAACATGCTCATAGATATGCGGGTGATGGTCGAGTATAACCGCTCTCTGCTTTACGCGACGGGTGTGTTCGTGGATATGAAGGAAAAAACGGTTTTGCTTATTGACAAATATAAAAAAGAGGGAAAGTCGGTAACCGACCTTAACAACGACCTGAAGTATTACACAAAAATATCCAACCTTCTGACGCCGATGACAAAATACTGGCTGTCAGAATGCGCGAACAAGATAACTTACGACTCGATGCAGATACACGGCGGAACGGGCTATATGAAGGAATTCAGGGTCGAAAGACTGGCGCGCGACGCGAGAATCACAAACATTTACGAGGGCACCTCCCAATTGCAAATTGTCGCGGCTATAAGCGGAGTCATAAACGACATATTAAAAGACACGTTCGACAAAAAGGAAAGCAAAAATTACCCGGGCGGTCTGTCGCGCCTTGCCTCTTACCTGAAAGAGATAAGAATCATTTTCTACGACTGCCTGAAATACGTTATGGACAAGAAGGACAACGAGTTTCAGGACGTTGCCGCGAAGGACCTCGTCGAACTGTATTCGTACCTGTTCATCGGGTACCTGCTTCTCGACGAAGCCGAAATAGAACCGAGAAAAAAATTCATAGCAAGCAGGTATATAATAAATTCACTTGCAAACGCGAAGAAGAACGCGGATACAATTAAGAACGAACTGTTTACCGACATTCTTCACGCGGATGAAATATTAATTTAAAACCACGCGGGAGCATAAATGTACTATTACAGAATTTTCGACGACAAGGAAGAACTGAATTTCTTCAAGAGTTCCCTTGACTATGCCGGAATAGCAAGCCTGCTGAAGGAATACGAGAAAAAACATTCGGAATACGTCAACAGGGATTTCATAAAATTCCTGAAGGAAAAAGACAAGGACGCCGAAATTATAGAGGTGACGAACATTTATTATTAAGATTTTCCCCGGCATTGTTTTTTTTCTGTAGGTTGACGATTATCAATTATCTGTCTTATTAATTAAACGCACCGGAATGTTTAACTTCATTCCCCAACACACAATTGATTTCGAACAGTTATGGGCGCTGATATCCTCCCGTAACCGCTGGTTCATAAGCATCAGGTACGTTGTCGCGGGTGCGGTTGCAGTGTTCGCTCTCGTGATGCAGTATGTTTTTAAAATCGGATTCGAACAGGAACAAATCTGGGCGATGGCAATAATATCTGTTTTCCTGTTTTTTGTAAACATACTGTATGGTTACATAGACGCGAAGGGTTTTGTAAAAAATGAAGTAAGTAAATTTAACCCGCTTCATTTCGCTTTCAATCAAATCGTGCTCGACCTTCTCGCAATCGCACTGCTTTCTTATTATTCGGGCGGCATAGAAAGCCCGTTCTATTTCTTCTTCGTGTTTCACATGATTATCGGCAGCATGATACTTCCGGGTACGGTGGTTTACACGCTGTCGGGCGTTTCCGTACTTTACATAGGCGTTGTTTCGGTTCTCGAACTTTACGGAATAATAGAACACCACAGTTTCGGAAGCCTTCTCAATGCTCCGCTTTACAACAACATCCAGTATATTATCGTGTTCGTAACCGCGTACGGCATAATGATTTTTGTAAGCGTGTTTCTCGCGAACAACATAACGAGCGCGCATTACCGAAGGTCTCAGGAATTGAAAATGACGCTCGATAAACTCAGCCAGGCGGAGAAAATGAAGATGAAGTACACTATGGGGGTCGTTCACGAAATTAAAACGCCCATAGTCGCCGTGCAGTCGAACATAGACATAATTCTTCAGGGATACGCGGGCGAAATACCGAAATCCGCGAAGGACAGAATATCACGGGCGCGGGCACGGAGCGAAGAGGCGATACATATAATAAACGACGTTCTGAACATTTCAAAACTAAAACTTCTCGAAAACGTAAACAAAGATGACGTTGATCTCGCTGAAATGATAACGGGAATGTATAAAAAAAGAGGCGTGCAGGCGAAAACATCGGGCGTCGAACTTAAACTCACCGACAAAAGAAACGAGCCGAAGCCCGTAAAGGTTGACAGGGGATTATTTGAACTCGCGCTTTCCAACATAATAGGAAACGCTATTAAATACAACACACACAACGGCATCGTGGAATCAATAATAGAAGAGCGGGACGGCGATACGTTTATAACGATAGCCGATAACGGTATCGGAATTCCCGACGAAGATAAAAATAAAATGTTTAAGGAATTTTACCGCTCGACCAACGCGAAACAAAAGGGAGTCGAAGGCACGGGACTCGGACTTTCTGTCGTTAAAGAAATCATTGAGCATCACGGCGGAGACATCTGGTTTAAAAGCCCGTCAAGACTGCAGTCGGAAGGGAGACGGGGAACGGAGTTTACGATTCTGATTAGTTGCGACGACTGCTGATTATTTGATTTTAAACATTTCGCTTATCATTCCGCGCTTCTGTTCCAGTTCCTTGTTGAGATACTCGTTCTGCGGAATGTCCGGCAGTTCGTTCCATTCATCCGACATAGATTTCATCCTGTCAAAAAGCATCCATTTGTGCCTGAACGTTTCGTTGTGCATGCCCTTTATTGAGTTTATCTGGCCTGCGGAAAAATAATTCGGATTCATTTTTTCCTTTGCGTAATTCGAATCGATTCTGAAGTTCTCTATAATCGCGCCTTTGAAAATTCTGAACATGTATTCTTCCTTGTCGTACCCGAGCGATGTGAGGAAACCGCGGAATTCCTGCTGGCTCTCGAAAACCGTGTCTCTGATGTTCGTGAAGTTTCCAGCGGGCACCCCCCATTTTTCAATCTGCTTCAAAACAGGTCTGTTGATTTCATACTTCAGAGCGGTGTAAACCTCGCGGTCGAAAACATTCTGCATTATGAACAAGAGCACGAACGCGATTACCCCCGATGCGACAGGAGTTATTATCCAGCCCAAACCTATCCTGCCGAGTATCCTGTAATTTATGTACCGCCCGCCCTTCGCGAAGCCAATGCCGATAACCGCTCCCACCATTGCCTGCGTTATGGATACGGGAACGAGAGGGAAAGACGGCAGGCCGGAGTTGTTCAGAAATTTTTCTACCGTCGTCGAAGAAAAAAGAAACAGCACGGTTGACGCGCCGAGTATCGACGCTATCGCGGAAATGGGCGTGAGTTTAAAGATTTTCATTCCGACTGTTTCTGTCGTGTTCTTTGAGTACGTGATTATTCCCGATACTATCGCGAGCGAACCTATGAAAAACAACTGCTGCGCTGGCGATATTATGAAGCTCTGTGTAATAGCGAAATCTTTAAGCGGAGCGGAGGTTAAAAACACCCCTACCACCTTCGCGATATTGTTTGCCCCAAGACTGTACGCGCCGAAAGCGATAACGAATACCGCTAACGCCTTCGTGAAATAATCTATTTCAAGTATATGCATTTTCGTGCGCTTTAGAAAATGCATCATCGCGTAATAAAAAAGAAAAGAAAAAATTCCCGCAAGAAAAGGATTAAGAATCCAGGACGCGATAATCTGTACAAGCGACCCGTAATCCGTGGGCGAAGAAGTAAAAATATTCCAGCCGATGATTCCGCCGACGATTGCCTGCGAAACGGAAACAACAAGCCCGCGCTTCATTAGCAGGAACACTGTAAGCGCCGTTGAGAAAGCCACCGTGAATGAACCCGCGATAGCGTTGACGTCGCCGAGCGCTCCAAGTGTGTGTGTAGCGCCGAATCCGCTTATCATCGCTCCGAGAACGACAAACACGGACGCAAGCACAGCGACCGTGTAAAAACGGAACATCTTCGTGCTTAATGCCGCGCCGTATATGTTGCCCGCGTCATTCGCGCCGAGACTCCAGCCGAGAAATAGACCGCTTGTAAGATAGAACCAGATCATTATCCGTACCTCTTGATAACGGCAATCGACAGCCTGTCGCACACATCCTCTGCGGCATCAGCGATTTTATCTATGTGATAGACAAAGTACCTGACGTGCATTTTGACGCTAAGGTCGATATTTTCCTTTGCGAAAATGTCGCGCTTGAGTTTATCGGCAAGTTTATCCGATTCTTTTTCGAAAAACAACGCCTTGTTGATGTTGTCACGCACCATTCGGAATTCAGAAAAATAAGAGCGCACCGCCCCTATCATGCATTCGATTGACGAAACGGAAGTATCCGCAAGGTCGATGTAATCGGATTTTAATTCTTCCGGAATCTGGGGCTTCTCAACCGAAAACTGAAACAGAACTTCCTTGCAGGAATTAA
>CALGII010000237.1 GCA_937915485.1 uncultured Ignavibacteriota bacterium | reverse complement strand
ACAGGGGATAAACAGGAAACACCCGAATCGGTTACCGGAGAATATATCCAAATGGAAGAAACAGTTCCGCAGGATGAATCATCGCGCGTTGAATCGGTAATATCGGATGAGACCGTATCGGATGAGCAGGAAAAGGATTTATACGGCGAACTTAATAAACGGCTGAACGAACTCGAAGAACTTAAAGCGGAAAAAGACACGCTTGAAGAAGAGTTGAAACAGGGTTTCATCACCCCCGAAATGACTGTTTTTGACAAACTCATCGAGGAGAAACCAGAACCTGAATTATCTGAAAAAATTTCGATTCCCGATATTGTAATCCACGACAAAGGCATTCCCGATATTGATAAACCGCCGAAATCGCTGAACGAAGCCCTCGACAACCTGAAACTCGACGGAATAATCGAACATCTCGAAGGCGCTCCGCTGAAAGAAGAGAAATCATACGACGACGTGTTCAAACCGGCCGACCGACCGTTTGTCCCTGTGTCTAATACTTTGCCGGCCGTAAAGAAAAAAAGAATCGCGTTAAAATTCATAGTTTATTTCTTATTGATTGTCCTTTTCTCGGTTATGAGTTTTTTCCTTTATAAATCGATACTTACTCCGTCCAAACCGAAAACATTCGATACTCTCGAAACTAAAGCCAATGATTCGATTATTGCAAGCCTGAACCTCGTCGATACTTCACTTTCACGTGGCTCGATTATTCTCAGCGAATTTGAAGTCGAACGCGACGGGGATATAATTTACCGGCAGACTGATAACGGCTATATGATTCAGGTGGCGGTGTTCGATAAGTATAATGACGCCCTGAAGTACATTTCGGGTCTCGAGAATAAAAACATACACGCTGAGATTGAACGCGTTGACCTTCCGTTAAACGTTACCGAATATAGAATTGTGATTGGACCGTTCGAGAAACTCCAGGACGCCAAGGCTTATTTCAGAAGCAGCGGCGTTATACTTAACTTCATTAAGGTGCTTACTCCGGTCAAAACCGGTCTTTCTTTCTGAATAAAGGAAGAAATCCTGTTATCAGCATTATCCCGGCTGTGTACAAAATTATATCAGGTACAAGTCCCGGGTGCAGCGTGTAAAATGTAAGTTCATCCCTCAGTCCTATTTTTTTCGTGAGATACGCCTTTTCGTTTATTTCCGTTTCACCGTACATGTTTCCGTACGGGTCAATCACGCAGGATATTCCGGTGTTTGCGCACCTCGCTATCCACCGCCTGTTCTCTATCGCGCGAAGTACCGCGAAACGGTTGTGCTGATACGTTCCGAACAGTCTGCCCCACCAACCGTCATTCGTTATCACGACGCAGAACTGCGCTCCCTTCTTCACGAATGCCGAAACAAACGCGGGATATATTGACTCAAAACATATTGCAGTGCTGAATCTCGCTTTGTTCCCGAGACTGAAAACGGTCGTGTCCCAGCCGATCTGGAACGAACTGATGCCGACTGACCAGCGTATTAGATTTTTCAGAAATACGAGTTTGTCCTGATAGGATACCCTCTCGCTTGCGAACACGAGTTTTATCTTTGCGTATTTCTGATGCGATATTTTCATTTCTCCCGGCTGCATAAGAATAGCCGAATTGAAAGAGTCGTAACGTTCTCCCGTGCTTTTATTCTCCCTTGAATCGCTCTTCGCCTTTATCGAATCGTTGTAATGAACTATATCGGGCGCGCCTATTAATAACGGTATGTTTAAAGTGTCGCAGAGATCCTTGAACACGTCGTATTTATCCGTGTAATATTCGTCAAGAATGTAAAAAGGAACGGCGGTCTCGGGAAGTATTATCACATCAGGTCTTATCTTCGACGTATCGAATTGACCTATCATTCCGGCATATTCGTTCACGAGTTCCATCTGCTTCGCCCCCCACTTCCGCCAGGGATTTACGTTCGGCTGCAATATGCCCGCGGTTATCGCTCTCTCATTGCCGGTTTTCTCATATTTCAAGCGCGGAGATGTAATCACCGTGTATACATCGGGAAGAAAGTAAACAGCAAAGGTTATTACCAGTAATATTATTCCGTATTTTTTCCTGAAAAATTCCCGCGCCGAAAGTGATTTGGATACTATCAGGTAAAACATCAGGTAAACCAGACAACTCATCACGTATGCCCAGAATGACAAACCGTAAACACCGGTTATCTCTATGAACTGTATCTTGTGCAGCGCCGTCGTGAATGCGTTGCCCGCGTTCAGCCACGGAAAACTCTGCTCCATGTGCTCGAACAAATATTCCCATCCGGTTATAATGAAAGGGAAATACAGAAGCGATATATTTCTTCGAAATGCGGTTTCGCTTCCGAATAAATTTCCAAGTCCCCTTCTGACGTAAAAATATATTATGAAGGGTATCAATAGAACTATGCTGTAAAGCACTATTGTCAAAAAACCCCCGAGTATCATGAATTTATCCGCGTTTTCCCTGAACCCGCTGAGGGATATCCAGGATACTGCAAGCAGGCTGAAAAAGAACATCACGGAATATGTTCTTACAAAGACTTCACGGAATTTTTTTGAATCGTGTATGATGTGAATTAGCAGCGCGTAACCTGCAATCAGCAATGTATATAAATTGAAGGGCGGAAACGCAAGCCCAAGGCAAATTCCCGTTATAGCGTAAAATAATGTCCGCCTTAATCTCAAAATCGTTTATAGTATTTTTAATTTTTTATTCGCTGACTCCCAGAGTTTCACGAACAAATATCCGATTGCAAGTCCCAGCAGTGTCCCGCCTAATACGTCCGACGGGTAATGCACTCCGCAGAAAATTCTTGAGAGCGCCATCAATGCGGCAGCGGTGTAAAAAGCTATCTTTAGTCTCGGATAAAAATGAGAGAAAAATACAGCGCCTGCGAAATTATTAACCGCGTGCGACGACGGAAATGAATATGACGACGTGCACCCCACAAGAAGATTTACGCCCTGCAGAACGTGGCATGGACGAACTCTGTCAACTAAATGCTTCACCAGATTGCTGCTTATCTGGTCGCTTATCAGAACCAGAAATAAAACAAGTATCCCCGCGACCCTTCCGCGCTTCCCCGCTCCTATCATGAGGTACAGCCACATTATTACGTAGAAGATTTTCCAGTGGTTGAGTTCCGTGATGAAAGGCATTACGCTGTCCGTTACGGGATTTGCAAGTGTCCTGTTTATGAAATAAAAAACCTGAACGTCGATGTTGTATAAAAATTCCGCCATCATTTATGTATTAATACTACTGCGTTCGCCGAACATCCCTCCCTGTTTCCTATGAAACCGAGCCCTTCGGATGTCGTCGCTTTTATCGATATGTTTTCGCATTTAAGCACCCGGGATATGTTATTTTTCATTTCAGGAATGTGCTTGTAAATCTTCGGCTCCTCAAGCAGAACCATGCAGTCAACGTTAACTGCCTTCCATCCTTTCTCGGACAAAAGCGAATGCACTTTCTCAAGAAGTAAAAGGCTCGATATGTCCTTGTATCTTGCATCCGTGTTCGGAAACTGATGACCGATGTCTTCGAATCCGGCGGCGCCGAGAAGAGCGTCGCAAATTGCGTGAAGAAGTACGTCCGCGTCTGAATGACCCTCAAGCCCCTCTCCGTGCGGAATCTCGACACCGCCCAGTACGAACCTCCGGCCTTTCGCAAACCGGTGCACGTCATATCCGTACCCAACCCTTAAATTCAATTCGTCCATAATGTTTTATAGAGAATTAAATTAAATTTTTTGAAGTATTAAAACAACGGATTTCAATTAGCAGTTAACATTTAACAGTTAGCAATTAGAACAGGACATAGAATTATAATTAAAAAATCTAGAAGCACGAAGAATGAAGCAAGGAGCAAGAAAACAAAGTCAAATACCAAAATAATAGTTCGCACAAAACGTTTTCTGTTTACCATTCCGGCACGCCGAAGGCTCGCCGCGGCGAGATCTTAGCCGGAATCCAGAGGTAATGACATTAAACATCGCCACATAAAATAATTAAAAACTATCGTTTATAATAACCGTGTTATTATAATCGCAAATAAATAACCTTGCATTAAATAATAAAAATCAGTAATTAGTATTAGGATTAAAGTTTAGGGGAATAGATGACGGAAATCTTCATAGAACATTTATCATATCTTAGCAAAAAATATTTAGTTAGCGCGCAAAGCACACTTATAACTCTACCGGCTATATTAATATCAACTATCTTATCCTCATGCGAAAGCGGTGCTTACAATCAAAACGTAACTGAAGAAATATTTTCTTTTGATTATGACAGCATTCTCATTTGCAACGCATCTGCTTGAAGAGAGTACTGATTTGAGATACATACAAGAAACTACTTGGTCAAAAAAGCAGCAAAACGACAGAGATTTATACACACGTAAGCACTAAAAGCATACAAAATATAAAATCACCGTTTGATGATTAATAATATATTTTATTAAATAGCATTTTAATAAATTAGCACTTTATGGTACATATACACCCGAATATAGATTTGGAAGTGAAAATATTATCTTTTATCTTTAACAAGTTTAATGAATTTTTTACTAACCAAAAAAAAGGCAATGAAAAAGGAAGATTCAAATTCAAAGCAAAAAAATGAGAATTCAGAACTCAATAAAAAAGGACTTTTGATAGGTATATCCTTCGGAATAGCTATTGGAGCAGGAATTGGTGTATCTATTGATAATATTGCATTAGGCATTGGGATTGGCATGGCTATTGGAACTCCAATTGGTTTTATAATTTATAATTCAATTATGAAAAAGAAATCTGATTAACTTCAAGGAAAAAGTTCATTGACTTATAGAAATTTGCTGTATGGTCACAAGATAAAATATCAGACACAATGAGTTCAAATTCTTGCCTATTTGACATATGATAAAGAATCATATCAAACTAAATGAATCAGATAAATTCTAATCAGCTAAAAAAAACTGCTGCTAACAGCTGCTAAAATCCATTGGGGCTGATAGTTATAAAGATTTTATTTTGTATATTGGCATTTATTTTATCATGGGACAACGACGCTGCTTCGAACTCCCCAACGCTTCTTAGAGCAAACGTTAGTAATAAACTGACTAATAAACAAAATAATATTTAAATAAACATATACCGCCGTTACGCAAATCGAACATAAAAAATAATATCGAATATTCATGAAGCAATTCTCCGGATGAAAGCGTAATTCCAGATTACCCAATATCAGTTCTTCCTTGCATCATCCTCCACTGTACACCCAACGACTTCCTCGAATACCACTCCTCATCGAAAACACTCTCCATGAAAACCACCCCCTCAACATACATAAACCACCCGAATCACTCGACATAAACTCCATCGCCGCAGATATACTCACTAACAAAATCCCGCAGTTCAAACAGGCGCTCGAATAAATAAAATCTAAACTCAAATCCGAATAGCCAAAATCAAAAAGTAATACCCGTCATATATTTCCCGCCTCTGCGTAATCAATATCCTCATATCATAATAATTGCTTTAATATCTGATTGTTGCTATTTTAAAAGATTACTTACACAAACAGAATGGATAGAAAAGAAACAATAAGGCAAGCAAAGCACTACTTTGGCAGGGACGAAAGTTTATTCAATCTTCAATGTTCAATGTTAAATGTTAAATTGAAAGAAGGAGATAGGAGATAGGAAATAGGAGTAAGGTGCAAGAATCCAGAAGTTAGAAACAAGAATAGATATTATACAAATGATTACTAAATTGCTGTCACTGCGGCAAGTCGCGGGACGCTAACGTCAATATTGAAAAAAACTCATTGCATTCAAGAATAAAGGAACATTATGAGAAGATTATTAATATTACTATTTAGCCGTCTATTTTTATTTCCTGTATTTCAAATAATCATTGCTTTAATTGTTAAATCGTGGGAAGGTTCAATCAAATACTGGGCGCTGACTGCTGCTTTAACAAACATAATCATCATTATTACTCTATTTTTATTATTAAAACGAGAAAACATTTCATTTTTTTCGATGTTCCGTTACAAAGAAACAAAATGGAAAACTGATATGATATGGTTTCTGATACTTTTCATTATTAGTGTTCCCATGGCAATTGCGCCAAGCCTGGCTTTAAGCAATTTGTTATGGGGAAATACCGAATACTATCACCAAGTATTGTTTCAGCCAATGAATCACCAGTTAGTATATATCTTGTTGTTTGTATATCCAATTACAACAGGACTTGCTGAACTTACATTGTATTTTGGGTATATAATGCCAAGATTAAAAAACTATATCAAATTGCGCCAGTTTGTTATAATCTTACCTGTAATTGCTTTTTCATTTCAACATTGCACTTTACCTTTGGTTTTCGAAACTAAGTTTATACTTTTCAGGGGAATTATGTATTTGCTATTTTCTCTAATATACGGCATAGTACTCTATAAACGACCGGCGTTATTACCATGGCTTGCCATTTTGCAGATGCTAATTTATATTTTGCCAATGTTGATGCTTTTGACTATTAGTCAATAATTTTTTCAATGATGGAAGTTAGAAGTTCTGAACTTTCTAAAAATTAAATGTTATCGCTATTGAACTAGTTCTAATTGTTAAATGCAAACTGCTAACCGTTAATTGAATCCGCTCTAACTGTTAACTGTTAATTGCTAATTGCTAATTGCTGTCCAGCCCGACCCTTATTATCCCCTCCCCGTACTTCTGCTTTATGCTGTCGAGAGCGTAAAAAGGGAGATGCACCTTGCTGCCGAAAAGTTCGAGGTTGTAATCCTTCGTGTCCTGATGAAGGTCGAACACGGTCATCCCGAACATCCTCGCGGGCATTTCCGGATTCGGCTCCGGCAGGTTTTCGTATATCTTCATCGCCGCCGTGAATATCTCCCTGTCGTCGTTCGTGTACGCTCTCAGACGCGTGTCGTCCGCCGCGTAACGCAGGTTGCCGTACCTTATCACGAAATAAAGATGCCCCGCCACGAGTTTCTTCGACCGCATCTTCCTGCAAAGGTATTCTGTCACACGCCTTATCTCGTTCCGCACCTCTGAAGGTTTGTGAATATTGTTAGTAAGAGTATGATGATGATTCAGGCATTTCTCCGGCCTTTCCTTCTTGAAAATTCCAGAAGTGTCTTCTCCCCGCGCAAGCCTGCGGAACACTATCCCGTTTACTCCGAATTCCTTCTTCAGCATCCCTTCGCTTGCATTCGCGAGGTCGCCCACCGTCAGAATGTTCAGCACACCCAGACGCCTCGCTATCCTCGTGCCTATTCCCCATATCTTCTTCACGGGAAGCGGATAAACACGCGTCTCGCGCTCCCCCGGACGAAGCACAGTAAGACCGTCAGGCTTCTGAAATTTTGTCGCCATCTTCGCGTAAGTCTTGTTGTACGAAACTCCGAGCGAACACGTGAGATTCTCAACTTCGAGTATTCTTTGCTTTACACGCCTCCCGAGTTCCGCCGCCTCCTCGAAGTTCCTTGCGAAATGCGTTATGTCGAGAAAGTACTCATCTATGCTGTACGTCTCTATGAATTCATCAGGCACGAAAGAACGCAGGCTCCTCAGCAGGTTCTGTATTATCATCTCGTACTTCGGACCGTAACACGGAAGCGAAATAAGTTCGGGACAGAGTTTCTTCGCCTCCCATAAACTCATTCCCGTTTCTATTCCTTTCGCCCGCGCCTCGTATGACGCAGTCATCACTATTCCTTTCATACCCGTGGTGCTGCCTACAGATACAGGCTTGCCGCGCAGATTCGGATTGTCTCTCTGCTCAACCTGCGCGTAGAACGCGTCGAAATCCAGATGGATGAAGAACTTCCTCTCCCTGTGCTCCGCGTGAGGAGTCAGGTCCTTGTAATGCGGGAATGAATAAAGAGGCATTATCCTTATCCGCTTGTACATTGAATTGTACCCCTGTTCCGACCTCGGAACGAAAAACGATGAACTTATTCCCATAACCTTATATTTATATGCTTATATATTTCTGCCATAATAATATATGGTATTTTTGGAAAAGTCAAGAGCAAATGGTTTAGCACATGAAGCGGCGGGATCTCTCCTGCTCTTTACTGCGCTCCGGCGTAGTCACGGTTTTCATCGCGGGGTCAGGTATTCACCTGACCCGCTGACCGAAGGTCAGCAAAATTGAATCAAAGATTCTACTGATTCCCAAGCTCCGGCTTGGGAAGGAGAAAAAGATTTAACCCAACATCCTTCTCTCGTTCTCAAAGTTGAAAACAGCCTTGGGTGGTCCTCTTTGGGGACGCGCTATAAAAACATCCCCTTCGTTACGAAGCCCCAGCTTCGTAACGCGTAATTAAAACTTTTTGATTTGTAATTTGTATTCTTTATCATGATATTTTTCTTTTACAGCCGCGTAGAAGGCGAAATACAGCGCCCGCAGCGTAAGTCGCGGTTCATAAACTATATTTTTTGTCAGCATATGAATAGAAAAACTATCCACAGAATATTTTCACTAATAATTTTGATGATATTTTCGGGACCGTTTGTTTTATACCCCCAGACTAAAAACATTAATTCAATCAGAAATATTTCGAATAAAAAAATTCACGTTGAGTCTGTAAAAAACAATTCTTCAAAATTTTCGATAACGCTGCTGCCTTCAGTATTTATACCAGTAGATCATTTGAAAATACACTATTCGACCGGATATGGCTTTGCCGTGAAAACATCATATGAAATAACAGAAGGCATATTTGTAACAGGTGGTTTAGAAATGATGTTATCGCAATTTAAAATGCACGATATGTTCTGGGGAAGAAATGATTATGAAAATACTTCCCGCTGGTATTCGTTTGAAATTGGTATGAAGGCACATAGTTCGGGTAAATACGGAGTACTCTGGGGCTTTAATATCAGCGCTATACAGGTTTATCACGGGACAGGAAACATTCATATAGGAATATTAAATAATCCGGATAATGCTATCGGATTTAATACAGGTCCGGGTGTTGTATTGCCTGTCAGCAGTAATTTAGCGCTCGAAATAAACCCATCGTTTAATATTATATACCGTATTGATGGGAGGAGTACAATTGGGGATTCTGATTCGTATTATAAAATATCAATGGGTTTAAATTACAGACTTTAATATTAAACCAAGACGATTGAAAAAATTTTAATCTAATTTCTCTTCTTCCCCTCGTTACGAAGCCTCTGTGCGTTCGGCGTTTACCCCGAGAACTCGGGGCATCCCGACTAGCGGGACTTCGTAACGCGAAAAACTTTTTAATTTTTGATTTGTATTTTTGATTTTTTATATTTGATTTTTGATATAAAAAAAGCAGGACTCCCAAAAGAATCCTGCTTAGGTATAACCTGATATATTTCTTAGAAAAACATTTTGTACTTCGACGGATTCGCCTCGTGCATTATTCCGTAAACCGACTTAATCACATCCTCGACGTTCGGTTTCGAGAAATAATCGCCGTCAACTCCGTATGGAGGCCTGTGCGGCTTTGCGCTGAGGCATTGCGGCTTCGAATCGAGATACTGATATCCGCCCTGCTCGTCAACAACCTGCTGCATCATATACGCAGTCGCTCCGCCAGGAACGTCCTCGTCAACGAACAGCACACGGTTTGTCTTCTGAATCGATTTCAGAATCACACCGAACCTGTCGAAAGGCAGCAACGTCTGAACATCGACGACTTCCGCCGATATTCCCATCTGCGAGAGTTTCTCCGCCGCGTGAAGAACTATATCCAGAGTCGCTCCGTATGAAACCAGCGTTATGTCGTTTCCTTCTTTCATCACTTCCGGCACACCTAACGGTACGTGTATGTCTGCAATGTTTGAAGGAAGTTTTTCCTTGAACCTGTACGCGTTAAGCCTTTCTATTACCATTCCCGGGTCGTCCGATTTCAGAAGCGTGTTATACAGTCCCGCAGCCTGCGTCATGTTTCTCGGTACGCAGATGTGTATTCCCCTCAGACTGTTTATAATCGTCCCCATCGGAGAACCGGAATGAAAAATTCCTACGAGCCTGTGTCCGCGCGTCCTTATAATCATCGGCACTTTCTGTCCTCCGCGCGTCCTGTAATGCAGGTTCGCGACATCGTCCGTCAGAATCTGCAATGCGTAGAACAGATAATCAAGATACTGTACCTCGACTATCGGCCTTAATCCGCGAAGCGCGGCGCCGATTCCCTGTCCGACGATAGTCTGCTCGCGGATTCCAGTATCGGTGATTCTTATGTCCCCGTACTTCGCCTGAAGCCCTGCCATTCCCTGATTGACGTCTCCTAACTGCCCGACGTCTTCCCCTATAGCGAAAACTCTCGGGTCACGGCGAAAAACTTCATCAAAGAATGCAAGAAGCACTTCCCTGCCCGCAACCATCGGTGAGTCAGGCTTGTAAACCGGCTTCACCTCCTTTATAAGCAGAGGGCTTTCGTCGGAAACACTGTGAAGATACGTGTTGAACCTTTCTTCATTTTCTTTCAGATAATTATTGTACCAGTCATTAAGTCTTTTTCTCTCCGGTGTGTTCTCGTTTCTCGTCGCGATCAATACATCGAATGCAACGGACGTGGTTATCTTTCTTTCGTTCTCCGTTGACCTCGCGAGTTCACTCTTTATCTTCTCAACAATTTCCTTTGAGGCGCTCTTGTTTGCAACCTCCTGTATAAGTTTCAGAGTTTCATTCTTTTCTTTCTTTATCGGATCACAGTAATCGTTCCAAACTTCCTGCTGAATTTTCTTCACGTTAACTTTCGCTTCATCCTCAATGCGTGTTATTTCTTCTTCGGATGCGATGCCTTTCTTTATCATCCACCTTTTCATTTGCACGAGACAGTCAAAATCCTTTTCCCATTGAAGCCTTTCTTTCGTTTTATACCTTTCGTGAGAGCCGCTCGTAGAATGCCCCTGCGGCTGCGTTACTTCTGTTATGTGGAATATCGCGGGTATGTGCTTTTCCCTGACTTCCTCGATGCCCTTCCTGTATGTTTCGACGAGTTTTTCGTAATCCCATCCTGGCACCCTGTAAATCAGAAAACCCTGCTTGAGTTCTTCGTGATACTCGAAACCGCTGAGAATTTCCGATATGTTCGACTTCGTCATCTGATATATGTTCGGAACCGATATTCCGAAACCGTCATCCCATATTGAAATCGCAAGAGGAACCATCAGTACTCCCGCCGCGTTCACCGCTTCGTAAAAAACACCTTCCGCCGTGCTCGCGTTTCCTATAGTTCCGAATGCGACTTCGTCTCCGTTAACCGAAAATTCCTTGAGATATGATAATCCGGGATTGTTCCTGTATAGTTTCGACGCGTATGCCAATCCGAGTAGCCTGTGCATCTGAGCCGCCGTGGGCGCTATGTCCGATGAGGTGTTCTTCATCTGCATCAGATTTTTCCATTTTCCATTCTTGTCAAGCAGCCTTGTCGCGAAATGGTTGTTCATTGAACGGCCTCCGCAGGCGTGCTCTTTCGTAATGTCCGTCTCGCCGTATAACTGATAAAAGAAATGACGCAGGTCCGACATTCCCGTATAAAAGGCGAACGTCTGGTCCCTGTAATATCCCGAACGAAAATCCCCGTTCCTGAATGTCTTTGCCATCGCGATTTGAGCGACTTCTTTACCGTCGCCGAATATACCGAACTGCGCTCTTCCCATCAGTGTCTCTTTCCTGCCAAGCAAACTCGCCTGCCTGCTTTCGTAAGCAATTCTGTAATCCGTCAGTACTTCATTTCTGTATTCCGCGACGATTTCAGTACTTTCTTTTCTTTTCGTGTTTATTTGATTGTCCATCTTTAAATTGGTTTTTCCATCTTTCAATAAATGAATTTTTCTCCTTTCTTTCAGGCCGGTAAATTACGCATAATTCCTGACTTACCTGTATATATATAACATAAAAAACGGTAAAAACAATCCGTTATCCCGAAAGAAAACTTAAATTAATTATTAATCCGTGAATCAAAAAGGAAAAACGTGCTTCACTTTTCCTGTAAACGCAGTCTCAAACATATACATTATAGTCTCATAATAATAATCAGTAACATTGGTAATGTTCTTTTTTTGCTGTTTTAAATGCTTTAAAAATTGCATAATTTTTGCTGTGTAATATAAATTAAGAATTTTTAATCAAATTTTTATAAAATGAAAAGACTAATTCCGTTTATCGTTGTATTGGTTTTCTTCTCATCCAACCTGTACTCACAGACTCAATTGATCTCATCCAAGTTTACTCAACCGTTTTTCTCCATCGATGCGAATTTCGGTTACGCTCTGCCAATGTTCGACCTTCGTGGAAGTTCAATAAAAGAATTCTACGATTTACAGAATTATTCTACAACTTCCGGGTATCAGGGTGAAATTAAATTCGGTTTCACCGTGGCTAATTTCAAACGTACTCAGTTAAGGATAAAACTGACACTCGGGTACGCGAGATTTCTTGGCAGCGAAAATCTAGCGTATGATTACGGCATGGTCTATCCCGGCTGGCCTACTATAAATTACAAGAACCCGGTTGCTGTATCAGGACTTAGCAGCATAAACATACATCAGCCTTATACAGCGCTTGGCCTCGATTATGTCGTTTTCACTGATTCCAGAAGAACATCCCTGTTCACATTCGGAGGTGATTTCGTTCTCTCCGGCTCATTCGGTAAAGTATATGACGAGCCTACCGGTAAAGGCGAGGATTATAACAACATAACTTCAGCCATAAGGTTCGGCATGGGCGTGAATACTGTTTACACTTACAGACCTGCTCCTTTTATAGGGCTGAATGCCGGCGTCAGATTCCAGTTAACAAACATTCTCGGCAGGTCATCAGCCTCAGTTTCAGAGGGCAGGGATATTCCGTTTAACGACGACGGCGATTATTCTATTAGCCCGAAACTCGGCTCTAGAACAATGGGTCACGTTAGTTTCATAGGCGGCGTCTCGTTCTTTATGGGCGGAAAGAAATAGTTCAGGCAGAACTGTTGATTTTTTGATTATATTATTATTTTGATTTGTTATTCCGTCGGAAACAAGTCACGATGATTTTTTACGGTCAAGATACATAAAGACATTTTTTTACAGCGAATAAAAAAATCCCCGCTCACCCGCGGGGATTTTCATTATATTAATTTCAATTTAATCCCTCATCCTGATAATCATCATTTTACCAGAACCATCCTCTTGATGCCGATTGGCTCGTTGTCAATCGCTAACTGATAATAGTATATCCCGCTCGTCAGATTGCTTCCGGAGAAAGGAGTTTCATACACTCCCGGCTGAAGTATTTCGTTGACGGGCATTGCCGTTTCCCTGCCGAGAACGTCGAATACTTTCAAAGTGATTAATCCGTATTTCGCCACTGAGAATCGTATCTTCGTCAACGGATTAAACGGATTCGGATAATTCTGCTCCAGTCTGAATACTGACGGAACCTCTGACGATATTTTGCTCACTCCGATACTCGTCCCTCCAACTCCCGTTAGATTAACCACAATCGTTTCATCCGAATTCTGAATAGTCAGCGTTCCCGTGTATGTCTGGTACATCGCCGTCGGCTTAAATTTTACCTTCAGGTACCTCAATTCACCGGCAGGAACCGATGAAGGTACGCTCTCCACGATAAACTGCGGCGCTGATGATACCGCTGAGGTTATCGTAAGAGACGTATTCCCGTAATTCATTACCGCAATGTAATAACTCGTCGTGTCATTCGCTGCTACAGTGTCGAATTTAACGCTGAATGGCGCCGCCGAGATTTCCGCCTTCGGCGCCGTGTTTGATACGCTGAACGTGCTTTTTATCCTGTCCACGAGTTCAGGGTGGTCTATGAACGGATTCCTTACGTGCTGGAAAGAATATATCCTCGTGTTGCGCAGGTTCTCTCTCGCGTTCACAGTATCAAAAATATTCCATTGCCTTAGCGTGTTCTCCTGCTTCGTGTTCATGAACCCGCCGGGAGAAACGTTGTTGTACTTCACGCAAAAATAAAACAGGCTTCTCGCCACGTTACCTTTGTGCACATCACGCGGTTCAAACACAATTTCTCCTGTTGAATCTTTGCCGAGTTTCGACCCGCCGTTTTGATATGTTATGTTCGATACGACTTTTCCGAAAGCGTAATTTGACCTGTAGGAATTCGGTGTTGCGTCAGTCGGATACAAATGAAATAAATCGCTCTTCATCGGTTCGTTCTCGCTGAAATAACTCTGCGGATATGTATGCTCCGTGTTGAAATTCTGATTCTGTGCCTGTGTCCTGTTTGTCGCGTATATTTTCCTGCCGATGTAAACACACTCTATCGTATCGCCTCCGTAATCGTCAATCGTTTCAAACATCTTGTCACGCCCCGTGTCATATCCGAGCGATACATACCCCGTAGTCGTAAAACTTCTGAGTGCGGTCTTCAGCGCCTCGTCATATAAGCCCTGCGTGAAACTGTACTGCGCGTCGGGATATTTTGCCGTCGCTGCTAGGTAATACACGAGAGGATACTTCAAACCTTTCGTTTCAAATATGTAAAAATCTCTGTATGTTACGTTCTGATTGGTCTTGAACAGTATGCTTACCTGTACGCTGTCGTTAGGATTGATGCTGAACGGAGTCGTCGTGAAATAAAACTGCGAGAGCAGCGTCCGTATGCCGGTTATCTGTATGGGTTTGTTCGAAGGATTTCGAACATAAAACGACTTCGAGCCCTGTACTTTTGTTATTGCCGTGTCGAGTTTTATGGTAACCGGAGTGATTTGAGCTGTGGAAAACTTAAAACAGATAAACAATAAGAACAATAAAAAAACTTTCTGCATTATTCAATATTTTGATGAGTAACAACTATTTCAATTTCAGGATACTTTTCTTTTAAATGAACGGACAATTTTTCCGCCGAATAAACCGAACGGTGCCTTCCGCCTGTACATCCGAATGATACCATTAAATCCGAAAATTCTCTCTTAATATAATTATCAACCGATTTATCTATGATACCGTACACGTTTATTAAAAAATCCGCCATTTCCGCCTGTTTTTGCAGGAAAATAATCACTTTCTCGTCTTTTCCCGTTAAATTCTTGTATTCTTCGTACTTTCCCGGATTATGTATGAACCTGCAATCAAACACAAAACCGCCGCCGTTTTCAGTCGTGTCCTGCGGAATTCCGCTATATTTATAACTGAATGAGAATATTCTAACTTTTAACAATGGTTTTACGTAAATTTATATAACCCTTATAAGGGCATATAAGATAACTATTTGATAACTAAATTTAAGTAGAAAAAGTTTATGGAACACGGACTAATCACAACGGCATTCGAAATCGACGGTTATAAAATTGTGAAGAATCTCGGCATTATCAGGGGAATAACCGTACGCTCAAGAAATATGTTCGCGACAATCGGAGCCTCGCTCCAGACTATCATTGGCGGAAACATCACACTATTTACGGAACTGTGCGAAAAAACAAGAAGCGAATCGTTCGAACTTATGGTGCAGCATGCCGAAGAACTCGGCGCGAACGCCATTATCGGCATGAGATATGACGCCAATGATGTAATGTCCGGCGTGACCGAAGTTCTCGCCTACGGAACAGCCGTAGTCGTTGAAAAAATCTGATTTGCATTTAATACTTCGGTAAAACGGGAATACGATTGATTGTATTCCCGTTTTGCTTTGCTTATGCTGAATTTCGTTAAACCGTTTTTGCTTTCTTCCTGAAGAAAATCTTCCTGATAAGCCAGACGATAAACAGCACAAAAACTACTATCGGAATTATCGCAATCAATATTGTTATCGATGCCGCCAGCACGTTCGTGAATCCTTTCAGCCCTTTCTTTACCGCCTGCCAGAGTTCGTAGAAGAATCCGCCTCCAGACGATGTGTCCAGCATCGACGGCTCGTAAACCGAAACGGTCAGAGTCGAAAGGTCGGATTGCGATTTAAGCAGTTTCATCCTTCCTTCTATGCTCTCGATTTTCTGTCTCACGGATGCAAGTTTTTCCTCGACTTCTATGACTTCCGCTAATTTTGACGCCTTGTCGTTCAATAGTTTTATCAGTCTTTCTTCGAGTTCTTTCTGCGTCTTCAAACGTGCCTCTAAATCAACATACTCCTCCGTTATATCGCTCGCCTGTATATTCTGTGACATTACTTTTCCGAACCCCGATACCTCGCCGATAAGAGCGTCAAACTTGTCTGCTGGAACTTTCAACGTCAGTGAACCGTATTTTTTCCCGCTCGCGTATTGACTCGAAGTCGAATTCGATACATAACCGCCTAGTTTTTTAATGCTTTCATTGAGTTTTGATTCCGCGTCTTCGAATTTTTCGACTTCTAATTTCATCGTTCCTGTTTTTATTATCATCCTGTTCTGTCTTACGTCGGGTATCTTCTCATCTCCCGTTTTCTGTGTCTGCTGTTCGAGGTTGATGCTCGATGATTTTACGTCCTGCTTGGTCTCTTCGCTTTTATACTGACTTGTTTTTTCTTTCATTGTGTTAGGTGAGGGAAGAGTTTCAGTGTCCTGCTTGCTTTCGCAGCCTGAAATTACAAACGCAGCGAAAAGAATTATTAGAACTGTGTGTGCTGGTTTCATATGGCTTTTATTTTTAGTACTAAATATAGCGATAATTGTTCCTCTTTTTAATCCTGAACGAATATCGTATAATTGCTGTTTATTGGAATGAACATAAAACCACATTATGAAGAACTATCAGGTAATGATTTTTAATGCTGTAATTCTTATCGGACTCGGCTTTTACGGCTATATAATCTCAGGCAGCCCGACATCGTTTATTTCCGTCGCTATCGGAGCGGTTCTGCTTATACTCTCTTTTCCCGTCAGGAACGATAACCACATTGCGGCGCACATTGCCGTCGGACTCACGGGACTCTCCGTAATAGTATTCTTTATTGTCGGATTCCTTCGCGGGAACAACATTATACTTATAATGGCTGTCGTTACA
>CALGII010000236.1 GCA_937915485.1 uncultured Ignavibacteriota bacterium | reverse complement strand
TGACATTCGAAGAAGCCGCCGAACTCGCTTACTTCGGGGCGAAGGTGCTTCATCCTTCCACAATTCAGCCCGCTGTCGAAAAAGATATACCCGTCAGAATTCTTAATTCTATGTATCCCGAAAGTCAGGGAACCCTTGTCATTAATGCCGATAATAAGCACGAACAGGGCGTGCGCTCGATTTCCTGCAAGGAAAACATAACCGTGCTTAATATCTTTTCTACGAAAATGCTGAACTCATACGGGTTTCTTCATAATTTATTCGAAGTGTTCGATAAGTATAAAACCTCCGTCGATCTTATAACTACGTCAGAGGTCAACGTTTCGCTGACACTTGACAGCGACGATCGCCTTGAGGAAATTGTGAATGACTTATCAGCGTTTTCTAAAGTCAGCGTTAGCAGGGACAAATCGCTTGTCTGCGTCGTAGGCAAGGACCTTAAATACACCAAAGGCATGGCGAAAAGAATCTTCGGCGCAGCAGGCGAATACAACATAACAATGATTTCTCAGGGAGCTTCGGCGATTAACATAAGTTTCGTTGTGGACAGAAGCGACTTTAAAAACGTGCTTCAAATTCTGCACGACGAATTTTTTGAATCAAAAACAAACACATGAAAATTGTAATTTCCGGTTACGGTAAAATGGGGCGCGAGATTGAAAGCGCGGCGATAGCGAGAGGACATGAAATTGCAGCGTTTCCCGACAACACCGAAAGCCTTATAACTGCAGCGAATGCTGACGCGGTCTGCGTGGATTTTTCAGTCCCCGATGCGTTCATGCGGAATTACAAAATAATAGCGGACAACTTTAAGGCTGTTGTTGTCGGAACAACAGGCTGGTACGAAATTCTTGACGACGTGAAAAACTATTTTGAGAAGAAAAATAAAACGCTGATTTACGCTACGAATTTTTCTATCGGCGTTAATATTTTCTTCAAGTTAAACGAACTGGCGGCAAAACTTATTTCGGGTCTTGCGGATTACGATTCTTACATTCTGGAACTTCACCATAACCAAAAACTCGATGCTCCGTCCGGAACAGCCAAAACAATCGGCAGCATTCTTAATGAGGT
>CALGII010000235.1 GCA_937915485.1 uncultured Ignavibacteriota bacterium | reverse complement strand
CGAGATGTAGCCGTGACTGGAGTTCAGACGTGTGCTCTTCCGATCTACCAGTTGAAGATAAGGTACACGGGATATGCTGACGAGGTCATACAGAAAATCGAGGCGGGAAACGTATCGCTTGACACGAAGTCATCACTGATACAATCGACACAGGCATTATTCGGGATAAAGGGAGATTTTAAACTCGGGCCGCTCACTCTATCAACAGTAGTCTCGCAGAAAAAGAGCAAGCAGGAAGAAAAAACATATTCCGGCGGAACACAGGACCAGAATTTTCAGATAGGGGTTTGGGACTACTCGGACAGTCATTATTTCATTGATTCGCTTTATAAAAGGTCATTCTTAGATATATATAATGACTCGCTTAGCGGCGGATTCATCGAAACTCCGTACGTAACACAGAACAGGATTAACGTCACGAACGGAAATTTCGAAGTATGGATACAGTGCGACAACACGGTCGCGAGCAAAAGGTTATGCGTCGGGCAGTTATATCTTGACAAGAGGCCCGCGGGCGGATACGATTCGACATACAGGGCGCCAACGACAATAACCGGGGAAAGGTATTACGGATATTACAGGAAACTCGAGCAGGACGAATATTTTGTCGACCAGTACGCGGGATTCGTGAGTCTTAAAGTCAGCGCGCAGAATCTTCACGTCGCGGTCGCATACAGGTTATTCAACGATACGTCTTCAGTTTATGGAACCACATCGAGCAGTTCGCTTCCGAACGAAATTCTGGTTTTGAAACTAATAAAGGCGGATGTTGAAAGTCAGGAAGTATCGCCGAGAGCGTGGAAACTGAAGATGAAGAACATTTACAGGCTACCTGTTTCAAATGTTCTTGAAGACGGGTTTAAATTAGAAGTTGTTTACATAGGAAACACAAATACGCCGTCAACATATTTGCCCGATAACATATCGACGAAATCGCTGATGGAGATATTGAAACTTGACAGGTTTAAATCGGGGACAATCAGTCCTCCGCCAGATGGTATATTCGACTTTCGGCCGGGAAGAACCATAAACAAGGAGACGGGAGACATAATATTTCCGACGCTCGAGCCGTTCCTTGATGAAATCAGAAACGCCGGCGCGGACACTACGTATCAGTATTCGGAAATATACCTGCAGACGAAAGTTAACGCTCAGCAGTCGCCGAAAGCCAGTTACTTTTATTTGAAGGGCACGGCAAAGGGAGAGTCAGGGCTGACGAATTCTTTTAATATCGGTTTGAACGTTGTCGCGGGAAGCGTAAAGGTTTTCATCGGACAGACACCTCTGCAGGAGAACATTGATTATTCGGTGGATTATATTACGGGTGTTGTCGTAATCAGAAACGCGAGCGCGCTCACCGCGAAGGACTTGCGAATAACATACGAGTCGAATGATTTATTCTCGCTGGCATCAAAGACATTTCTCGGATTGAGGGGCGACTACAAGATATCAGAGAAAACCAACTTCGGATTTACATTCGTGAACTTA
>CALGII010000234.1 GCA_937915485.1 uncultured Ignavibacteriota bacterium | reverse complement strand
CGCCGAACGGCTCATTATTCGTTGTCGATATAGTAGGTGACAACTTATACAGAATAAACAAATCAACGGGTGTATTTTCGCTTGTTGGTCCGTTAGGATTCGCGGCGAACTACGGTCAGGACGGCGCGTTCGACCTCAGCGACGGAATGTGCTATCTTGCATCGGCAGGTCCGGGAAACATTCTCAGAGTCTGCGATACTACGACAGGTTCGGCAACGACGGTAATCGGCACGTATGCCGGTCAGCCTTCGTGTCTTACAATCGTAGCGAGCGCGGGTCCCTCAATCACGCATACACCTCTTCCGAACACTCAGAACGTAACGGGACCGTATGTAGTGAACGCGGTAATAACTCCGACAGGAGCCGGAACGATTTCATCCGGTAAGATTTACTGGTCAAGAAACAACACCACGCTTACGGACTCGATCACAATGACGAATTCCGGAAACAACTACACCGGAAGCATTCCGGGTAACGGAACAAACGCAACTTACAGGTATTTAATCAGAGCAATACAGAGCAACGGTCAGTATTCGGCGACACCTGTTTACTCGTTCGTCGCGTCCGCAACGGACACTTCGAAACCTGTAATAGTCCACACACCGTTAGGCGATGTGCCGAAAGTTACCTGGCCGGCAACTGTGACCGCAAGCGTTACTGATAATATCGGTTTGGACTCGGTATGGGTAAGATGGTACAAGAACAACACCGGCACGGGAGTAAAGCACTTTAAACTTCTCCTGACGACGGGCACGAACTTCGCGGCGGCGTTCAATTCAGTGCAGGCGGACGTCAATTACAACGACTCGATTTTCTACAGAGTCTTTGCAAGAGACAATTCAACAAGTCACAACACCGACTCGACAGCATTGTACAAGTTCAAAATAGTAAATCTCGTCAATGCTTGCATCGGCACGGGAACAGTTTCTTCAAACTATCCGTTCACGACTTTCTGGATGGACGGAAGAACACAGATGTTATTCACCTCGACTGAACTTCTCGCGGCAGGCGTCGGAAACGGCAGCGCGATTACGAGACTCGGATTCAACGTTATCACGGTCGGCGGACCCGCGATGAGCGGATTCAACGTGAGATTCCAGCACACGACACAAACCTCAATGACGGGATTTGTTTCGTCAGGATGGACGACAGGATTCACGGGAACATACACGGTAGCAGGCACAGGCTGGCAGTACATTGACATGACAGCCCCGTACTTCACGTACAACGGAACGAGCAACCTGCTCATCGAAGTATGCTATGACAATTCGGCATACACTGCGTATTCACCTGTAAATTCGACAGCGGCTCCGAACATGACTTGGGGCTACTATACGGATAACGTAACAGGTTGCACGATGACAGGCGGCGCAGTGCAGGCCAGCAGACCTAACACCTGTATCGTAGCGGTAATGGGTGCCGGAAACAACAACACCAACCTGGTACCGAACAAGTTCGAATTATCGCAAAACTATCCGAACCCGTTCAACCCGACAACGAAGATAAACTTTGCGATTCCGAAACAGGGATTGGTAACAATGAAGATCTATGACATTCTCGGAAGAGAAGTCAGAACACTTGTCAACGAAGTTAAACAGGCAGGAAATTACACGGTTGATTTCAACGCGTCGGAATTCTCCAGCGGTGTTTACTTCTACAAACTGACATCGGGTGATTTCAGCGACATAAAGAGAATGATTCTTGTGAAATAAGATTCTTCTTTTAGATTTATAATCGAAAGCGCCGGAGAAATCCGGCGCTTTCTTTTTATACAAACCGCTTCCGATACGATTACCATTAGTTCTTAACCTCAATTCTCTCTTGACTTAATCAGTGTTACTTAATAACTTAATATAATCAAAATCTATGAGGAATACAAACTGTTCTTTTCCCGTGTAAAAGTCAATTTTTCAATTTTTCTTAATCAGGAGAATATATTTTGAAAAAAATTATACAGTTTGTTTTAGCGGGAGTTGTGTTATTTACTGCCGGGCTGATAACAGCGCAGGACTTCCCGACATCATTTGGCCCGGCGCCGGCTGAATACAATAACTTACCGGTCGTAACACACGATAATCCATTGAATGCATCCAACCGTGGTTTCGTTTTCGTTTCAGGAACAGGGACCCATCAGTTATGCAAACAATTCATGGGCGACGTTACATTAACAGCAGTCGGTTCGCCGTTCACGACAACGGGCTACTGGTTTGGAGCGCTTGCAAGAAACACCTACACAGGCGTAATTTATACTATGAATCAGAGTTCCCCGTTCCAGATCTGGTCGGTCGATACAACTACAGGTGTCTGCACGCAGGTAATAGCATCGTGCACGGGCATTCCCGAAAACAACTTTGAGGGTATGGTATGGGACCACACGACAAACACGATGTGGGGTCTTTCATCATCATTCTCGGCGTCATCGGTTTTCACGATTAATATGACGACGGGCGTCTGCACGCCGGTAGGCACGCCTTCGACGGTATGCCTTGGCGGTATCACGCTTATGTGCGCCCCGAACGGTTCATTGTTCGTTGTCGATATAGTTCATGACAACTTATACAGAGTTAACAAATCAACAGGCGTTTTCTCAATCGTTGGTGCGTTAGGATTCGATGCGGGAAACAATCAGGACGGGGCGTTTGACCTCAGCGACGGAATGTGCTATCTTGCATCGGCAGGTCCGGGAAACATTCTCAGAGTCTGCGATACGACAACAGGTTCGGCAACGACAGTAATCGGAACGTATGCCGGTCAGCCTTCGTGTCTTACAATCGTAGCGAGCCCGGGTCCCTCAATCACGCATACGCCTCTTCCGAACACTCAGAACGTAGCAGGACCGTATGTAGTGAACGCGGTGATAACTCCGATAGGGTCAGGAACGATTTCATCCGGTAAGATTTTCTGGTCAAGAAACAGCGTTACGCTTACGGACTCAATAACAATGACGAATTCCGGAAGTAACTACACGGGAAGCATTCCGGGCAACGGAGCAAACTCGACATATCGGTATTACATAAAAGCCGTTCAGAGCAGCGGCAAATACAGCCGGACTCCTGAGTTTCAGTTTAAGGCGATGCTGTCTGATACTTCTAAACCAATTATATCGCATACACCGATAGGAAATTGCCCGAAAACGTTTTGGCCTGCAACTCTTAGCGCGGATGTTACGGACGAGTTCGGCATTGACTCGGTATGGGTGAGATGGTACAAGTCAAACGCCGTCAATAACGTTAAGCATTTCAAACTACTGCCTACAGGCGGGACAAACTACTCGGCGGAATTTAATTCAACACGAAATGATGTTAATATCGGCGATTCGATTTTTTACAAAATCTTTGCCAAAGACAATTCTACGAATCACAATACTGACTCTACGGCAGTATATAAGTTTAAAATTATTGGTCCCAGTTACGGATGTATTGGCCCGGGAAATATACCGTCGAACTATCCTTTTACTACTTACTGGATGGACGGCAGAACGCAAATGCTGCTGACGGCATCCGAACTTAACGCTGCAGGAGTAAGCAATTATAGTCCACTTATGGGAATAGGTTTTTATGTTCTTTCAATCGGCGGACCCGGAATGAGCGGATTCAATATCCGGTTCCAGCATACTACGTTAACATCACTGACGGAATTTGTGACAAACGGCTGGACAACCGCTTATTCAGGCACATACACGGTATCAGGAACGGGCTGGCAGTATATATATATGACGTCTCCGCATTTTTCATACAACGGAATAAGCAACCTGCTCATTGAAATATGTTATGACAACAATGCATATACGTCATACTCAACAGTTACTTCAACATACGCACCCGGAAAGACCTGGGGGTACTACACGGATAACGCATCGGGATGCACTATGACAGGCGGCGCTTCAATACCTAACAGACCTAATGTTTGTTTTTTTACGGTATATGGTGCAGGTAACAACGCCAACCTGGTACCGAACAAGTTCGAATTATCGCAGAACTATCCGAACCCGTTCAACCCGGCAACGAAGATAAACTTCGCGATTCCGAAACAGGGATTGGTAACAATGAAGATATATGACATTCTCGGAAGAGAAGTCAGAACACTTGTCAACGAAGTTAAACAGGCAGGAAATTACACGGTTGATTTCAACGCGTCGGAATTCTCCAGCGGTGTTTACTTCTACAAACTGACATCGGGTGATTTCAGCGACATAAAGAGAATGATTCTTGTGAAATAAGATTCTTCTTTTAGATTTATAATCGAAAGCGCCGGAGAAATCCGGCGCTTTCTTTTTGCGCAAACCCGATCCTGCATTCGTTTTTCGAATAATTCCCGAACAGGATTCCAAACAGGTTTATACTCCCCTCGCGGGTACCGCAGCGCGTCCGGCAATTTAATCCGTTTTTGCATTGACAAAATTTAAGGGTAAAGATTTTTGCTTATACCAAAATTTTTCTCTATAAGGAATATCTCTTGACTTATGGTCAGCGATTTAATAATTTATTTCAGACAAAATAAAAGAGATTACAGAAGAAAATGAATTACTTTGACGACATAGAATACAATGCCGATGAAAATTTCGACAGCGATGAGTTGTTCAGCCTCAATTCCGAATCTGCAGAAGAAAGAATCAATGTTCTGTACGAAGGCGGAAAATTCGAAGAAGCGCTTAAAGTTATAGATAACTATTTAAGATTTTCTCCCTTTTCATCGGATGCGTACTATAAGAAGGCTCTGGTTCTTGACGGACTGGGGAAGCATTCCGAAGCGCTGGAATACTACGACAAAGCCATTTCACTGAACCCGAACGACGCGGAAATATACATTAACAAGGGAATTTCCCTCGACAGCACCGGCAATTATCCTCAGGCGATAAAATACTTCAAGAGGGCGTTGGAAATAGAGCCCGGAAACACGGACGCTATTTTCAATTCGGGTTTGAGTTATGAAAGGCTCGAACAGTTCAATGAAGCAATCGATTGTTTCGAGAAGGTGGTGGAACTCAATTACAAGTTCGCGGACGCGTACTACGAACTCGGATACTGCTATGACTTCCTCGACGAACTCGACAATTCGATTGATTCATACGAAAAGCACCTCGAGTTGAATCCCCTGAACTACAACGCCTGGTACAACAAGGGAATTGTTTTAAATCGTCAGGGAAAATACCTGAAGGCGATAGATTCTTACGAGATGGCTCTTGCAGTGAAGAGCGACTTTTCCGCCGCCTGGTATAACTGCGGCAACGCTTATTCATCTGTCGGAAGGCTCGGCAAGGCGGTTGAATGCTACGAGAATTCGATAAAGTACAACGGCGCGGATTCGTTCGCATATCATAATATCGCGAACGCTTATTACGAACTCTCGAACCTCGACAAGGCGATTGAGTATTTCAACGAGGCAATCCGTCTTAACGCCGGGAATTACGATTCTTACTACGGACGCGGGTCGTGCTACTACAACAGGGGCGATTTTGAAAATGCGCTCGCGGATTACGATTCGGCTTTAAAACTTAACAAGGATTACTCCGAAATCTGGTACTCGAAAGCGGATA
>CALGII010000233.1 GCA_937915485.1 uncultured Ignavibacteriota bacterium | reverse complement strand
AAATGGTGGGGCACATGGACGAATCTTTTCTCATTACAAACTCCTGGACAAAGGTGCGAAAACGCATCAACAGCAAAAAAGGTTCATAACAGGCTTCCCAAGCCGGAGCTTGGGAAGCGGTAATATTATAAATTTTCATAATAATCTCGTTCCCAGGCTCCGGCTTGGGAACGCAAAGACAATAATGCTTGCGTTTTACGATTTTTTTCGCGCGTATTATTTTTTATTTTGTAATACAAAATATTTTAACGGCGTATGGAAAAAAAATTCGAGAAGTTCAGAAATAACACTATCGGTCACAACCTGAGATACAAGTCTGTTTACGGAACTCAGCGGCTTATATACGCCGACTGGGTTGCGAGCGGACGGCTTTACCGCCCGATTGAAGAGACTATCGTGAACTCCCTCGGACCGTACGTCGCTAACACTCACACCGAAACAAGCGAAACGGGAACGCTTATGACTAACGCGTACCGCCTCGCGCATAAGAAAATCAAAGAGCACTGCAACGCGGGAAAAAATGACGTTATTATAACCGCGGGATTCGGGATGACAACTGTCGTGAATAAACTCCAAAGAATTCTGGGATTAAAATGCTTCCTTAAAAAGGGCATAAAGAAATCCATTCCCGAAAAGGACAGGCCCGTCGTTTTCATAACCCACATGGAACATCACTCTAACCAGACATCTTGGTATGAAACTGAAGCCGACGTGGTTGTTATTCCGCCGGATGAAAATCTTTTCTGCGACCCGAACAGGCTGGAAGACGAATTGAAAAAATACAAGAACAGAAAAGTTAAGTTCGGCTCTTTCTCCGCCTGCTCGAACGTCACGGGCATAAGGCCGCCTTTTTATGAAATGGCGGAATTAATGCACAGATATAACGGCTATTGTTTCGTTGATTTTGCAGCGTCCGCGCCGTATGTAGATATCGACATGCACCCGAAAAACAAGAACGCTTATCTTGACGCCGTAATGTTTTCGCCGCACAAGTTTCTCGGAGGTCCCGGCTCGTCCGGTGTGATGGTTTTTAACTCCGAACTCTATCACAATTACACGCCCGATCAACCCGGCGGTGGAACAGTCGAGTGGACGAATCCCTGGGGCGAATACAAGTATATTGACGATATTGAAGTGCGTGAAGACGGCGGCACCCCGGGATTCATACAGGCGATAAGGACTGCATTGAGCATCGAACTGAAGAATCAGATGAACACCGCGAACATGGAAAAGAGGGAAAAGGAATTAGTTAAAATTGCGTTTGACGAACTGCGTAAAATAGACGGGCTGCACATACTCGCGGATAACGAAGAAAATCGTCTTGGCATAATTTCTTTTTACATCGACGATTTACATTACAACCTTGTAGTGAGACTTCTCAGCGACAGGTTTGGAATTCAGGTTCGCGGCGGCTGCGCCTGCGCCGGAACTTACGGGCACTACCTACTGAACGTTGATTACAAGCACTCCAGAAAAATAACAAAAAGAATCAGCAGCGGTGACCTTTCGTTAAAGCCCGGATGGGTTAGGCTTTCTCTTCATCCTACTATGACAACGGAGGACCTGTACATCATCACTGACGCTCTGAAAAAGATACGGAAGAACCGCGTTAAATGGAGTTCGGATTATTCTTACGATAAATTTACTAATGAATTCTACAACAAGGCGGGAAGACACGATGCCGTTGACATAAAAAAGTGGTTTACTCTTAAATGAAGAATTTATTTTTTTTCTTTTATTAGTTCTTTCGCGGTTTTAATTGACGCGTCTGTAATTTTTTCGCTGCTTAATAATCTTGCAACCTCGTTTATCTTTTCTTTTTCGCCGAGCAATTTTATCTCCGCTATCGTTTTTTTGTTCACTTCGCTCTTGCTGATATAAAAATGGTTGTCGCTTAGCGCGGCAATCTGCGGCAGGTGTGTTATCGAAATTATTTGATGCGTTTTTGCGAGTCCCGTCAATATTTTTCCGACTTTCCCCGCGACCTTACCGCTTATACCCGCGTCTATTTCGTCAAACACGAGTATCGGAACGTCGTCTTTTCCTGTTGTTGACGCTTTCAGAGACAGCATTATACGCGATATCTCACCTCCAGACGCTGTTTTTCTTAGCGGCGTGAACTCCCCGCCCTTATTCGCCTTTATAAGAAACTCTATGTCGTCTATTCCGTTTGACGAAATTCTGTAAACTTCTTTTCCTTCTCTGAAAAAAAACTGATCCTCTTTTTCTCCGGAATGGTGTTCGAAACTCACCCTGAAATCTGCCGACTCCAGACCGGCTTCTTTTAAATAAGAGTTAACCCGTTTCTCAAGTTCTTTTCCTGATTTTCTTCTACCGTCCGATAGTTTTTTAGCCGCATTAAATAATAATTCCTTCTTTTCTGTAATTGTTTTACCGAGTTTTTCAATTTCAAAGTCAAAATTCTCGGACAGGTTTAATTCCTCGCTAAGCGCCTGCGCTTTTTCAAGTATTCCGCTGAGCGTGAGTTTGTACTTCTTCTTGAGAAATACAATCGCTCCGAGCCTGTTTCTTACTTCCTCAATTCTTGACGGGTCGTAATTTACGTTGTTGTTATAACTTCTCAGTTCCTCCGCGGCGTCTTTTATAGAAACGCACGATGACTCAAGCAGAGAAATTGTTTTTTCCAGTTCCGGGTCGTACTTCGCGGCTTTTTTCAACTCTTTTACCGAGTTTAATAGCCCCGCGATTACGTTATTCTCGTTTTCATAAATCGTGTTTATCGCGTTTCCAAGCGAAAACGAAATCTCTTCGGCATTCTCCATTCTTTTCAGCGCGCTTTCCAGTTCATCATCTTCGCCGGCGAGTGGATTAACGTTGTTTATTTCTCTCAGTTGAAACTCGATGAAACCCCTCTTCTCCGCAAGTTCTTCCTTCCTGCCGAGCAGGTTATTGTATTCTCCGGTTAGTTTTACGTATTCGGAGTAACTGTTCGAATAACTTTCTGCAAGGCCCGCGTTTTGCATGAACGCGTCGAGAAAATTAATGTGCGTTTCTTTTTTAAGAAGCGACTGGTGCTCGTTCTGAGAGTGTATGTCAATTATAAGATTCCCGAACTCCTTCAACGCGGCTATGTTGACAGGTATGTCGTTTATGAAATTTCTGCTCGTGCCTCTTTTGCTCAACTCCCTTCTTAAAATTACAGAGCCGCTGTTTGAGCCGCCGTCATTCAGGTCGTTTTCCTTCAAGAACCTTTCAACGTGTTTGTTTCCTGAAAATAAAAAATGCCCCTCAACCACAAGTTTATCGCTGTCTCCGCTTATTATCGAATAATCGGCGCGCTCGCCGAGTATTAGCATCAGAGCGTCGAGAATGATTGTTTTTCCGGCTCCGGTCTCGCCCGTTAAAATATTAAGACCTCTTCTGAAATTCAGTTCGGCTTCTTTTATGATGAGATAGTTCTTTATGTATAGTTTCTCAAGCAATATATATTAATAATATATTATAGACTATTTATAGTAATAGGGTTGTTGATATTGTTAAAAAATATTGATTTGCTTCGAAATTAAAAAGATAATAAAGAAAATAGTGTCAGGAAAATGTAAGAAACTCAGGCCTTAATTTATGGTTGTGAACTCCCTGATTTTCAAAATCGCAAAATCATCATTGCTTTTGTCAATAAGAGAGAAATTCCTTACTAGTTACTGATAAGATACTGACATACATTTATTATTATTTTCGAAGTTGTTAATTTTAACAAAACACTTCCCCTATGAAATCAATAATAGACGCTTTTTTACGAAGCGAAAAAATCGGCATTGTCGGCGTATCATCAAACAAGCAAAAATTCGGCAATGCGTTGTATAAAGAACTCTCATCAAAGGGCTACGACGTTTATCCGGTCGGACGAAACATAAAATCTATAAACGGCAAAGACTGCTTTGAAGACGTTTCTTCTCTTTACGGATTGACCGACAGCGTCATAATAGCAGCGAAGAAGCCCGATACCGCGGATATAATAGAATCTATTGACGCGTCAAAAATAAAAAGAGTCTGGCTTATTAAAGACTCTTACACGGATGAAATCCTGAACGCGGCAAGGAAAAAGAACCTTGATGTCGTTCACGGAGCCTGTCCGCTCATGTTTTGCGAGCCGAATGGTTTTCATAAAGTACACAGGTTCTTCTCGAAACTTTTCGGAAACTATAATAAAATTTATACGGCTGAGGCGAAATGAATTCTTTTGCCGGGGCGAATATGAAGTACTGAATCGCGTCGTTACATTTTTGAAAGCGCGTTCTTAATGTCCGTTATTATGTTCCGGACTTCTGGGTTTCTCTTCATGCTTTCGCTGATGGTGTTGTACGCGTAAAGCACGGTTGCGTGGTCCTTACCGCCGAAATTCAAGCCTATGGATTCAAGCGTGTAACTCGTCATTTCCTTTGCAAGATACATTGCCACCTGCCTCGCGAATGCAACCTCCTTTGTCCGCTTGCGCGAAAGTATCTGGTTTTCGGATATTTTAAAATATTCAGATGCCGCGAATATAATGTTTTCTATTGATACACTTTTCGCCCGCCTGACGTTTCCGAGAAACTTGTGTACGACACGTTCCGCAAGTTCAAGGTTTATCTCGCCCTTCGTTACAAAAAGACTTTCCGCTATCAGGTTTACGATGCAGCCCTCGATTGAACGGATGCTGTCCTTTATGTTTGTCGCGATGTAGTGAATAACATCTTCGGGAACGTCGTTTATCGACGCCTCGTTAAGTTTTTTCTGTATTATTGCGACGCGCATTTCCCAACTCGGCGGCTGTATGTCAACCGTAATGCCCCACTGAAAACGCGAGATGAGCCTTTCGGTAATGCTCTTTAACTGGCTGATGGGTTTGTCGCTTGAAAATATGATTTGCTTCTTGCTGTTGTACAAATTGTTGAAAATCTGATACATGAAATCCTGCGTTCCAGGCTTTCCCTCGAGATTCTGTATGTCATCGAGAATCAAAACGTCGAGAGACCTGTAAAAAGAATCGAGACTTTTTGTTCCGCCCTTGCCGTTGGAGAAATCGAATTTTTGCGTTGCTATGCTCGTCGTAAACTGGTTTGTGAATTCCTGTGTCGTGAGGCAGTAAACTCTTTTATCGGGATATTTTTTCAGTATCTCGTTTCCTATTGCCTGCACCAAATGCGTTTTTCCAACTCCGACGCCGCCGTAAACAAGGTAAGGGTTGTAAGAACCGCCCGGATTATTCGCAATCGCGAAAGCCGCGGCGACAGCAAGATCATTGCTTTCGCCTTTTACAAAATTTTCAAACGTATGGCGTGAAAGCAGATTCGACGTAAAAGGCTCCGCTTCTTTTTTCGCTTCGCGCTGGTTTCCGTAGGGATATCTGAAATTCGTTACCTTTGTATTCCGCTTTAATTCTTCCGTGTGCTCGTTGGTATTTTCGTCGAAGAGGCTTTCCTGAGAAACGATGTATGCGAGTTTGCCGTTTTCCCCGAGAAGTCCGCTTTCGATAATGGAGGATATTTTTTTATTGAAGCGCTTTTCTATCATTCCGTAAAAATCCTTGCTCGGTACCTCTATCGTAAGAACATTATTTTCGAACGATTTCGGCACCAAAACCGAAAACCAGGTTTTAATTTCAGACTGCTTTACGTTTTGCGATAAAAGACTTATAAATTTTTCCCAGATTTCAACGGCGGCCCCCGATGTGTAATTTTGTTCGGGCTCGTTATTTCCGTTCCTGTCGTGTATTTCAAGCGAATCGGTAAAAGAGTTTATCATCTAACGGACTTAAAAATTTATTAACAAATCAAATTTATTTAATCTATCACTTTAAGCGGGCTTTCTAAATTACCCTTAACATTTAAGGTATTTTCCGGCGATTTCTAACAACCGATTTAACCGGCTAACCACCTTAAATATATGTCTGTTAGCATGTTTTAAGAGAGTTATTAACAATCGTTGTTAATATTGCCTTTTTCGCAATCTTTCGATAACACATTTGGAACGGACAAAGAAAAAGTTATTAACAATATGCTAACAGGGATTTTAAATAACTTTAGATACGATAATATTAATCAAAGAAAATAATTAAGTCAAGTTTGAAAAATTTATTTCGCGTCTTTTCTTTTTTCCGTCACGCTGACCGCGCGCGCATTTTTTATATACTTTGAATTTAACCTTTAGAGTTGTAAGAAGGTTTTATAATTTGTAAATATTTTCAGGAAGGGTGTTGAGAAACCACGATTACATAAAATTCGTATTGTCGAAAGTAGAGTATGACTTCGCGGAATTCGGCGGAAGCGCGGAATACGCGAGCGTCATAACAATTTTGCATTCGCTAAAATCGTCGCCCGATATATTGAAAGAAATATACCTGCTTTCCGGGATAAAAAAACTGCGCGAGTTTTCCAATTACATGGTTTTCATGTTCAAGAAAATAGAGGCGGGCAGAGTAAATCTCGACAACTTCCTTGAAAACTATACAGCCGATAAAAACTTTATTGAGAGTTATCTTCAGACTTATTATAACCTCGAAAGCGGCGCCGTGGAAACAGCGGAAGAAGAAAAAGAAGTATTTCTCTTCAACAAATCGGAAAATGAAGACAGCGGCAAGACATACGCTCTGGCGGAAGCGGATTTTAAAGTCGAGGAAATCGATAACGAACTTGTTTCCGAAGAATTCAGGGAAACACGTCTCCTTGAATTGTATGATATTTCAGAATCACGGTACATGGAATTGGTTCAAAACGACGGAGACGGCGTAACGCCCGTACCCGAGAATGCATCAGGACAAATTCACGAAAGTGAGGACGTTTTTGACCTGCCTACAAACAAACCGAAAGAATTTAATCCGCCTGAATCCGGAGAAAACGTATATGAAGAACCCGTTTCAATGAACGCCGCAAACGAAATTACATCCGACGAGGACAAAACAATCGAAGCGGAAACGATTAAGGAAGAAACTCAAATAATATCAGGCGAAGCAAAGCCGGAACCCCACGATCTCGCTTCATTCTTTGAAGAGGTAAAAAAAGAAAACGGCACGGCAGAAAAAATACAGGATACAAAAAAAGAAGAAGCACCGAGACAACCCGGTGAATCTGTAACGAAAGAAGTTTTTGAAGCAGAAGTGACGCAGGCAGAGGATGTAACGCAGGAAGAAATAAACTATACTGTCCCAGCGGATATACCCGCGGAAGCCGATGAGCAAAATATAACGGAGCCCGCAGAGGAAGAAGAAACCGCGCCCCCGTTAGACGAAGAACTTGATAAAACACTCAAAGAAATCGAGCAGGAGACAACCGAAGAAATCAACAACACCGAGTTTATTAAGTTTGAAAAGGAAATGTATGAAAAGAACAGAACGCTAAACGGACTGTTCGACGACCTCATTCTCATACTTGATTCTGCCGAACAGGATTACGAGATGAAGAACGCCATAACGGATGAGATTGTCGCGATAAGCGCCGTGATGAAAGAATGTTCCGTGAAATTTTCCTTCGAAATAATAAGCAAGGTTTACGCGTGCCTTATTTTTTGTCTCGATAAAAAATTCAGAGAGATATCTGTTACAAAGGAAAACATAGAAACATTCAGACGCGCGCTCGCCGGAGTGGAAAAACTCGTAAAGGGTGAAAGTCTTGCGGGGTTTGAAAACACGATAAAATCTCTTGACGAACTTGAAAACGATCTGAACGACCTGCTCGCGAAACGCGAGGAATTCGAAAAGAAAAAATTCGATTTCGGCGAAGAAGAACGAAAAATAATAGAGGAATTCACGGACAGCGGCGAAAGGGAAGCCTATCTTGCGCTTCGCCAAAGAATAATCGATACGGAAGAAATTTTCGCGTCAATAACCTCGGTCAAGGAAAGAATAGCGCCCTTCGAGGTATTGCGGCGGCTTTCATCTTCTTTCGCGCAGTTCAGGGAAATCGTAAACATCGCGCGCATTCTCGAAATGCATAAGATGGCGCAACTCGCGGAAGCCTCTTACATATTCGTTAAGTTCCTCCAGAACTACAGAATGGACCCTTATCAGAAAGAAGTGTCCGAGGTTCTGCAGTATATAGTATATTGCTGCAAACTTATTTATCTCGATAAGCCGGTCAAGGACCTTGAAACTTTTGTTTCATACCTGAACGACCCGGTAAAAATTTTTCACGCAAACACAAAGGATAAAAATGAATAACTATGCGGTTATAATGGCGGGCGGAATCGGAACGCGGTTCTGGCCCAAAGGCACGTCAAAACTTCCCAAGCAGTATCTGAAAATCGAAAACGACAACGCGTCGATGATTCAGCAGACGTTCAAGCGCCTCGAAGGAATCGTGCCTGTCAGCAACATTTTCGTAGTTACCAACACCGCTTACAAGAGCATCACGAAAAAACACCTTCCGAAAATTCCCGAAGGGAACATAATTTGCGAGCCGTTCGGAAGAAACACGGCTCCCTGCATAGGTCTCACGTGCCTTTTCATAAAACAGTTCGAGCCGAAAGGAAACGTGCTCGTCGTCCCGTCCGACCACATAATAAGGGATACGGAGGAATTTCAGCGCGTAGTAAAATGCGGTCTTAAATTCACGGATGAAAACGGGGGTATCGTTACTCTCGGAATACACCCGACAAAACCCGAGACGGGCTACGGCTATATTCAATACGAAACCGATAAATTTACAGAAATCAAAACGGTCGCGAGCCATAAAAACAAGAGCGCCATTGAACACGTATTCAAGGTTAAAACGTTCGCTGAAAAACCAAACCTTGAAACCGCGAAGGCGTTCATCGAAAGCGGCGACTTCCTGTGGAACAGCGGCATGTTTATTTTCCGCGTCGATACGATGCTCGCGGAAATTAAAAAGTCGCTTCCCGAACTGAACGCGGCTCTTCATAAACTCGAAAAGGACCTGCTGTCAAACAACTTCCCAAAAACGCTTGAACTCGTTTACTCGCAATTGAAAGGAATCTCAATCGACTACGGCGTTATGGAAAAATCTCACCAGGTTTATACGATAAAAAGTTATTTCGACTGGAGCGACGTAGGCTCCTGGGACGAAATATACAACTTCAAGGAAAAAGACGGCAACGGCAACGTCAAGCACGGAATGACGCTTACAATAAATTCGAAAAACTGTCTGATTATAAATGACCAGAGAATATCCGCGCTAATCGGCGTTGAAGACCTGCTCGTAATCGATACGGACAACGGACTGCTAATTTGCAAGAAAGGCGAATCGCAAAACGTGAAAGAAGTCGTTGATTATCTGAGAAGAAAAGGGCTGGACCAGTACCTCTAATTCAATTAACAATTAGTAATTAATAATTAGTAATTAAAAGCACAGAGCAAAAGCATTGTGCTTTTTTCTTTCTGTCATTCAAAAAAATTATCAAAACTAATTCAATTAGTAATTAAAGCACAAAGCAAAAGCAATGTGCTTTTTTACTTTCTGACTTTCGAAAAAAGTCAACATTAATCGCTCTTTAAAAAGAGTTCTTAATTACTCATTACTAATTATTAATTACTAATTGAAAAAACTATTCCGCGAATTTCAAACCGATTACACCGATGATAATAAGGCTGGCGGAAAGTATGCGGAGAAGGTTCGCCGGGTTCTTAAAGAAAATAATTCCGATTATGAAAGTGCCGACGGCTCCTATGCCCGTCCACACGGCGTAAGCCGTGCCTATGGGAATTTGTTTCTGCGCGACCCAGAGAAAATATCCACTGAGCGCCATCGAGACTACAGCAAATATTATCCATAGTATTTTTTGTTCTGTTACCTGAGAAAGTTTAAAGCCGAGAGGCCACCCCATCTCGAAAATTCCCGCAAGTATTAAAATCAGCCAGTTGTACATTCCTCAATCTCCAATCTTAAATGTTCAATTCAAAAATAATTAATACGGGAATAAAGAAAAAGCGGAACACAGAGTTACACAGAGATTCCACAGAGGACCGCGGAGAAAACCCCGTGTAACTCTGTGCCTTCTCCGCGTGACTCTGTGTAACTACTACTAAAAAATCAGAACCCTACTTTTAAATTAAAGAAGAGGTTGCGGTCAGCCGCCGGTATCCAGTACGGCGTTCCGTATGAATCGACGCTTCCCGTAGTCTCATACAGCCGGTCAAAAATATTATTTACTTTCATAGACAATTCAAACGAACGCACAAACCGGGAAAGAGATTTTCCCGCCGGTCCCTTTCCAAAAGCCGGAATCAAATCAAACGACAAACCCGCGTTGAAAACCGTATATTCGGCAATAACCCTGTCAACGTATCCGGGCGCCAGCCTTGCCGAAGGATTTTTCCTTTCGTTTTCGGAATTGTCAAGATACTGTTTCCCTATGTGCTGCGCGGAAACGTAAACGTTTAAGCCGAATTCCGTTTGATAACCGAGCGTCAGATTCGCTATGACAGACGGATTCAGAAGTATCTTGTTGTCCGAATAATCGTTTCCGTAAATTATGTTTCCCGCGCCGTCCGTACCGAGTATTTCCCTGTATTCCTTGAAAAAATTATCAGAGAAATTAAAATTGCCCGACAGCAACAAACCCCTTGCGGGATTGCCTTTCTTCAAGTTCATAAACGGATGATATTCGAAATCGAACTCAATCCCGCGGTGCACCGATTTTCCCGCGTTACCATTAATCGGCTGTCCGACGTTGTCTAATTGCCCGTTGCTCACGATTTCATTCGTGAAATTCATAAGATAAAAATTCAGGTTCGATTTCAATGTTGCCGAAACATACCCAAAACCTAATTCAACATCTGTCATTTCCTCGGGTTTGACGAGCGGTTCTTCGTATGTATTGCTCAGGGTATCCACAACCCTGAAGTTCGGTTTTGAATAAGGGCTTTCGGCGTCATATATGTCCTTAAGTCTTGGCTCGCGGCGCGCCATAGAAACGTTCGCGAACACGCGGAAATTATCATTGATGTTGTAATTCAAACCCGCGCGGGGAGTGAAGAAATTATAATCCACGCTGAACTCATACGGCTTGAACTTATCGTTCTCAATCGAATACTTATGATAAGCGAACTGAAGCCCGAGCATTGCTGTCAGTTTCTTTGTTATGCCGTAAACCTCGTTCGCGTATGCCGTCAGGGACGTCTTCTTTCCGTTATAAAAATAATAACGGTAATTATCGGGCGTGCCCGGCGGAAGAGCGCTGCCGAAAGTGATTTCGCCGTAATGCTCCGACTTGTGAAGCCTCGCCTCTCCGCCAATTACAAGATTACCCCTCTCGCCGTTGTGCTTGATTTGAACTTTCGGATACCAGCCGTAATCGCTGTTGTTCACGTACAGATTTGAGACCAAATCCGACTTGTCAATCACGTATCCCTTTCCGCTCTCGTAAAACAAACTCCCGTCAGGATTCCTCTTGTAATACGAAGCGTTGAATGCCGCCGAATCGGTCGTGTAAAAAGGATTCAAACGGAAGTAAGAAAAATCATACCCATAATACACGGGAAAATTGGTAATGAAATATCCCTCGCCCCTCGTGTAATTGAAAGTATTCGAAACGTAAACGTTCTTCGATGCCTGTGTGTTGAAAACGAGTTCGTAATGCGGCTGGTGATAGTTATCCGTCTCGTTTTCGTAGTTAAGGAAATTGTATTTCCTGTCCCGCCGCGCGTCTCCCGTGACTTTTCCTTCGAGATAATCTTTCGTAACGCCGAGATAAGCAAGATGGTTCTTTATCGGGCTTCCGTAAACATTGAACTTGACGACCGAATTCGAGCCGAGAGTCTTTCCCGCGCTTAAAAAATACGCCCAGTGGTCCGACCAGGATAAATTCCTGTAACCGTCGGAATTCGTCTTCGAAAGTTTCCCGTAAAATCCGAAACCGCTGTTCGTTACTCCCGAGGAATATTCGAAAGAATACCTTCTCGAATTGTAATCGCCGTAACCCGCGTTGACGTTCAGGAAATTATGGTCGAAATAATTAATCGTCTGGAGATTAATAACCCCGCCGATTCCCGATGTTCCGTATAACGCCGTCCCTATGCCCCTTTGAATCTGTATGCTCTCAACGGATGATGTTATGTCCGCCAGGTCCACCCAATAGACCTGATGGTCTTCCGCGTCATTCTGCGGGACTCCGTTGCTTAAAATCGATATTCGCCGCTGGTCGAAGCCGCGCAGAGAAAAGTATGAATAACCTATCGACGCGCCGGATTCCGAATAAGCGTTAAGGCTCGTGCTACCGTTAAGAAACATCGGCAAATCCTGCGACCAGTATTTCTTTTCAATATCGTCGCGCGTCACGTTCTGAAACGTAACCGGTGTCAGCCGCTCCACGCCCAGCAGCGCGTTGACCTCGATCGTCTCCGTCCTGTATTTCATTGTATCGTTTTCATTCCTGCCGTCATCCTGCGCGGATAAAGGAAGAGCGAAAACGGAAAATAGAAAATAGAAAAAGGAAAACAGAAAAAGGATAATAGAAAAAGGATAATAGACTATTATGGTTTTTGCAGTCTTATCCGTAAAACTTTTAATTTTTAAATGTACTTTTGCAATTTGCATTTTACATTTTGAATTTACCGGCCGGTCGGATTCATTTCCGTCCGCCGTCAACTTGGAAAATGTGTTCATATTGAGTCCGTAAAATAAAAAACGCTTAAATCTTTTCCGAACCTGAATAAGCGAAAAAATTTAAG
>CALGII010000232.1 GCA_937915485.1 uncultured Ignavibacteriota bacterium | reverse complement strand
ATGGACAAGTTTTATTATTTAAAGATCGGACTGTCAATAATACTTGTATTCATTGGAATGAAGATGCTCGTGTCGGGAGTATTTCACATATCGACTGTAACGTCTCTGATGGTGATTTTAATTGTTCTGACAGTATCAGTCATCGCGTCGCTGGTAAGGACCAGCGCACTGAAAGAGAAGAACGGGAAGTAATCAGTTATTGTTCCGGGTTTTATTAGTACGCCTAAGGAATTCAGTAATCATTGTATCGTCAGAGTCGAAGAGTTCTTTTGGCGTTCCCGAGAAGTAAACCACACCGCCTTCCATCATAACAACTCTTTGGGCGACTTCAATCACGCTGAAAATATCGTGAGTTACAATAATGGATGTAACTTTAAGTTTGTCGGCAAGGTCGCGAATAAGTTCATCGATATTGTCGCTCATCACGGGGTCGAGACCGGTAGTGGGTTCGTCGTAGAGAATGTATTCCGGTTCATCGGCGATAGCGCGGGCGAGCGAGACTCTTTTTTTCATACCGCCCGAGAGGTCGGAGGGGCTCATATTCTGAATGCCCGGAAGACCTACGAGTTCGAGTTTCTCCGCGACGATACGCGATATTTCTTTATCCTTCAGTCGTCTGTTTTCCCTCAGACCGAGGCCGACATTTTCCTCGACGGACATTGAATCGAAGAGCGCGGCGCCCTGGAAGAGGAAGCCGAATTTCTTGCGCACGGTATAGACATCTTTGCGTGAAAGGTTAACGATATTCTGACCTTCGATAATTACTTCGCCCTTATCGGGTTTCATCAGACCGATAATATGCTTAAGCATAACGGATTTTCCGCAGCCGCTTTTTCCGATAATGACGAGCGTTTCGCCTTTATTGATTGTCAGATTAACGCCGTTCAGCACATTTTTATCGCCGAAACTCTTATAGACATTCTTCAATTCAATCATAGGCAAATTTACAGTTTTTGAGAATCAAAAAATACGAAAAAGGAGAGAAGGAATATGCAATATGAGTCTGAAGAGGGATTTGAAATTACGGAATAAATCGATTGTTTTAATAAAAAAAAGTATGACACGAAAGTATCATTCGAATGACACGAATGACACGAAAAGTATCACTTCTTTTTTTGTAAATATTGAAAAAACAA